>JAICQP010000193.1 GCA_025937815.1 Gemmatimonadota bacterium
GAGCTCCGCACGCTCTTGATGGACGGCAGTCGAATGCTGGGAGCGTTGATCCGTACCGTGTCCCAGCGCGGCGAGGCGGTGGAGGCCGAGGCCGTCATCTAGACATCCGCCCCGCAGGAAGTGCGGAGAGGTGGCCGAGTGGTCGAAGGCGGCACCCTGCTAAGGTGTTATACGGGTAATCCCCGTATCGAGGGTTCGAATCCCTCCCTCTCCGCCATCCCCGCCTCCACGTAGCGCCTCGAAGAGGCGCGATCGTCGATCGGACGAGAGGAGGCGAGCTCGCTCGCCGGCACTCGTCGATCGACGATCATCCGGGCCGGAGGCCCGGCGTGGAGGTGGGGATGACCGGAATGCCCCGCGGCGAGCGAAGGGATGGCGCCGAAGGCGCCCATCCCTCCCCAAGCGGCCGGGATGGCGCCGAAGGCGCCCATCCCCCGAAGCGGCGCGCTTCGCTATCGCTTCAGGAGCAGAGCTCTTCGATCTCGAAGCGGGCGTCGTGGATCGCGCAGCAAGCGTCCCAGACCTGCAGGCGCTCGGCGCTCTCCATCCGACCCGTCCGGTAGCGCTCGTACGCCGCGGGGTAGTGCTCGGCCATGATCGAGCAGATCTCCGAGACGGGATAGCGTCCGAAAGAGTCGATGTCGAGATAGGTGAGCTCGATCTTGTCGGGCAGTTCGTTGGCGGGATGCTCGGCAGGCCATTCGCTATCGTGACGCTTGCCCGCTCGCCTCAGCAACCAGACCAATGCCGCGGTGCACAGGATGCCGTTGAGAGCGAGAGCGGCGATGATCGCGTCTTCGAGCACGTCGGCAATATCTCCGTCCACATGAGGAAGTCAACGGCATGAGCACTCCCGTTCGCGTGCGCTTTGCTCCGAGCCCGACTGGATTCCTGCACGTGGGCGGCGCCCGCACGGCGCTGTTCAACTGGCTCTGGGCGCGCCACACCGGCGGCACGCTCGTGCTGAGGATCGAAGACACCGACGCGCAGCGGTCGACGGACGAGATGATCCAGGGGATCCTGGATGGTCTCGAATGGCTGGGGATCGATTGGGACGAAGGGCCGTTCCACCAGTCTCAGCGGGGCGCGCGCCATCGAGAGGCGGCCGATCGCCTGGTCGAGTCGGGGAGCGCCTACCCCTGCTTCTGCAGCGTCGAGATGCTGGCCGCGGAGCGGGAGGCCGCGATAGCCCGCAAGGAGTCCTACGTCTACAGCGGCCGCTGCCGCGGGCTCGATCCCGCCGAAGCCGCGCGCCGCCGCGAAGGCGGGGAGCCCTCCACGGTCAGGTTCGCCGTTCCGGCGGGGGAGACGTCGTGGGAGGACGTGGTCCACGGACACACCGCGTTCGAGAATCGCACGATCGGCGACTTCATCATCCTGCGCTCGGACGGCGCCCCGATCTACAACCTCGCGGTCACCGTCGACGACCTGGACATGCGGATCACGCACGTCGTGCGCGGCGACGACCACATCTCGAACACGCCCAAGCAGATCCTGCTCTACGGGGCGCTGGGCGTCGAGCCGCCCGTGTTCGCCCACGTGCCGCTGATTCTGGGGCCCGACAAGTCGAAGCTCTCCAAGCGGCACGGCGCGGTGGCGGTGACCGCGTACCGGGAGCAGGGGTTCCTGTCCGCCGCCTTCGTCAACTTCCTGGCGCTCCTGGGATGGTCTCCGGGAGACGATCGGGAAGTGATGACGAGGGCCGAGCTCATCGAGGCCTTCACGCTGGAAAGGATCACCGGGAAGAGCGCGGTGTTCGACGTGGAGAAGCTCGAATGGCTGAACGGCCAGCACCTGTCGCGGCTCTCGGGCGCGGAGGTGGCCGCGATCGCGAAGCCCTTGTTCGTCCACGCCCGGATCGCCGACGAGGCGGAGCTCGCTCGCCGAGCGGCCTGGTTCGAGGACCTCATGGCGCTCGTCAAGACGCGCTCCCGGACCCTGCACGATCTCGTCGAGCAGGGCCGTCCGTTCTTCCCGGGCCCGGTGGAGTACCAGCCCGACGCCGTCGAAAAGTTCTGGAAGGACGCCGCGCTCGCCGACAGCGCGCTCGCGGTCGCGGAAGCCTACGTCGCTGGCGAGGAGCAGTGGGGGGACCTGGAGGCCATGGAAGCCGGCTTGCGGGCGCTGGCCGAGGAGAGCGGCGTGCCCGCGGGCAAGGTCATGCAGGCGATGCGCGTGGCGTTGACGGGCCAGCGGGTGAGCCCGGGGATATTCGAGACGATGACGGCGATGGGCCCGGATGTCGTCCGCGATCGGCTGGCCGCGGCCAGGGCGTGGCTCGCCGGTCGCGCGGCCAGCCAGGCCGGGGCGTAGATTGTCCGCGTGCGCGAGCTCGAGATCCCCATGCCTGACACTCCCGAAACGGCACGCGACCGTCGTCTGGCGCGCCTCGCCCAGCTCGATCCGCGCCCTGAGCTCCTCAGCTATGGCCCGGACGCCATCCAACCGGCCCTGAAGGCGTGGCTCGCTGCTCGCGGCGAGCCTTCCTATCGCGTGGACCAGATCGTCCAGGCCGTCTATCGCCGGCGCGTGGACGGGTGGAAGTCGGTCACTCCGCTGGCCAAGGGGCTTCGCGACGAGCTGGAGCGCGCGTTCCGCTTTCCGTCGATCACCCTCGCGGAGTTGCGGGAATCGGCGGACGGGACGCGGAAGTACCTCTGGACGCTCGTGGATGGTGAAGCGGTCGAGTCGGTGATGATCCCTTCGGCCCGGCGGGACACGTTCTGCGTTTCGAGCCAGGCCGGGTGCGCGCTCGCGTGCGCCTTCTGCGCCACGGGCATGATCGGCTACAAGCGGAACCTCACGGTCGGCGAGATCGTCGATCAGGTCCGCCATCTCCAGCGGGACAGGGAGCTGGCCGGTCACGGCGCCAATCTCGTGTTCATGGGAATGGGCGAGCCGCTCCTCAACTGGGAGAACCTGCGGGTCGCGCTCGAGCTGCTCGTCGACGAGCGCTATTTCGACATCGGCGCCCGCCGGATCACTGTGTCGACCGTCGGGCTGCCGGACCGGATCGTCGCGCTCGCCGAAGAGTTCCCGCAGGTGCGGCTCGCCGTCTCCCTGCATGCGGCGAGGGACGAGGTGCGCGACGAGATCGTGCCGATCAACCGTCGCTATCCGCTGCGCCAGCTCCTGGCGGCGTGCCGGCTGTGGTGCGAATCGACGGGCAAGCGGATGACGTTCGAGTACCTCCACCTGCCGGGGGTCAACGATCGGCCGGCCGACGTGGCGGCCCTGGGACGCGCGGTGGAGGGACTCTCGGTACAGGTTAACCTGATGCGGTACAACCCGGTTCCGGGCGCGGACTTCCGGCGGCCGACAGCGGCCGAGACCCTGCGCTTCCGCGACGCCCTCCGGCGCGCGACGCGGGTGCCGGTGACGATCCGCCGGAGCCGCGGCCTCGACATCGAAGGCGCCTGCGGCCAGCTGCGCCTGGCGCGGGGCGGGTCGATGGTCGAGGGGATCTCCGCCGAGTGATGCCGCGGATCGGCATCCTGAAGCCCGGCTCCACCTTCCCGGAGATGATCCTCCGCTTCGGGGACTACGATGCATGGTTCCAGCGCGCGCTCGGCGGTGAGGTGGAGTGTCGTGTCTGGGAGACGGGTCCGGAGCGGGACCTTCCCGACCCTGGCGCGGCGGACGGCTGGATCGTGACCGGCGCGCGCGGCTCGGTCGTCGACCCCGCGCGCGAGACCGAACGCGTGCTCGACTGGATCCGCGCGGTCGCGCGACACGACGCGCCGCTCCTCGGGGTCTGCTACGGGCACCAGGCGATCTGCCAGGCGCTCGGCGGCCGCGTCGAGCGCCACCCGGGCGGTTGGGAGATCGGAACGACCGACGTCGAGCTCACCGAGGCGGGGCGCGAAGACCCGCTGTTCGCGGGACTGCCGGACCGCTTCCGCGTGCAGACGACGCATGAGGACTACGTGGCGCTGCTGCCGCCCGACGCGACGCTCCTGGCGGTCAATTCCCACACGGAGGTGCAGGCGATCGCCGTAGGCCCGCTCGTCCGCGGCGTGCAATTCCATCCCGAAGTGAACGAGGAGATCGCTCGGGATTTCGTCGCCCGCCGGCGTCACCTCCTGGACGCCGATCCAGAGGTGGGAAGCGCGCCGCA
>JAICQP010000004.1 GCA_025937815.1 Gemmatimonadota bacterium
GTCATGGGGGATGCCCGCACCTACGAGAGCGTGGTGGCCCTGCGCGCAGTCACGTCGCGGGACGGCATGACCGCCGACTGGTTCCCGTTCCCCTACGAAGTCCTCGGCCGGATCTCCAACCGGGTCATCAACGAGGTCCGCGGCGTCAACCGGGTCACCTACGACGTCTCGAGCAAGCCCCCCGCGACCATCGAGTGGGAATGAGCTGAAGTTCCGGCTGCTGGCGCTGCGTCAGGGGGCCGCGGGAGCGGTGTCGGCCACCGCCGGCTCCTCCTCCGGGGAGTCCTCATCCTCGGGAGGCTGCTCCCCCTCGGGCTGCACGGCGCCCGGCTGGACGATCGGAAAGAGCGTGTCCAGACGGGCCGACACCCGGGCGTAGGCACGGGTCATCAGGTCGTCGTCCTGGCCCTGGACCTCCGCGAACGTCCGCATTTCCTCCTCGGAGACGCCGTGCTCCCGCAGGATCTCCGCGGCGCGCCGCGAATAGGCCGCCGTGTCGGGAAGGAGCTGGACGCGCGCCACCACCAGATCGGACAGCGTGGCGGTGAACGTCCGCTCGTCGATCGTCGGGCGGTCGGGCTCCGGCGGCGGGAGCTCCTCGCTGCAGGCCCAGGCGAAGGCGAGCGCGGCGAGGAGCGCGCGCGGCAGCAGGTTTTGCCTTCGCATGCCGCACAAGATGCGGAATGGCCGCGGCTGCCGCCAAGGTTGGCCCGGCAGGTGAGCGATCCTATCTTCCGGGAGTGAGGCGGCTCTTCCCGACCTTCCCGGCCCTCCTTCTGTTCCTCACGCTTCCGGCGGCGCGCTCGCCGGTCCTCGCCCAGCAGGCAGTGGCGATCTCGCCGGAGGTAGGCAGCGAGGCCCTGTTCCACCTCGCGTTGGAAGCGCGGCGGAACGGAGACGAGCGGCTGGCCGGCGTCGTGCTGGAGCGCGTCGTGCGCCTCGATCCCGAGGCCGTGCTGCCCCGCCTGGAATGGGCCGAGGTACTGCTCTCCCTCGGGGAGCCCGGACTGGTGGAGGCCCTGCTCATGCCGGTTGCCGAGCGCATCGAGGCCGAAGCCGGCAGGCGGCCGGACTCGGCCGCCCGGTTCTACCGTCTCCGCGGAAACGCGGCGGCGCGCGCGGGGCGGAAGGCCGACGCCCTCGAGCTCTACGAGCAGGCGATTGCCCTCGCCCCGTACGACCTCGGACTTCGCGGCCTCGTCGTGTCCATGTACCGCGCGCGCGGGGACGACAGCTCGGCCGCGCGCCATCTGGTGGCGGCCGCCTCGATCCGTCCCCAGGACTTCGACCTCCATCTCGAGGCGGGCCGCGCGCTGCTGGTGGTCGCCCGCTTCGCGGACGCCGAGGACGAGTTCCGCATGGCGCTCAGGATCGACCTGTGGTCGGTGCCCGCCTGGCAGGGGCTCGGGGAATCTCTCGCCGGGCAGGAGAAGTGGGCCGACGCCGAGGAGGTCTACCGCAGCGGGATTCGTCTTGCGCCCGAGTCCGCCCCGCTCCACGAGCTCCTCGGGGACGTGCTCCTGGCGGGCGGCCGCGCCAAGGAGGCGCTCGTCTGGTACAACCGGGCCGCCGCGCTCGGGGGATCGGCGGCCCCGGTGCTGGCCGACAAGATCGAGCAGGCCCGGGCCCAGCTGCGGCCGTGACGGGGGGCCGCGCGTGGATTCCCGCCGCGATGTTCGCCGCGCTCGCCGCGTTGGGCTGCATGGCCTCCCTGACGACGGAGGCCGCCCGCGCTCTCGAAGCGGGGGCCGACACACAGCCCCTGGTGGACGAGCTGTCCGCGATCCACTCGGCGATCGAGCGCACCAAGCGGATCTTCGACGTGACGCTGGTCGAAGGCAATCGGCGCTTCCATGGCGAAGGCGCGCTGTCCTATCGCTCGCGGCCGCTCGCGGCTCGCGGAGACGTCTTCGGACCACAGTCGACGCCGGTTCTGCGGTTCGCGCTGTTCGGGGACACCCTCACGGTGGTGCTGCCGCGCGAGGGCGACGTTCTGCGCGGCCGTCTGGGAGATCCGCGCTTCGCGGAGCTGACCGGCGAGCGGGCGCTCGTCACGCCGGAGGTCCTGGGCGCGCTGCTCGGCGCCTACGACGTGCGGCGTTGGATGGAGCGATCCGAGCGGGTGGCCTCCGCGATCCACGATGACCGCCGCACGCTTTACATTTGGGAGGCCGGCGCGCTGCACGCGCTCACGCTGCGGGATGGACGGCTGGTGGAGTACCGGCAGGCGACGGGCGGAGAGCTCGCGTATCGTGTGGAGTTCGAGGAGTTCGCCAGGGTGGACGGCCGGGAGAGCCCGCGGCGGGTAGTGGTGCGGGACTTCGCCCGCGACCGATGGCTGGTGCTGGAAGTGTCTCGCGAGCACGAGGAGGTCGAGGATGCGGTGTTCCTGCCGCTCCCATAGCAAATCCAGGATCCCGAAATGGGTTCCGGCCGCGGTTGCGCTGGTCGGGATCGTGGCCTGCGGGTACTCCTTTCGCTCTCCCGTGCCAGCTCATCTCGACACCGTCTACGTCCCCACCTTCCAGAACGAAACCCGCGAGTTCCAGCTCACGCAACAGCTCACGGAGCGCGTCATCTCGGAGTTTCTCAACGAATCGCGCCTGCAGCTCGTGGGGGACGAGGAAGACGCCGATCTCCTCGTCGTGGGGACGATCAAGAGCTACGAGGAAGAGGCGCTTTCCTACGATCCCGGACAGGCCGCGAACCCCGACGTTTTCAACAGGCGCGTCCTCCTGACCGTGGATGTCCGGCTCGAGGATCAAGTCAGAGACGAGACGCTCTGGGAGAGCGCGTCGCTTCGCGAGTGGGGCGAATTCAGCGAGGAGCAGGGAGAGACCCGCGAGGACGGCATTCAGCGCGCGATCGACAAGATCTCCGAAGAGCTCCTGCGGCACGTGGTGGAGGAGTTTTGATACGTGCATTCCTCTGGTTGGCCGTGCTGGGAGCCGGCATCTACATTGCGACGCGCTACGCGGCCCCACAGATTCGGGCCTGGCGATTCGAGGACGCGATGACGCAGACCGTCCGGCTGTCCGAGGCCGCGGGGGAGTCGGAGATGCGCCGCGCGCTCCTCGACACTGCGGTCGATCTCCACGTTCCCCTGTCTTCGCCTCGCCTGCAGGTCCATCGGGATCTCAGCGGACGGACTCTCATCTCCGCGTCCTGGGAGGAGATCGTCAGGTTAGGGGCGTGGAAGCTCGGAGAATGGGTGGACACGTTGCACTACGCGTACGAGGTGCGGGAAGGGTACGAGAACCAGTGAGCCCGTTGCTCGAAAAGAAAGTGCTGGTGCTCAACCAGAACTACGAGCCGCTGACGGTGTGTCACGCTCAGCGTGCCGTCGTGCTCGTGGTATTGGGTAAGGCCGAGATCGTAGAGCGCTACGACGTCGTGGTCCGGTCCGTTTCGCGTGCGGTGCCCCTACCGTCCGTGGTGCGGCTCAGCGTCTACATCCGCGCGCCTCGCCAGCCAGTGGCGCTCACTCGACGCAACGTCCTCAAGCGCGACGGGTACCGCTGCCAGTATTGCGCCACCCGCCGGGGCCCGATGACCACCGACCACGTCGTGCCGCGCTCGCTCGGCGGCAGCGACAGCTGGACGAACCTCGTCTGTGCATGCATCCGCTGTAACAACCGCAAGGGCAGCCGCACTCCGGAGCAGGCGAACATGCCGCTGCTGAGACCTCCCCGGCGGCCGCACCGGTATACCCAGATCACATTCTACTCGGCGATTCCCGACAAGCGCTGGAGACCGTACCTGTTCCTGGACTGAGACCCGCCACTCGCAACGGGGGAGCTCATGGAAGGAACCGCGCATCTCGTCGACGTTGCGCACTTTTTCTACATCCTGTTCGTGGTCCTGGTCGCCGCGAAGCTGGCCGGCGAACTGTTCGAACGCATCGGCCAGCCGGCCGTGCTCGGCGAGCTGGTGGCGGGGGTCGTCCTGGGCAGCTCGCTGCTGGGAGTCGTACCGGTGGATCCCAGCGACCCATATGGCTCGATCGTGCACGTGATGGCCGAGATCGGCGTCGCGATCCTGCTGTTCGAGATCGGGCTGGAGACGGATCTCCGCGAGATGTTCAAGGTCGGGTCCGCGGCTTTCATGGTCGCGGTCGTGGGGGTCGTGCTGCCGTTTGCGTTCGGCTATCTGTTCTGGCGGTTGTACATGAACGACGCGGGCCTGGTCGCGATCTTCGTCGGTGCCACGCTGACGGCGACATCAGTAGGAATCACCGCGCGGGTGCTCGCCGACATCGGCAAGATTCACACGGCGGAGGCGCGGATCATCATCGGCGCCGCCGTGATAGACGACATCCTGGGACTCCTCATCCTGGCCACGGTGGAGGGGTTGGCGGAGACAGGCCAGGTATCGGTGGCGGGGGTGGCCAAGCTCTTCGGGCTGGCGCTCGGATTCCTGGCGGCGGCGATGGTGGTAGGGCTCCTGACCGCGCGCCCGTTGTTCGAGCTCGTGAACCGGATGCGCGTCCGGGGGATTATCGTGACGGCGGCGCTCGCGTTCGCCCTGCTCCTGGCGTACCTCGCCGACGGCGTGGGCCTGGCCCCGATCGTGGGCTCGTTCGCCGCCGGGCTGATCCTGTCGCGGACGAATCAGTTCGACGCGATCGTCGAGCGGATCAAGCCCGTGGCGGATGTGTTCACGCCGTTATTCTTCGTCTCGGTCGGGGCGGCCGTCGACATCACGATTCTGGATCCGCGCGATCCGACGAACCACGAGGTCCTCATCCTCGGCGGTGCGCTGTTCGTGGTCGCAGTGCTGGGCAAGATCGCCGCCGGCTTCGGCGTGTTCTGGCGCAAGATGAACCGCCTGGCGGTGGGAATGGGCATGGTGCCGCGCGGCGAGGTGGGGCTGATCTTCGCCCAGCTCGGATTGCTGGCGGGAATCCTGTCGCGGGACGTGTTCTCCGCGCTGCTGATCATGGTCATGGGGACGACGTTGATGACGCCGCCGCTCCTCAAGCTCTTGTTCAAGCGTTCTGAATGAGCGCCGAGGACAGGCCTCTCCTCTCGGTCGTGGTCCCCGTCTACAACGAGGCGGGAACGATCGAGGCGATCCTCTCTCGGGTGGCCGCCACGCCGCACGACAAAGAGATCATCGTCGTGGACGACGCTTCGACGGACGGCTCGCGCGAGTACCTGGAGTCCGTCGATCGGGGAGAGGCGGTCGTGAAGGATGCGGCCGGTGAGCCCGCTCGCATCCGCATCCTGTTCCAGCCGCAGAACGGTGGCAAGGGCGCCGCGCTGCGGCGCGGCTTCGAGGCCGCGAGGGGCCGCATCCTGCTCGTCCAGGACGCGGACCTCGAATACGATCCCCGAGACTACGACGTGCTCCTGCAGCCGATCCTCGACGGGCAGGCGGACGTCGTGTACGGCTCCCGCTTCCTGGGCGGGCCCCAACGGGTGCTCCTGTTCTGGCATTATCTCGGGAACCGCACGCTGACGCTGTTGTCCAACATGCTTACGAACCTGAACCTCACCGACATGGAAACGTGCTACAAGGTGTTCCGCAGGGAGGTCCTGGAAGGCATCGGGACGCTGCGGTCGGACCGCTTCGGCTTCGAGCCGGAGTTCACCGCGAAGGTGGCGCGCCACCGGTTCCGCGTGTACGAGACGCCCATCGCCTATCACGGACGGGACTACGCGGAAGGCAAGAAGATCACCTGGCGCGACGGAGTGGCGGCGCTGTGGCACATCGTGCGGTACCGCGTGGCCGACTGATGCAGGTCGAGGATTTCCCCGGCATTCAGCAGCCTTCCGGTGCGCCCGACACGACCGCTATGGACAGGATCGGCGGTGCGGTCGAGCGGGTCACCGAGGTGCGGTCCACCGAAGACATCTGGCGGCTCGCCGGGGAGTTCCGCGAAGAGCTGATCCGTTTCGCCTTCCAGGCCTTGATCGCGGTGGGGGTCCTGGCGGCGTTCGTGATCGTGTACCTGGTGGTGCGGACCACGCTACGGCCGCTGTTCGAGCGATCGCGTCTGGAGGACGACGCACGGAACCTGCTCGAGACGCTGGCGAAGTACACGATCCTCGGCTTCGGCCTGATTCTCGCGCTGGATCAGCTGGGATTCAACGTCACGAGCCTGATCGCCGGCCTCGGGGTCGCGGGGCTGGCGCTGGGGTTCGCGGCCAAGGACACGCTGGCCAACTTCATCGCCGGCGTGACGATCCTCTGGGACCGCCCGTTTCGCGTGGGCGACCGGGTCGAAGCCGACGGGGAGTTCGGCCAGGTGAAGAAGATCACGCTTCGCTCGACCCGCATCCACACGCCCGACAACAAGGTCGTGATCATCCCGAACCAGAACATCGTCAACGGCAAGATCGTCAATCATACGATGCAGGCTTCGCTTCGCGTGGTCATCCCCTTCGGGGTCGCGTACGAGGCCGACATCGCCAAAGCCCGCGAGGCCGCCCTGAGCCTCGTGAAGGGGGACGAGCGGTTGCGCGAGCGGCCTCCAGCCGAGGTGGGAGTCGCCGAATTGGCGTCCTCGGCCGTCAACATGGAGCTGCGCTTCTGGCTGAAGAACCCCCACCACGAGGGTCCCGTCAAGTTCGAATACCTGGAGAAGATCAAGCTGGCGCTGGACGCCGCCGGAATCGTGATCCCGTACCCCCAGCTGTCGGTCCGCATCGAGAAGCTTCCCGCTGCGCGCGAGCACTCCGCCGGGCCGGCGCCGCCGGGCGCGGGCACGCCGTGACCTCGCCCCGCCTCTCCACCGAGGCCCCCGGGGAGCGCTTCCGGGAGGGCGGGCTTCCGCGCGTGGAGTCGGCCTTCGCTCCGGGGCTGACGGCGGCGGTCACGACGCGCGAGCTGGACTTCGGGAGGCACACCGAGTCGCGCGCCCGGGAGGTGTCCGCTGCGCACCGCACCCTGCTCGAGTGGGCGGCCGTGGGGTTCGACCTCGTCGTGGGCGGCTCCCAGGTCCACGGGACGCGATTGTTCCATGCGGACGGAGTGCGGGTGCCGGAGAGAGGGGGCAGGCGGGCGCCGGCGACGGTGCGCGTGGCGGGCTACGACGGGTTCATCGCCTCCCGCCCCGGGGTGTTGCTGACGGTGGGGATCGCGGACTGCGTCCCCGCCTTCCTGGCTGCTCCCGGCCGTGGCGCGGTGGCGCTGCTGCACGCCGGTTGGCGGGGCGTGGCCGGGGAGATCGTCCCGCGTGCGATCGCGGCGCTCGAGGACGGGCTCGGCGTGCCCGCGGGGGAGATCATGGCGTGGTGGGGTCCGGCCATCGGCCCCTGCTGCTATCCGGTGGGCCGCGAGGTCGTCGAGGCCCTCGAGGCTACGGCGGCGGGTGCGCGGACGGAAACCTGGCTCGAGGCCGACGGGGCCACGGCGCGCGTCGACCTGCGCGCCGCGCTGACGGTCCAGGCGGAGGCGGCGGGCGTGCAGCCCGGCGCCATCTCCTCCTCGCCACTCTGCACTTCCTGCGATCGGCGGTTCCACTCCTACCGGCGCGAGAGCGGCGGCGGTGGGAGGATGCTGGCGCTCGCGGGCTACCCGAGAGCGTGTCCCTGACGGGGTTTGCCGCCGCGCGGGATTGGGGTATATTCGATTCGAAGTGGGGCGCAATCCCCACTTTTTTTCTTCCGCGGCCGTCGAGAGCCATGCCTGACCCCAGCCGCCTGATCGCCGTCATCGAGCCGATCGTCGAGCAGGCGGGTGCCGAGCTGGTCGACCTGGAGGTCGCCGGATCGCACGGCCGTCCGGTCGTGCGTGCCTACGTGGACACGCTTGGGGGGATCACCCTCGACGAGTGCGCCCGGCTCTCGCGGCTGCTGGAGGCGGAGCTCGAGCGCTCGGGCATGGTGCCGGAGCGGTACGTCCTCGAAGTATCGAGCCCCGGGATCGACCGGCCGCTGACACGGCGGCAGCACTTCGAACGGTTCGTGGGCCGCGAGATAGACGTGCGCACGTACACCAAGCGCGACGGCCGGAAGAAGTTCGTGGGAACGCTGGAAGGGGTGGAGGACACGGAGGAGGGGTTCCGGATCATCGTCCGGGACGGACAGGAGCGCTGGACATTCGCCGCCGACGAGATCGCGCGCGCCAGGCTTCACGTCAGATGGTAGAAACGATAGAACAGGAGTCACGACGCATATGGCGATGGAGATCCTTGACGCCTTCGGGCAGCTCACCCGCGAAAAGGCGATCGACAAGAGCGAGGTCATCGAGCTGGTCAAGGCCGGTATGCTCGCCGCCGTGCGCCGGAACTACGGCCCGGAAGCGAATGCGGACATCCTCGTCGATCCCGCCTCCGGCGATATCAGCATCTACCTGCTGAAAGAGGTCGTCGAGGACGAGGAGCATCTCGAGGATCCCTCCCGCCAGATGACCGTCGACCAGGCCAAGGCCCTGCCGTATGTCAACGAGCCGTGGGGCGACGGTGAGCCGCAGCCCGGCCAAGTCGCCGAGATTCCGCTCGACTTCCGCCTGTTCGGCCGCAACGCGATCCAGGCCGCCAAGCAGATGATCATCCAGAAGGTCCGCGAGGAGGAGCGCAACCGCATCCGCGACGAGTACGAGGACCGCATCGGTGAGCTCGTATCCGGGACGGTCCAGCAGGTCGATCGCGGCAACGCGCTGGTGTTCCTCGATCGGCGGACCGAAGCGATCATGCCGGCCCGCGAGCAGGTGCGGCGCGAGTATCTGCGCCAGGGCGAAACTGTTCGCGCGCTCTTGCTGGACATCAAGGAGTCGACCAAGGGACCGCAGCTGATCCTCAGCCGCACCCATCCGGACTTCGTGAAGGCCCTGTTCGCTCTCGAGGTACCGGAGGTCTATCAGGGTATCGTGGAAATCCGCGCCATCGCGCGCGAGCCGGGCAGCCGCTCGAAGATCGCCGTGTGGTCGCGCGATCCGCACGTCGATCCGGTCGGTGCCTGCGTGGGCCTGAAGGGAAGCCGCGTACAGGCGGTCGTCAGCGAGCTGGGCGGCGAGCGGATCGACATCGTCCCCTGGACGGACGACCCGCGACAGTTCATCGCGCAGGCGCTCTCTCCCGCCGACGTGTACAAGATCATCCTCCACGAGCGCGGCGAAGTGGATGACGGCGGGCTGTTCTCCGAGCTGCGCGGCTCGCCCTTCCAGACCAAGCCACGCTTCCGCGGTCCGACGGCGGCGCCGGCGCCGTTCCAGCCGGCCAGTCCGGAGGAGACCGCCGCCGCTCTGGAGGCGTCCAAGGCGGCGCGCGCGCGCCGCGAGGCCCGCAAGGAGAGCGACGCGCTGGAGACGGAGGAACAGCCGGCCGAGGCCGTGGCCGCCGACGGACGGAAGCCCGAGGGCGGTGCCGACACGGCGCAACCCGAAGAGCCCGCCGAGCGCTCCGCCGAGCGTCGTGCAACCGTCGTCTGCGCCGAGGATCAGCTGTCGCTGGCGATCGGACGCTCCGGGCAGAATGTGCGCCTGGCCTCAAAGCTGACCGGATACAAGATCGATCTCGTGAGCAAGCAGGAGTATCTGGCGAAGGAAGAGGAGATCCTGTTCGGTCGCAAGCCGGAGCCCGTCGAAGCAGCCGGAACGGATGCGATGTCCGCGGCCGCCGCCGGCGGCGAGGACTTCCCCCTGAACCAGGTGCCGGGCGTCACCCCCGAAGCGGTGGCCGCTCTCTCGGCGGCGGGGTACCGCACGTTCGAGGACATCATCAACCTGGAGCGCGAGGACCTGCTCGGCATCGCGGGAATCGACGACGCGACCGTCGACGTGCTCATGCGCATGATCGACGAGCTGACCGTCGAGGTCGACGAGGAGTGGGACGAGGAGTCCGGAGAGTACGTGGAGAGCTCGTCGGAAGGAGAGTCGGCGGCAGCCGAAGGCGAATCGGATGGTGAGGTCCAGTCGGCGCTCGGGGAGCTCGAGGCCCTGGGCGCGGACGAGGCGGAGGGCTCGGGGGAGAGCGCGGCCGCCGAGGCCGAGCCCCAGGAAGGCGACGAGAACGGCCAGCAGAGCGGGGGCTAAGCGGGTCCCGGAGGCGCTCAAGCCACGCGTGGCCGGCCTGCTCAGGCAGGCGCGCAGGGCGGGGCGCATCGTCGTCGGGATCGCGCTGACGAAACAATGCGTGCGCGACGGCCGCGCGAAGGCGATCTGGATCGCGGATGACCTCTCGGAGCGCCGGGAGGAGTCGCTACTGGAGCGCTGGAGCGCCGCCGGTGTCAGTATCTATTCGGGTTGGACGAAGGACGAGCTGGGGGATCTGGCCGGCAAGCCCGCGGTCGCGGTGCTGTCGGTGACGGATCTGAACATCGCAGCCGGCGTATCGCAGATCCTCGCCGCGGCGGTGTCCAACGAAGAAGAACGTCGAGGAGGGGAACGAGGCTAGTGGCGAAGATCCGCATATACGAGGTGGCACGTCAATTCAACGTGTCGAGCGAGGCGATGGTCAATCTCCTGCGCGAGATGGACATCCCGGTGAAGAACCACATGTCCTCGATCGACGAGGAGACAGTCCAGCGCATCCGCGGCAAGTTCGACCAGGAGAAGGAAGCGGTCAAACACGCCGAGGAGGAGAAGAAGAAGAAGCTGGAAGAGGCCAAGCGGGCCCGACGCGTCGAGAAGGCCAGGACGAAGCCTCAGGGCGAGGTCGAGGCTCACACCCAGACCGCGGTCGAGCCGGGGATCGTGGTGGAGCCGGCGGAGGTCGACGGGGACGAGCAGCCGGGGCGCCGCCGTCGCCGCCGCCGTCGCCGGCGGGTGGATCAAGCCGCCGTCGAGGCGAACATCAAGAAGACGCTGGCCAAGATGGAGGGCAAGTCCCCGCGCCGGCGCAAGCGCGTGCGCAAGGAAGAGAGCGACGAGCCGATCGATGTCGCCGAGCCGGAGAACCTGATTCGCGTCACGGAGTTCGTGTCGGTGGGCGAGCTGGCGGATCTCATCGAGGTGCCGGCCACCCGGATCATCCAGGCCTGCATGGAGCTGGGCCTGATGGTTACGGTGAACCAGCGTCTCGATTTCGACACGATCAGTCTGATCTGTGAGGAGTTCGGCTACTCCGCGCAGCGGCAGGACGCGTTCGTGCTGGACGAGCCGGAGGAGGAGGAAGTCGCCGAGGAAAACCTGGAGCCGAGGCCGCCCGTGGTCACGGTCATGGGCCACGTCGACCACGGCAAGACGTCGCTCCTCGACTTCATCCGTCAGACCAACGTCATCGCCGGCGAATCCGGCGGCATCACCCAGCACATCGGCGCGTACGAGGTCGAGCTGGACGACGAGCGCTCGGTGACGTTCCTGGATACCCCGGGCCATCAGGCGTTTACCGCCATGCGGGCGCGCGGCGCGCAGGCCACGGATATCGTGATCCTCGTCGTGGCATCGGACGACGGGGTGATGCCCCAGACGGTCGAGGCCATCGATCACGCGCGGGCAGCCGGCGTGCCGCTGGTGGTGGCGGTCAACAAGATCGACCTGCCGGATGCGCGCCCCGACCGCGTGAAGCAGGAGCTCATGCAGCACAAGGTCGTCATCGAGGAGTTCGGCGGGGACGTCCTGTGCGCCGAGGTGAGCGCCAAGACGGGCGCCGGCATAGACGACCTGCTGGAGAAGGTGATGCTCCAGGCTGATGTTCTCGACGTCCGCGCGAATCCGGACCGCAACGCGCGCGGGGTCGTGATCGAGTCCGAGCTCGACAAGGGCAAGGGGCCGGTCGCCACCGTGCTTGTCACCGCCGGCACGCTGAAGATCGGCGACGCGTTCATCTGCGGCCTGTTCGACGGGCGGGTGCGGGCGCTCCTGGACGAGCGCGGGAACAACGTCCAGGAGGCGGGGCCGTCCCAACCCGTCCGGGTCCTCGGGTTCAGCGGGGTCCCGGAAGCGGGCGACGGTTTCGCGGTGCTGGGGGACGATGGGGAGGTGCGGGACATCGCGCAGCGCCGGCAGCGGCTCCAGCGGGAGCAGGGGTTCCGGCGCACCAAGGAGCCGACCACGCTAGAGGAGCTCTACGCGCAGGTTCAGGCCGGCGAGATATCGCGCCTCAACGTGATCCTCAAGGGCGACGTCGGAGGCTCGGTGGAGGCGCTCGCCGACGAGCTGACCAAACTGTCGACCGAAGAGGTGAAGGTAGACGTCATCCATCGCGGCGTGGGTGCCATCACCGAGAACGACGTCCTGCTGGCGGCCGCTTCGGACGCCATCATCATCGGGTTCCACGTTCGACCCGATGCGCGGGCTCGCGCCGCGGCGGAGCGCGAGGGTGTCGATATCCGCGTCTATCGCGTCATCTACGAGGTCGTAGACGATGTTAGGCTGGCGATGGAAGGTCTCCTGGCGCCGGAGAAGCGGGAGGTCGTCCTCGGCTCCGCCGAGGTACGCGAGACGTTCAAGATCCCGAAAGTGGGCACGATCGCAGGTTGCTTCGTCTCGGACGGCACGATTCCGCGAACCGCGCGCGTCCGGGTGGTGCGTGACGGCGTCGAGGTGTACGAGGGCGTGATCGGATCGCTCAAGCGGTTCAAGGACGACGTGCGCGAGGTGCGCGAGGGATACGAGTGCGGTATCAACGTCGAGGGGTTCAACGACGTGAAGGTGGGGGATGTCATCGAGGCATATAAAATCGAAGAAGTCCAACGCACTCTTGCGTAGTGGACGCGTGATAACGCCTCATCTCTGCGTTGCACTCCTCGGTTCGCCTGCGGCGTAGGTTTCCCTACGCCTCGGCGCCCCTGCGTCGTGCGCCTTGACCTGAGGCGTTCTGACGCGTCCACGATTGGACAGAGTCCAGCGTCTATCCTCTTCCCCTCCGGTGAGATATGCCCTTTGTCGGATATTCGGTGTTCGACATCCACGTCCAGAACGTCCACTCCTTGAAGGAGAAGCGATTCGTGGTGCGGAGCGTGAAGGATCGCATCGCGCAGAAGTTCAACGTGGCGGTCTCCGAGACGGGGCATCTCGACAAGTGGCAGCGTTGCGAGCTGGCGGTCGCCTCCGTTGCCGGCGAGCGGCGCTCGGTGGAGCGCACGCTGGATGGCATTCGATCGCTGCTGGACGGTGAGCCCGAGCTGCGCGTCATCTCGGACGAGACGGAGATCCTGTGATCCCGTGACCTCCCATCGCACCCGCCGCACTATTCGCGTGGACGAGCTTCTCAAGCAGGAGCTCGCCGGTCTGATCCGCGACATGAAGGACCCGCGCGTGGGGTTCACGACCGTGATGGACGTGCGCACGAGCCCGGATCTCCGGCACGCGCGAGTGTACGTCAGCGTGCTGGGGGACGAAGAGGACAAGCAGGCTACGGTGGCGGTGCTCCAGGGAGCGCGCGGCTACCTCCGCGCCCGGCTGGGACGCGACGTCACGCTGAAGTATCTGCCTGAGCTCCACTTCGAGCTGGACCGGACGCTCGAGCAGGCGGCGCGTATCGACGCACTCCTGGGCGAGTTGGATCCGGAGGGTGGGTCAGAGCCCGCCGGAGGCGCCGCGGAGGACGAGGAGTGACGGCTGGGGTTCTGACGGTCGACAAGCCCGCCGGCCCGACCAGCCACGACGTGGTCGACGTCGCCCGCCGGTCCCTCGGTACCCGGCGGGTGGGACATTTCGGAACCCTCGACCCCTTCGCCAGCGGCCTCCTCGTGCTCGGGATAGGGCCGGCCACGCGCCTGGCCCCGTTCTGCACGGATCATCCCAAGACCTATCGCGCGACCGTGCGGCTCGGCGAGCGCAGCGACACCGACGACATACAGGGGACCATCGAGGAAGTCCCGGTGCCGTCGTTCCCCGACAGGTCCGCGGTCGAGGAGGCGTGCGCCGCCTGGGAGGGGACCGTCCTCCAGGTGCCGCCGGCCTATTCGGCGAAGCACGTAGATGGCGGCCGCGCGTACGCGCTCGCCCGCGCGGGCCGCGCGGTCACCCTCGACGCGGTGTCCGTCCGGATCGATTCCATCCGCGTCGAGCGCTACGAATGGCCGGAGCTCGAGATCCTGGTCCACTGCGGTCCCGGAACGTACTTGCGCGCGTTGGCCAGGGACCTGGGGCAACAGCTCGGGACGGGGGGGCTGTGCGGCGCCCTGCGGCGGTTGGCGTCCGGGCCCTTCCGGGTCGAAGACGCGCTCTCCTGGAGCGACCTCGCCGATCCGGAGGCTGCGCGCGCGGCGCTCCGGCCGTCCTGGAGCGCGGTCGTGGACCTGCCCGCCATGGTCCTCGATGGGGCGGGCGCGCGCGCGTTCTCGGCGGGCCGGGAATTGGCGGTTCCGGCCGGGGAGCGTCCCCCGTCCGTCTGGGTGAGAGTCCATGGGGAGCAGGGGTTCGTCGGCATCGGCCGCGTCGAGCCGTCGCCGGCGAGGCCCGACGGCGGGAGCGGGGACGCGCGCCTGCGTCCCCGGCGCGTCCTCTTCCCGGACGGCGAGGACGCAGCGTGACTGCCGAGCTCCCGGGGACGCGCGGGACCACCGTCACGGTGGGCACGTTCGACGGGATCCATCGCGGACACCAGGCGGTGCTCGGCGAAATCGTGCGCCGCGCCCGCGAGGCGGGCCGCGCCGCCGTGCTCGTCACGTTCGACCCGCATCCGCTGGAGATCGTCGCGCCGGATCGCGCGCCCGCGCTCCTCACCGTGGCTGACGAGCGGCGGCTCCTGTGGCCGCTTTTCGGGCTCGACTACGTGCACGTAGTTCGCTTCACCGAGACGGTGCGCCAGATGCCGCCCGAGGTGTTCGTGCGCGACATCCTCGTCCGGCGGCTGCGCGTGGGCGAGCTCGTGATCGGCTACGATCACGGCTTTGGCAAGGATCGGTCGGGAAACGTCGATGTACTGCGGCGGCTGGGAGCCGAGATCGGCTTTGCGGTGGACGTCGTGGGTCCGGTCGAGGTCGATGCGGAGCCCGTCTCGAGCAGCCGGGTGCGCCGGGCGGTGGAGGCCGCCGACTTCGCGTCAGCCGAGCGAGGCCTGGGGCGGCCGTACTCTGCCCTCGGCCGCGTGGAGCCCGGCGCCGGTCGCGGCCGGGGCATCGGCTTCCCGACCGCCAACGTGCGCCTCGCCGACGCGCGCAAGTGCCTGCCGCCGGACGGCGTGTACGCCGTGCGCGTCGAGTTCGACGGCGCGCTCCACGACGGGATGGCGAACCTCGGAGGTCGTCCCACGTTCGGGGAAACGGAACGTGGGCTCGAGGCGCACCTGTTCGACTGGAACGGGGAGGCGCTCTACGGGGCGCGGCCGCTGGTCGAATTCGTGGCCCGCCTGCGGCCGACGGCGCGCTTCGAAAGCCCCGAGCAGCTGACCGCGCAGCTCGAAAGGGACAGGCGGGCGGCCATGGAGAGGCTCGGACGCTCGCGAAAGACGTCGGGCGGGGTGGTCTAAGGGCTCAGCGGGCGCTATTTTACCCGACTGTATCTCCTATTCGCGGTAGATCCGCATCATCGTGAACATCCACAACCAGGCGCAGATGAGTCTCGGCACGACCGAAAAGAGCAAGGTCATAGAGCGGTTCCGGGTGAGTGAGGGAGACACCGGCTCCGCCCGCGTCCAGATCGCCCTCCTGACGCAACGCATCAACGATCTCACCGACCACTTCCGCACGCACGCGAAGGACCATCATGGACGGCGCGGGCTGCTGAAGATGGTGGGGCGTCGCCGCCGTCTGCTGGACTACCTGAGGCGCAAGGACGTGGACGAGTATCGCCGCATCCTGGAGGAGCTCAACCTCCGCAAGTAGCGGCGTGGCGCTCCGGGCCTTCGCCGGGGCGCGAGCAGCTGTTTCACCCCGGACGGTACCCTTCCGGGATCCAGGCGGGTCAAGGCGATTGCTTCGGCGTGAGATGTCCGCAGCGCGCTAGCTCGATGCGCGCTGCGAATATCTTACGCGGAACACCTGTCGCCTGCCCTTCCGCTTCCCCTGAAGGCACCGTTCCACCACATGCGAACGGGGATCGTCTCCAAGGCGATCTCACTTCAGGGAGAAGGCAATGCCCAAGACGACAACGAAATCCATCCGTGTAGGTGGCGAGGACCTCGTCATCGAGACCGGAAAGGTGGCTCGACTGGCCAACGGGGCCGTCACCGTCCGCTACGGCGAGACGATCGTGCTCTGCACCGCCACGGCCAGCCCGAAGGCCGATCACTCCAAAGGCTGGTTCCCGCTCTTCGTCGAGTACCGCGAGCAGATGTACTCGGCAGGCAAGATCCCCGGCGGCTTCTTCCGCCGTGAGGGCCGCCCTGGCGAGAAGGAAGTCCTGTCCGCGCGCCTGATCGACCGCCCCTGCCGCCCGATGTTTCCCGATGGCTTCATGCACGAAACGCAGCTCGTCTGCAACGTGCTGTCCTACGACGCGACGTATGATCCGGACGTGCTCGGCATCGTCGGTTGCGGCGCCGCGCTGGCCGTGAGCGGAATCCCCTTCGACGGGCCGGTCGCCGGCGTGCGCGTCGGCATGGTCGACGGGGAGTATGTCATCAACCCGTCGTTCGAGGACCTGGACCAGAGCGAACTGGATCTGGTGATCGCCGGCACCGCGGATTCCGTGGTGATGGTCGAGGGGGCCGGCGAAGAGGTCTCAGAGGAGATGCTCCTGGGCGCCATGGAGGCCGGACAGCGGGCGATCGCCGAGATCTGCGGGGCCATCGCCGAGCTCGGCCGCGAGGTCGGCAAGCCGACGATGGAATGGCAGCCGCCGCTCCAGGACGATGCGCTCGAGCGCCGCGTGCGCGAGAAGGTCGAGCCTCAGGTCCGCGAAGCCATGCGGATCGCCGACAAGGAAGAGCGCAACCGCACCCTGGACCGCATCCGCGAAGAAGCGGCCAAGGCCTTCGAAACGGAGCTCGGGGACGCCTACGGCGAGCGGTCGAGCCTGATCAAGAGCGCGCTCAAGGCGACCGAGAAGTCCATCATGCGCGAGCAGATCGTCGAGGAGAGCGTGCGCGCCGACGGCCGCGGGCCGAAGGACATCCGCCCAATTGAGATCGAAGTCGGGGTCCTGCCGCGCACGCACGGATCGGCGCTGTTCACCCGCGGCAGCACGCAGTCGTTGGGCACGGTGACGCTCGGCACCAGGCAGGACCAGCAGATGATCGACGACCTGGATCCGAAGTGGGACAAGAAGTTCATGCTGCATTACAACTTTCCGCCCTTCTCGGTAGGGGAGGTCGGCCGTTTCTTCACGGGCCGGCGCGAGATCGGTCATGGCGCGCTGGCGGAGCGGTCCCTCAAGAGCGTGCTCCCGCCCCACGAGGAGTTCCCGTACACGATCCGCATCGTGTCCGACATCCTGGAGTCCAACGGGTCGTCTTCGATGGCGTCCGTTTGTTCCGGTTCGCTGGCGATGATGGACGCGGGCGTTCCGATCCGGAAGGCGTGCGCTGGAATCGCCATGGGGCTCGTAAAGGAAGGGGACAAGGTCGTGGTGCTGTCGGACATCATGGGCATCGAGGATTTCCTCGGCGACATGGACTTCAAGGTGGCGGGCACGCGCGACGGAATCACCGGGTTCCAGATGGACATCAAGATCAAGGGGGTGGCGTTCGAGGTGCTCCGCAGCGCCGTTCAGGAGGCGCGCGTGGGCCGGATGCACATTCTGAACGAGATGGACAAGGTCCTCTCGGGTCCGCGCCAGACGCTCAGTCGGTGGGCCCCGCGCATCCTGTCGATCACGGTGCCCAAGAACAAGATCCGCGACATCATCGGCACGGGCGGGAAGATCATCCGCGCGATGCAGGAAGAGACGGGGGCGAAGATCGACATCGACGACTCCGGCGTGGTCACCATCGCGTCCATCGAGGGCGCGGGCGGTGAGGAGGCTCTGCGCAGGATCGAGGCGATCATCGAGGAACCCGAGGTCGGCAGGGTCTACGAGGGGCCGGTCAAGAGCATCACCCCCTTCGGCGCCTTCGTGGAGATCCTGCCCGGCCGCGACGGCCTGGTGCACATCTCCGAGCTCGAGTATCGGCGCGTGGAGAAGGTCGAGGACGTAGTGCAGGAGGGGGAGATCATGCGCGTCAAGCTGATCGGCATCGACAATCAGGGGCGCGTAAAGCTGAGCCGTAAGGCGCTGCTGGAGAAGCCGGAGGGATACGTGGAGCCGGAGCCTCGCGAGGATCGGGGAGACGGCGAGCGGCGGGGCGGCCGGGATCGGGGAGGACGCGACCGGGGCCGCGGTGGCCGTGGCGGCGCGGGTCGCGGGAACCGCTAGGCCCCGGGCCACGGAGCCGCTTCTCATTCTACGGAGGGCTGGATGCGGATAGGGGTGCCGCGGGAGATCAAGACGAACGAGTACCGGGTCGCGCTCCGGCCGGCCGGGGCCGAGATCCTCGCCAAGGATGGACACGAGGTCCGGGTCGAGCGCGGCGCCGGCGATGGATCGGGCTACGCCGACGGCGCCTACGAGGACGCGGGGGCCCGCATCGTAGATGGGCCCGACGAGGTGTTCGCAGAGAGCGACATGATCCTCAAGGTCAAGGAGCCCCTGCCCCCCGAGGTGGCGCGGATCCGCGAGGATCAGATCGTGTTCACGTACTTCCATTTCGCGGCCAGCCGCGAGCTCACCGAAGGGATGATCGGGTCCAAGGCGATCGCGATCGCCTACGAGACGGTGGAGGAGACGGACGGCACGCTGCCCTTGCTGGTTCCGATGAGCGAGGTGGCGGGGCGGATGTCCGTGCAGGAGGGCGCCAAGTACCTCGAAAAGCTGATGGGCGGGCGGGGCATCCTGCTGGGAGGCGTTCCCGGCACGCCTCCCGCCGAAGTCGTCATCCTGGGCGGTGGCGTCGTAGGCATCAACGCGGCCAAGATGGCCGCCGGCCTGGGCGCAAGGGTGACCATCCTCGACGTGTCGCTTCCCCGCCTCCGGTACCTCGACGACGTCATGCCCGCCAACGTCGACCTGCTCTTCAGCGACCCGGTCACGATCCGGGAGATGATTTCCCGCGCGGACCTGCTGATCGGCGCTGTGCTTCTGCCCGGCGCGAAGGCCCCCAATCTCGTGTCCCGGGAGGACCTCAAGCGGATGAAGGAAGGGGCCGTCATCGTCGACGTCGCGGTGGACCAGGGCGGCTGCATCGAGACCTGCCGTCCGACCACGCACGAGGATCCCGTGTTCGTAGTGGAGGGCGTGGTCCACTACTGCGTGGCGAACATGCCCGGCGCGGTGCCGCGCACCTCGACCATCGCCCTGACGAGCGCCACGCTTCCGTACGCGCGCAGGATCGCGTCAAGCGGATGGGTCGACGCCTGCCGCGAGAGCCCGGCGCTGGCCCTGGGGCTCAACGTCGTGCGCGGCGAGGTAACGTATCCCGGGGTGGCCGAGGCGTTCGGCTTGCCCCGCAGGAACGTGGCGGAGATCCTGTCGTGATCCAATACCGGCGAACTTCCGATTCGAGACGCTGACATGCCGACGCAAGACACCGGACTCGCGGACCTCCAATTCCTCAGAGTGGGCGATCACGATCTCGCGCTGCCATCCTACGCCACGACCGGCTCCGCCGGTCTCGACCTCTGCGCGGCCCACGCGCATCGCATCGAGCCGGGAGAGCGGAAGCTGGTCGGCACGGGTTTCGCGATAGCCTTGCCTTCGAACTGCGAGGGCCAGATCCGTCCCCGCTCGGGTCTAGCCGCGCGGAGCGGCCTCACGGTCCTCAACGCACCCGGCACGATAGACGCCGACTACCGCGGTGAAGTGAAGGTCCTGCTCATCAATCTGGGTCTCGAGCCGGTCGAGATCACTTCCGGCGACCGCATCGCCCAGCTCGTGGTAGCTCCCGTCTCCAGGCTTCGCCTGATCGAAGTCGAAGATCTGCCGTCCACCGCTCGCGGCGCGGGCGGATTCGGATCCACGGGCAGGTAGTGGTGCTGGGCTTCCTCCGATCGAGCACCGGGCCGTTCCTGTCGAGCGAGATCGCGGTCGACCTGGGTACGGCGAACACGCTGATCTACGTAAAGGGCCGCGGCATCGTGCTCAACGAGCCGTCGGTCGTGGCGCTGGACGCCGGCACGCGCGAGATCCTCGCCGTCGGCCTCGAGGCCAAGAAGATGCTCGGTCGGACGCCCGGCGGGATCATCGCCGTGCGGCCGCTCAAGGACGGCGTGATCGCCGACTTCGAGGTCACCGAGAAGATGCTGCGCGACTTTCTCGAGCGAGTCCTGAAGAACCGATTCATGCCGGTGCGCCCGAAGGTCCTCATCTCGGTGCCCAGCGGCATAACCGAGGTGGAGAAGCGGGCCGTCCGGGACAGCGCCGAATCGGCGGGCGCCAAGGAGGTCTACCTCGTGGCCGAGCCGATGGCCGCGGCGATCGGCGTCGGCCTGCCGGTGGAGACGCCGACCGGCAACATGGTCATCGACATCGGCGGCGGGACGACGGAGATCGCGGTCATCGCCCTGTCGGGCATCGTCAGCGACACCTCCATCCGGGTGGGGGGCGACGAGTTCGACGAGGCCATCCTCCAGTTCCTGCGCAAGACCTACAACATCCTGATCGGGGAGCCGACGGCCGAGCTCGTGAAGATGACGATCGGCTCCGCCTACCCCTCGGACCGAGGCGAAGAGGTCATGGAGGTCAAGGGACGGGACATCGTGTCGGGGATCCCCAAGACCGTCAAGGTCGGATCCGCCGAGGTGCGGGAGTCGATCCAGGAGCCGATCGCCGCCGTGGTCGACGCGGTGCGCATGGCGCTCGAGCGCACGCCGCCCGAGCTGGCGAGCGACATCGTCGACCGCGGTATCGTGATGACGGGAGGCGGAGCCCTGCTGAAGGGGCTCGACTCGCTGCTACGCGAGAACACCAGCCTGCCGATCAACGTGGACGAGGAGCCGTTGACGTGCGTGGTGCGAGGCACCGGCCGCATCCTGGACGACCCTGAGAAGTACAGAGGAGTGTTGACTCTCTCCCGCCACTGAGGTTGCGGGTAGCCGTGAAGCGTCGAAGGCCGCTCAGGATGCCCGAGATCAAGGCGCACGACGGGTGGATTCCGAGGCGTACTGCCTTGTACGCCGCAGGAAGACACGAGGAGTGGAACGCAGATATCGGGCATCCTCAGCGGCCTGGAGCATAGGTGGCGCTGTTCCGGTCGGCATACAGGGCGGAGATCGTAACGGGGGCGCTGGTGATGGCCTCGCTGGTGCTGCTCGCGTTGCCCGAATCGAGGCAGGACGCGATCGCCCGCGCCGCGAACCACGTCGTGCTGCTGCCTCTCGCCAACGCGCGGAACACCATGGGCGGGTACGCCGGTCTTCGCGACGAGAATACGCGCCTGCGGTCCGAGCTGCAGGCGGCGCGGCTCGAGCTCGGCGCCACGGAGGGGCTGCGGCTCCAGAACCGGGATCTGTCGCGGATGCTCGAGTTCCGCGAGGACCAGCCGGTTGATCTGATCCCGACCCGCGTGATCGATCGCGATTTCGGGACCCTGCCGACGACGTTCGTGATCGACGTCGGCGCCGCCGACGGCGTGGCGATCGACCAGCCGGTCGTCACGCTCGAGGGGCTGGTCGGCAAGATCGTGGACGTCGGCAACTCCGCCAGCGAGGTGATGCTGTTCTCGCATCCGGAGTTCAGCGCCAGCGCCATGCTGGTCGGGGGCGATCACCTGGAATACGGAGTGGTCCGGTCGACGCCGAGCGGCGAGGTCGAGCTGTTCCTGCCGCTGCGATCGGGCTCCGCGCCCGGGGACCGCATCGTCAGCTCGGGATACGGCGGAACGTTCCCGCGCGGGATCCCGATCGGCACCGTGGAGCACGGGAGGGAGGACCAGCGCCTCGGGCTCCAGAAGATCGACGTGGTACGTCCGGTGGTGGATCTGGGATCGGTGGGAGCCGCCTTCGTCCTCAGGCGCGGGGTCGATCCCGGCGAGTCGGTGGGCGACGTGCCGCGGCTGTTCTGGCCCGGCTTCGCCTATCCCCCGATGGCGGGGGAGTCGTTCGGAAGGCAGCGCCCCGACACCCTCGCGGCGGACAGCCTCGTCGCCGACTCCGCCGCGGCGGCCGGACGGTGAGCCTCGTCTCCCGGGGAACGCCCTGGGTGGCCCGGATGTCGCGCGGGCGATTCGCGCTCTTCGCCGCGGTATGCGTGGTCGGCGCGCTGTTTCTCGAGCCCCTGCTGGAGATCGCCGGGGCCACCCCCGACTTCGTGCTCATTCTGGCCGTGTACGGCGCGATTCGTGCGGGAGCCATGGGAGGGGCCGCCCTCGGATTCGTCGCCGGGCTGTTCCGGGACACGCTCCTGCTCATGCACTTCGGGCTCTACGCGCTGGGGTTGACCGTGATCGGCTACGCGGTGGGGAAGATGCGGGAGAGCCTGTATCTCGACGCCCCGGCCGCGGATCTGCTGCTCCTGTCCGGGGGCAAGCTCCTCCTCGACGTCCTGGTCCTGGCAGTGGCGGCGGGAGGAGCCTGGAAGGCGTTCGAGCTGCGGTTCTTCTGGGAGTCGCCGGGCAGCATCGTGTATACGACGGTCGTGGGGGCGGTCCTTTCGCGCGTGATCGGGGGTCGCTGAGATGCGAGAAAAGACGCTTGCAGGATAGAATGCATTCGAATACACTTGGGCATCCCCCCCGGGAAGCAGTCTAGAAAATCCAGGTTCGAGAGGGCCACGCCTGTCCGATGCCGTCGCGGTTCGACCGACACGCTATATCCCCGTTCGACCCCCTCAGTAGAAATCGTCGCGCCCGCCTGGCCCGTGTGGCCATCCTCGGCGGTCTCCTCGTCCTGATCGCCGGGTTCTTCCGGCTTCAGGTCGTGCAGTACGCCGAGCACGAGGCGCGGTCCACGAGCAACCAGGTGCGCGCCATTCCGCTCGCCGCACCGCGCGGGTTCATGTATGACCGCGACGGCCAGATCATCGCCGAGAACCTGCCCGCCTATTCGGTTTCGCTGCTCCCCACTTCCGACGACGACCTGCATCGCGACATGGAGCGGATCCGGCCGATCCTCGGGCTCGACGACTCGACCGTCGCCGACCTCGAGCGCCAATACGCGCTGGCGCCGGGCCAGCCGATCCTTCTCAACGACGACCTAGACTATCGCACGCTGTCACTGCTCGAAGAGACGCGCAGCGAAATCCCGGGACTCCTGCTGCAGCCCAAGCCGCGGCGCGTCTACCCGCATGGCCGGGCGACCGCGCACCTGACGGGTTACGTCGCGCAGATCAACGAGTCCGAGCTCCGTGAGCGGGAGGGCGCCGGGTACTCGGCCGGCGACATTCTCGGAAAGACCGGCATCGAGAGCATGTACGAGGCGGAGCTTCGCGGCGAGAAGGGCGCGGAGTACGTCGAGGTCGACGCGCTGGGCCGGCGTATCGGCCCGTGGCCGGACCTTCCCTTCGAGGCGCCCCGTCGCGGGCGCGACCTGCACCTCACCGTCGACCTCGACCTGCAGCGGCGGGCGGAAGAGATCTTCCCCGCCGATCGACGGGGCGCGGTGGTGGCCCTGGATCCGCGGACGGGCGACGTGCTGCTGTTGTACTCCAGTCCTTCCTACGACCCCAACGTGTTCAGCGGCCAGCTCTCGAGCGAGGACTGGCGCCGCCTGATCGACGACCCGGCGCGGCCGCTTCTCGACCGGGCGATCCAGGCTCGCTACGCCCCGGGGTCGGTGTTCAAGCTCGCCACCGCGGCCATGGCCATGACGCTGGGAGCCGTCAATCCCGATGAGTTCGAAGACGTTCCGTGCCGCGGGGGCTATCAATTCGGAAGCCGGTGGTTCGGCTGCCACGCGGTGCACGGGTGGGCTTCCCTTCAGGACGCCATCGTCACCTCGTGCGACACCTACTTCTACCAGGTCGGGCTCAAGCTCGGACTCGAGGAGATCACCCGCTTCGGCCGCGCGTGGGGGCTGGCCGGGAAGACCGGGATCGACCTGCCGAACGAATCCGAGGGAACCTTCCCGGAGTCGCCGGAATGGTATGACGAGCAGTACGGGGAGGGCCGCTGGGGCTCGGGCGTGGTCCTGAACCTCTCCATCGGCCAGGGCGAGATCGCGGTCACGCCGCTCAAGATCGCGCAGTTCGTTTCGGCGGTCGTGAACGGCGGCGACATCCTGCGGCCGCGCCTTCGCCAGAGCGCGGAGCCGCCCGAGGTTCAGGCCACCCTGCCGCTGTCGAGCGACCAGTTCCAGATCCTGAAAGCATCCATGACCGGGGTCGTCAACGACTGGCGCGGAACCGCGTACACGCGCGCCCATTACATGCCGCTGCGCTACACGATCGGCGGAAAGTCGGGCACCACCGAACACAACGCCGGCAAGCCCCACGGATGGTTCGTCGCGGTGGGTCCCATGGAAGACCCCCAGATCGTTGTGGCGATCGTCGTCGAGGAAGGCGGGAGCGGGTCGGCCCAGAGCCCGATCGCGATCGATCTCGTGCAGACCTACCTCGATGGTCGCAACGGCATCATACCCCGCGAGTCACCGCCCCCTCCACCGATCGCGCTCAGCGAGTCGACGCTGTCCACGGATTAGAGCCGTGCGGCGCGAGGCCACCGAACAGAACTGGTACCTGCTGGCCCTGGCGATGGCGCTGGCGACGGGAGGGGTCGCGCTCCTGTACAGCGCCAGCCAGACGGCGAGCGGCGACAACGCGCAATACTGGCAATTCCAGCTCATCTGGCTATTCGCCGCGCTCGTGGCGTATGCGGTCATCGGAGTCGTTCCGATGCGCGTGATCGAGAAGATCTCGCGACCGGCGTACGTCGTTTCGCTGTTCCTGCTCGTCCTGGTGCTGGCCTTCCCGGCGATCTCCGGGGCGCGTTCCTGGATCCGCATGGGATCGATCGGGTTCCAGCCATCGGAGTTCGCCAAGATCGCCACGATCCTGGTGATCGCGCAGTGGGCGGCGCGCCTGAAGACCCCGCCGAGGGGGATGACGGAGCTGGTCGTGCCGGCCGTCCTCGTCGGGCTCCCCGCGACGCTGACTCTGCTCCAGCCAGACCTGGGGACGGCCATCGTCTACGTGCTGCTCTTCGCGGCCCTCTGCTTCTGGGCCGGGACGCCGCCGGTGATCGTCTTCCTGCTCCTGTCGCCGATCGTCAGCATCCTGCTCACGTTCTCGCTGCCCCTGTGGTCGCTGTACATCCTCGCGCTCGGGGCTCTGCTCTTCGTCTTGCGCCCGCCGCGCTCGACCTGGATCTATGTCAGCGCCACCAACCTGCTCATGGGCATCGTCGCGCTTCCGCTCTGGAACCAGCTCGCCGGCTACCAGAAGCAACGGCTCCTGATCTTCCTCCAGCCCGAGAGCGATCCCCGGGGCGCGGGGTGGAACGTGATCCAGTCCAAGGTCGCGATCGGCTCGGGCGGCTGGTTCGGCAAGGGGTTTCTCGAAGGCACGCAGAAGCGGCTGGCGTTTCTGCCCGAGCGCCACACCGACTTCATCTTCTCGGTCCTGGGGGAGGAGCTTGGCTTCATCGGAGTGCTGGTCGCGTTCGGGCTGTTCGGGCTGCTGCTCCTCGAGGGCGTACGCATCGCGGAGCGAAACCCGGATCCCTACGCGAGCACTCTCGCGTTCGGCCTCGTGGCGTTGATCGCCAGCCATCTGGCGATCAACACCGCCATGACGGTCGGAATGATGCCCATCACCGGCCTTCCGCTTCCCTTCCTCTCCAAGGGCGGGTCCTTCCTGGTCGTGTGCTTCGCCGCCGTGGCGCTATGGCGGAAGACGTGGATAGAGAGATCGCCCGTACGTCGATGAGAGCCGGCCGCTGACGGGCGGTGCCGGAACGCCCGATAGCTGCTACCATGCACGGCAACACAGAGATCAGGAGGCATCGTGGCGCGCAGTCTCAACAAGGTGATGCTGATCGGGAACCTGGGCAGCGACCCCGAGGTTCGACACACGTCCAGCGGTTTGCCGGTGGCCACGTTCCGCATGGCGACGAGCTGGACCCGCGGCGGCTCCGAAGGAGGGCAGCGGGAAGAGAACACGGAATGGCACAACATCGTGGCGTGGCGGCGGCTGGCGGAGATCTGCCAGCAGTACCTGAAGAAGGGAAGCAAGGTCTACATCGAGGGTCGCATCCAGACACGTTCGTGGGACGACGCGTCTACGGGGCAGAAGCGGTACATGACCGAAATCGTCGCCAACGAGATGATCATGCTGGACGCTCCCTCGGGCGGCGGCCGGCGCGCGCCCGCTCCGCAGCGCTCCGCGCAGGAAGGCGGCGCGAACGGCGGCGAGTACGAGTTTCCCGAGACGGACTACGACGACGACCTGCCGTTCTGAGATGCGAGGACTCCCGGTCACCTACAAGACTCCGTTGCTCGTCCTGGCCCTCGCGCTTGCGGGCGCCGGCTCGATCCGCGCTCAGGACGCGCCCCCCGTGCAGGCGCTCCTGGAGCCCGAGTACCTGTTGTCGGTGGGGGAGGTCGTCGACGCCGAGCGCTGGAGGAACGCCGAGGCCGTAGTGGGCGCCGCGGGCGAGACGATGGTCACCGACCGCAGCCAGACCCAGTTCGACCTCGTGCACGTTCCGCGCGTCGTCGAGGGCCGCTCGCTGGTGACGGGCGACATGGTCCAGCTCTTCCGGCTCGAGCGCCGGATCGACGACCCCGTGACCGGCGAACCGCTCGGCACGCTCCTTCTTCCGACGGGGGTCGGCCGGGTGGAGTCCCTCGACGGCGAGACCGCCGGCGTGCGGATCACCGACGCGTTCCACGCCATCGTGGTCGGCGACCTCGTGCGGATCGTCACGGAGGCGAATGCGGCGCCGGGGGCCGGCTTTGCCGGCGAGGCCGGCGGGAGGGTCGTGGCGTTCCAGGAGGAAAAGGCGATCCACCCCCCCTTCGACAAGGTCTTCCTGCGGCCCGAGGTCGCCGGGTCGACGGCGCCGGGGCAGGTCGTCGAGCTGTACCGCCCGGGCCCGGTGCGCGACGGCGTCCAGCTCCCCGATCTCGTCCTCGGCAGGGCGATGGTGGTGCGGGGCGGGGGAGGGATCGCGGCCGCCGTGACCTACGAGCTCGAGCGGCCGGACCTGGCACCTGGTGATCGCTATCGGCCCGTGGCCGCCGACGGGGACTGACCGAGGCTCGGGCCGGTTCCGGCGCGGAACTTGTATCGCCCGGGGGCGTATGCTATCCTCGGAATGATGCCCAGGACCGCCCTCCGCGCCGTGTTTCTTTCCGGCACCCTGCTTCTGGCCGTCGCCGCTATCGGGCGGGGCCAGGACCGGGGGTCCAGCCTGCTGGACTGGCGACCCGCGTCGGGACCGGGTCCCACGCGCATGGAGGCCCGCGCGGCGACCGCCAGCAATCTCCTCCTTCCCTCCGTCCAGATCCCGATCCTGACCCGGTACAACCAGTTCGAGCACGACTTCGGCGTCGATTTCGGCGTTCGCGGCCTGCTCGACGACAGGGAAGGGGACGTGCTCGAGGACCTGCGCGCGCGACTCGATGCGCGCTGGGGCGACGCGACGGTGTACCAGTGGATCGAGCGGGGGCTCGCGCTGTACGCGCGGGTCCAGGCCTCGACCCAGCTCCGGCGCAAGGGGTTCGACATGGAGGTCGAAATGGACGACGTGGCGGAGGGGAAGCTCGGACTGCGAGTGCAGCGGTCGCTGGAGTGACGGCGCCCGACGGCGCGCGCTCCGCGTCCCTCTCCATGGTGCCCCTCGCGGGGCGCTTTTTTTTGCTCCTCGCCGGAGCGCTCGCCGGCGGCTGCCGCTCGACCCCCCCGCCCGCCGGGCCGCCGGCCTCCCAACCCGCATCGCCGCCGGCCTACTCCGCCGAGCCGATCGTGCGGGTCGGCGTCGCGCTCGGAGACACCTCGCTGGCGATCGGCAGCGCGGACCGCTGGTGGATCCACGAGGCCGGCGTCAGCCGCCCGATCGCGGTGGTGGAGGGGGAGCCGGGATGGCGCGTCGTGCGACTCCCGTTCGAGACCGCGCTCCGGCTCAGGCGTCCGGACGGCTGGCTGAGCCAGCCGCACGTCGGGCCCCTGGTCGCCGCGTCGCTCGGTGGGACGCCGGTCGAAGCGGCCGGCATCGCCTACCCGGGCACGATCGAGGTCTCGCTCCGCCCCGATGGGACGCTGACCGGTGTCAACGTGGTTCCCCTCGAGACGTATCTCGAGGGCGTCGTTCCGAAGGAGCTCGGCCGGCCGGGCGCCGACGCCTGGCAGGCGCAGCTCGCCCAGGCGGTCGCGGCCCGGACCTACGCCCTAAAGCGTCTCGGCAGCCGGGCCGACCTCGGCTTCGACCTCTACGGCAGCGTCCTCGACCAGGCGTACCAGGGGCTTGCCGACCCCGGCGACTCGCTGGCCGTCCGCGCCGTGCGCTCGACCCGCGGCGAAGTCCTGCTCTACAACGGATACCTGATCGACGCGTTTTACCATTCGACGTGCGGCGGCCACACGGCGCGGGTCGAGGAGACGTTCGACTTCCCGCCCGCTCCCTACCTGGTCGCGGTCAGCGACGCGCGGCCGGATGGAGGGTACTGGTGCCAGGAGTCCCGCTACTTCCGCTGGACGGCGAGCTGGACCGCGGAGGAGCTCGACGCCACGGTCCGGCGCAATCTGCCGTCCCTGGTGCCGCTGCCGGCGGAGGGCACCGGCTCGCTCGTCGACATCGACGAGGAGGCCCGCTCGCAGGAAGGGCGCGCGCTCACGATACGGGTCACCACGACGACCGGACGCTACGTGGTCGGAGAGGACGCGATCCGGAGGCTCTTCGCGGACTCCACGGGGAGAATCCTGTCCAGCACGCAGTTCCTGTTCCGCGCCGACCGCGTGGGCACGCGGCTGAACGGCCTCACGCTGGTGGGCGGAGGCTGGGGCCACGGAGTCGGGATGTGCCAGGTGGGAGCCATGGCCAGGGCGCGGGCAGGCTGGGAATACCAGAGGATACTGACCGCCTATTATCCGGGCACCGAGGTGCGGGGACTGTATTGAGCGTCGCGACTCCATCGACACGCAGGGCGGTCCCGGCGCGCTGGGCGATCCCGCTGCTCGCGCTCGCCTGCGCGCTCCCCCAGCCTTACGAGACGTCGCCGTACGCGGGCGTCAGCACGGTCCCGATCCGCGATTCCTACGCCCGCGCACGGATCGAGATGGTCGCGGCCGTCAACGCCGATCGGGAGCGCCGGGGCCTCCCCCCGGTGGTCCTCGATTCGCTGGCGACCGTCGTAGCGCAGGGCCACGCCGAGGAGATGGCCGGGGGCGGCTGGCTCAGCCACTTCAACGCGGCCGGGCTCGCCCCGTACGAGCGGTACGCCGCGGCGGGCGGCACCGGACACGTCCTCGAGAACGTGTTTCGCTCGCAGGAGAGGACGCGAACGGAGTGGCCCGCGGAGGTCCTCTGGGAGCGGTTCGACATCCGCGAAGCGCAGGCGTGGCTGATGTCGTCGGAGGGTCACCGGAACACGATCCTCGACCCCCACCACGCGCGCATCGGCGTGGGGATCGCGCTCGACCCGCGCCGCGGATCGGTCTACGTGGTCCAGGAATTCGTGACCGCGGCGGCGACGATCGAGCCCCCCGGTCGCGTGCTCCCGGGGCAGGAGGCGGCGCTCTCGGGACGCATGCGGACGGATGGCGCACGACCACTGATGCTGGTCCTCACGCGCGAGCCCGTGGTGCGCGAATGGGTCGCCAGAGGCGAACGACCACCTGGGGGGTCCTACGCGGACGGGGGATCGGCCGCGATCGTCATCCCACCGTGGGCGATCCGGTGGAACCCCGACGATCGTTCCTTCGGGCTCCGCCTCAGGATCGGCCGGGGGCTCGACGAAGCCCGTTGGTACGGGGTTCTCTACGCGGCGCCGGAAGACGCGGTCCGGCGGGCGCTGTCGGAGCGCGCAGCCGACACCGGCAGCGGCTGGCCGGCGGCCGCGTTCGTGGTCGAAGTCCTCTAGCCGGCGTAACTTGAGATGATGTTCGAGCGCCGCAAGACACGTCCGGTCCGGGTAGGATCCGTCACCGTCGGCGGGGACGCGCCGATCTCCGTGCAGTCGATGACGACCACGAAGACGGCCGACGTGTACCCGACCCTGCAGCAGATCCGGAACCTCGAGGTCGCGGGCTGCGACATCGTGCGGGTCACGGTGCCGGACGAGGCCAGCGCGGAGGCGCTGCCCGAGATCAAGGCTGGCATCTCGATCCCGCTCGTGGCGGACATCCACTTCAACTACCGGATAGCGCTCCTGGCGCTCGACGCCGGAGTCGACAAGCTGCGCATCAATCCCGGCAACATCGGGGGCGAGAAGCGGGTCAGGGCCGTCGTCGAGAAGGCGCGCGAGAAGGGCGTCCCCCTTCGCATAGGGGTCAACAGCGGATCGCTCGAGCAGGACATCCTCGAGAAGGACGGCGAGCCGACCGCGCGCGGCATGGTGGAATCCGCGATCCGGCATTGCGAGATCCTGGAGCGCATGGACTTCCAGGACATCATCGTGTCGTTGAAGTCGAGCAACGTCCCGCGGATGATCGAGGCCTACACGCGCTTCGCCGACCTGCGGGACTACCCGCTCCACCTCGGGGTGACCGAGGCCGGCCCGGTGGAGGCCGGTACGATCAAGTCCTGCGCGGGGATCGGGGCCCTGCTGGCTAAGGGTATCGGCGACACGATCCGCATCTCGCTGGCCGACGACCCGGTGATCGAGACCCGCGTGGCGAAGAAGCTCCTGCAGGTGCTGGACCTCCGGCCCAGCGGAATCAACGTCATCGCCTGCCCGTCGTGCGGGCGCGCCGAGGTCGACGTCCACACGCTGGCTGCCGAGGTCGAGAAGCGCACCGCGCACATGGACAAGAACATCACGATCGCGGTGATGGGCTGCGCGGTGAACGGCCCCGGCGAGTCGCGCGAGGCCGACATCGGGATCGCCGGCGGCGTCCACAAGGGACTGCTCTACCTCAAGGGTCAGAAGGAGCACACGATCCGCGAAGAGGAATTGGTCGACGCTCTGATCTCGAAGATCGAAAGCGAGCTTTAACAGGTTTTGAAGAGTCCGCAGGGCGTTCAAAACGGCTCAGATGCAAGGCGCGCGACGAGAGGATTCCGAGGCGTACTGAAAGGTACGCCGCAGGAAGACACGAGGAGCGCAACGCCGCAGATGAGCCGTTTTCAACGCCCTTCCTAAGGTGGACAGGCCCGTTAGGATCGGCCTCCTGGGCGCCGGCGCAGTGGCGCAGACCGCGCACCTTCCCGCCTACCGGCGACTCCGCAAGGCGCAGCTTTTCGCCATCTGCGACAACGAGCAGGGCAAGCTGCGGGCGCTGCGGGAGCGGACCGGCGTCGTGCACGCCACCACATCGCTGGACGAGCTGCTGTCGATCGACGAGCTCGACGCCATCGACATCTGCCTGCCGAGCCATCAGCACGCCGCGGCGGCGGTCCGCTGTCTCGAGGCGGGGAAGCACGTGCTCTGCGAGAAGCCGCTTGGCCTGACGGCCAAGGAGGTCGAGGATGTCCTCGCCGCCCGGGACAGGAGCGGCAAGCACGTGCTCGTGGGGATGAACAACCGTTACCGGGACGACTCCATCCTGTTGCGGCGCTTCATACAGGACGGGCAGCTGGGGGAGGTCTTCCGCGCGCGGGCGGGTTGGCTCAAGCGGCGGACGAAGGTCAAGCCGGGCGCGTGGCAGTACGCGCCCGCGATGTCCGGCGGCGGCGTGGTCATGGACCTCGGCATCCAGCTCCTGGACCTCGTCCTCTGGCTTTGCGCCTACCCTTCGCCGGAGCGGGTCAGCGCCTCGTTCTACTACCACACCCCCGAGATCGAGGTCGAGGACAGCGCCATGATCGTGCTTTCGTGCGCGGGAGGGCTGTCGATCACGATCGACGTCTCATGGCATTTCCTCGTCGAGGAGGCGGAATACGACCACTTCGTCGACCTCTTCGGCACCGCCGGCTCGGGGCTCCTCAACCCCCTCCGCATTTTTCAACGGAGCTACGGCACGCTCGTCAACGTCACCCCCCAGGTTCAGCGCCGGATCGGCAACATCTACATGGAGTCGTACGAGCGCGAGCTGGCGTTCTTCGCGGCGGTGGTGGCGGGGAGCGAGACCCCGCCGCCGCTGACCGAGCAGCGGACGCTGGCGCGAACCCTGGATGCCGTGCGGCTCTCGGCGCGCGAGGGCCGCGAGGTGCGGGTCGACGAGACCGGCGCGCCCCCCCGGGGCGCGTGACGGCGCGGGCGCGGGGAGGCCAGGCTACATCGGTCACGGCCCGCGGGCCGATCGCGTCGTGGTGGTGGTGGCCGCCCGCCGGCGGGATCCTGTTCGCGCTCTCTTACCCTCCCCTGGATCTGCTCCCGCTCGCGATCCTCGGGCTGTGGCCCTTCCTCGCATTTCTCGATCGCGAAGAAGGCCTTCGGCCGCGCGCGGCGTTCGTGGGCGGATACCTGTTCGGCCTGGCGCACTTCGGCGCGCTCCTCTACTGGATCGCGGGGCTGACCGGCTTCAGCGTGATGGCCGTCCCGGCGTACGTGGCCTCCGTGCTCGTCCTGGCGCTGAACGGAGCATTGACCGGGCTCGCGGTCGCGCTATGTCGGCGGCGCGGAGTATCGGCGGCGATCTCGTTCCCGCTGGCGTGGACCGCGGTCGAGTGGCTCCGCTCGTACGGCGACCTGGGATTCACCTGGGCGGTGGCGGGCGACACGCTGGCGTCCTTCCCGATCCTGATCCAGACAGCGGAGCTGGGTGGCGTCTGGCTCCTGACCCTCTGGGTCACCGGGCTCTCCGCGACGCTCTACCGGCTGGCGCGGCCGCTGCCCTCGACGAGCCGGGCGCGGGTCGCCGTGCTCGCGGCGATCCTGGCCGCCGCGGTGCCGGTCTACGGGGCGCTGCGGCTCGCGCAGCTCGAGGACGAGTACTCAGCCTGGCCGACGCTGCGGGCGGCCGCGATCCAGCCGAACATCCCGCAGGAGGTCAAGTGGGATCCCGCCTTCGTGGAGGAGACGTACCGGCGCCTCGCCACCCTCTCGCTCCAGACCGCCGAACGGGAGCCGGATCTCGTCGTATGGCCGGAGTCCGCCGTGCCGGGGTACCTGCGCTACGACGCGCAGGCGCGTGGTCTCGTCACCGGCCTGTCGCGGACGATCGAGGCCCCGATCTTCACGGGAACCAACGACGCCGACACGCTGGCCGGCGCGAGCGGCGATGGACCCGCCGACTACCGCGTCTTCAACGCCGCCTACCTCGTCTCCGGCGACTCGATCCTGCCGGGGCGCTACGCGAAACGCCGCCTCGTGCCGATCGCCGAGCGGGTCCCCTTTCTTCCGAGCCTCCTCAGCGGGTTCTTCGAGAGGTTGAGCGACTGGACTGGCCAGTTCGCGCCCGGAGAAGGCTGGACCACGTGGACCGTGGAGGGGGCGGGGTTCGGCGTCCTGATATGCTACGAGTCGGTATTCCCGGGCTCGTCCCGCGCGCTCGTCTTGAACGGCGCCGACTTCCTCCTGAACATCACCAACGACGCGTGGTTCGGGCGCACCGCGGCCCCGTACCAGCACGCGAGCCACCTGACGCTGCGCTCGGTCGAGCACCGCGTCTCGTTCTTGCGCGCGGCGAACACCGGGATCTCCGGCTGGGTGGACCCTCTGGGGCGATACCGCGAGCGCACGGAGATCTACGTGCCTGCCGTGGCGGTGGCCGATCTGCCGGTGCCCGGGATCGAGACCGTCTACACGCGCTGGGGTCCGTGGGTCCCCCTTCTGAGCCTCCTCTCGCTTGTCCTGCTCTGCCTTGTCGGCAGCAGAAGACGGGGGTAAATTCCTTCGTTCTAGAATGTCTCGCGTCTACTGCCAAGAGGTCGGTCAAAACGGCACAGATTCGAGGCGAGCGACGAGGCCGAGCGAGGCGTACTGAAAGGTATGCCGCAGCGAGCGCCGAGGCGCTCAACGACGAAGATGGGCCGTTTTCACCGACCGACCAGGAGCCAAAAATGAAGGCCGGGATCCATCCTGAATACCAGGCCGCGCGCATCGTCTGCGCCTGCGGCAACATCATCGAGACCCGCTCCACGGTGCCGGAGATCCACGTCGAGATCTGCTCCAGCTGCCATCCCTTCTTCACCGGGCGCCAGAAGCTGGTGGATACGGCCGGCCGGGTGGAGAAGTTCCGCGCCAAGTACGGCAAGCGCGCCGAGGAAGTGGAAAGCCCCGAGGAGAGCGCGGTCGAGGCGTAGCGCACATCCGCGGCGGCAGCCGCGACGCACGTAATGGAGCAGGGAGCCTCGAGGCACCCTGCTCTTCTCGTTTCTGGACCCGCGAGGCCGCTCGGTGCCGCCTCGCCGAACCGAGCAGGCCCATGGATCTGCAACCACGAGTCGAAGATCTCCGCGCCCGCTTCGCCGAAGTCGAGGCTGCGCTCGCCGATCCCGGAATCGCGCGCGACCTCGATAGCCTGCGCGAGCTGGGGCGCGAGCACAGCCAGCTGGCGCCCGTGGTCGCAGCCGCGGCGAAGTGGGAGACCGCGCGCCGTCATCTCGACGAGGACCGGGAGATGCTGCGGGAGTCGGCGGACCCGGACCTGCGCGAGCTGGCGCGGGCCGAAATCCCGGGCCTGGAAGCCGACGTCGAGCGGCTCGAAGAGGAGCTCAAACGGCTCCTCTTGCCGAGCGATCCGCTGGATCAAAAGGACGCGGTGCTGGAGATCCGCGCCGGAACGGGCGGCGAGGAGGCCGCGCTCTTCGCGGGGGACCTCTTCCGGATGTACTCCCGCTATGCCGAGCGCCGGAGCTGGTCGGTCGAGATCATCGACCTCTCGCCCTCCGACACCGGCGGGTTGCGGGAGGCGGTCGCCATCGTCCATGGGGATGGCGCGTTCGGCGCGTTGCGCCACGAGAGCGGAGTGCATCGGGTCCAGCGCGTGCCCGCCACCGAGTCGCAGGGCCGGATCCATACCTCGGCCGCAACGGTAGCGGTGCTGCCCGAAGCCGAGGAGGTCGACATCGAGATCGAGGACAGCGATCTGAAGATCGACGTCTTCCGCTCGTCGGGACCCGGCGGGCAGTCCGTCAACACGACCGACTCCGCGGTCCGCGTCACTCACCTGCCGACGGGCCTCGTCGTTCAGTGCCAGGACGAGAAGAGCCAGCACAAGAACAAGGCCAAGGCTCTCAAGGTCCTCCGCAGCCGTTTGCTCGACCGGAAGATCGCCGAGCAGGAGGCCAAGCGCGCCGAGAGCCGCCGCGCGCAGGTGGGTACGGGCGACCGCAGCGCGAAGATCCGCACCTACAACTTCCCGCAGGGCCGCGTGACCGATCATCGGGTGAACCTGACGCTGCACCGGCTGGACAGCGTGCTGGGCGGCGATCTCGACGAGCTGATCGAGGCGCTGGCGCTGGCCGAGCAGGCCGAGCGGATCGCCGGATGAAGAAGCCGGCTCCGCGCCCCGCGGCGCGCCGCCTCAAACGGAAGCCCGCCACGATCGGCTCCCTGCTCGACGAGGCCGAGCGGAGGCTCGAGGCGAAGGACGTCGAGTTCCCCGACGCCAGCGCGCTGTGGCTTCTGGCCGCCGTACTCGATTCCCTGGATGATCCCGACGCGCTGGCCGAGCGACGCGAAGAGCCGGTCGGCGCCGCGGCCGAGAAACGCTTCCGCAAACTGCTCGCGCGGCGCGAAAAGCACGAGCCCTACCAGTACATCGTCGGCGTCACGGATTTCCGCGACGAGCTGATGGAGATCGAGCACGGGGTGTTCGTCCCGCGGCTGCAGAGCGAGCGCATGTGCGACGAGATAGAGGAGTGGGCGGAGGGCCGGAAGCGTCCGCGTGGCGGTTGGCGGATCGCCGACCTCGGCGCGGGCAGCGGCGCCCTCGCGGTCTCGCTGGCGCTGGGACCGCTGGCGCCGCGTCGGGTATGGGCGGTAGACGTGTCGCTCCCGGCGCTGAACCTCGTGCGCAGGAATGCCCGTCGCCACGGCGTCGAGGACCGGGTCGTGCCGCTGGCGGGGGACTGGCTCGAGTGGACGCCCCCGAAGCCGCTCTTCGACATCATCGTCGCCGTGCCGCCCTATCTGAACCCGGGTGACGAGATCTATCTCAGCGAGGAGAGCGTCCGCTGGGAGCCGATGGAGACGTTCTTCGGCGAGCCGAGCGGGGACGACCTCCTGCGCCAGCTGACCGACGCGGCCGCCCTGCGGCTCCGCCCCGGCGGGCTCTTCGCATGTCAGCTCGATTCCGAGCAGATCGAGATGATCGACGAGCACGTCAATGGGAACCCCGAACATCCGCTGACGATCGAATGGGTGCTGGCCGACGAGGACGACGACGAGGACGGTGTCCTCGCCGTGCGCACGGGTTGAGGGCCGGCCGCGCTTTGCGGGGCGACTGGAGCGTCCTCTCGATCCTGCGCACGACGACGAGCTTCCTCGAAGAGCGCGGGGTGAGCGAGCCGCGGCTCTCGGCGGAGCACCTCCTGGCCGACGTTCTCGACTGCCGCCGGCTCGATCTCTACCTTCGCTACGACCGCCCCCTGAGCCCCCCGGAGGTCGAATCCTACCGCTCCCGGGTGAGGCGCCGACTGGCGGGCGAGCCGGTCCAGTACATCACCGGCGTGGCGGGCTTCCGCGGGCTCGATCTCGCGGTGGACCGGCGGGTGCTCGTGCCGCGCCCCGAGACCGAGCGGCTGGTCGCCGAGGTGCTGGAGTGGGCGCGGGCGAAGGCCGCCCGCGGCGAGGCGCCCGCGGCCGGGTGGCGCATCCTGGATCTGGGGACCGGGTCGGGAGCGATCGCGTGCGCGCTCGCCGTCGAGCTGGAGGGGGTGGGGCTCGTCGTCGGAAGCGACAAGAGCCGTCCCGCCCTGGAGGTGGCGCGCGCGAACGCCGCGCGGATCGGCGCCCGGCGAGTCGCCTGGGTGGAAGCCGACGGCCTGTCGGCGTTCCGCGCCGGCGCGTTCCATGCCATCGTCTGCAACCCGCCCTACGTGGCGGAGACCGAGCGCTTCGCGCTCCCCGCCGAAGTTCGCGACTGGGAGCCCGCCGAGGCCCTCTTCGCCGGCCCTGAGGGTACCGAGGCGATCGCGCGCGTCGTCGAGGACGCACCCGCCCACCTCGCGACCGACGGACTGCTGGCGATCGAGATCGGCGACCGGCAGGAGCCGGTCGTCCGCCGCATGGTGGAGGCGGTACCCGGCCTCGAGCTCCTCGACGGCTACCGCGACCACGCCGGAAGAGCGCGCGGACTTCTCGCGATCGCATTCCAACGAGCCGCCGGGGAGGCGTGATGGAGCAGCTGGTCGTGGCCGGAGGGCAGCCGATCCACGGAGAGATGATCCCGGCGGGGAACAAGAACGAGGCGCTCCCGTGCCTCGCCGCCGCGCTCCTGACCGAGGAGCCGGTGCGGATAGAGAACGTGCCCGCGATCGCGGACACGCGCACGATGGTCGAGCTGCTCGAGAACCTGGGATGCACGGTCGAGGCGGCCGACCACAGCGTGACCGTCGGCGCGGCCGGCGCCGAATCTCCCGACCTCGACACCGCGCGCCGGATTCGTGGCTCGTTTCTCCTCGCCGGACCGCTGCTCGCGCGGCGGGGCACCGTCCATCTCCCCGCGCCGGGCGGCGACCGGATCGGCAGGCGGCGGGTCGACACCCACCTGCTCGCCTTCCGCGCGCTCGGCGCGCGCATCTCGCACGCCGAAGGGGAATACGTCCTGCAGGCCCCCGACGGCCTCACCGGGACGGACATCTTCCTGGACGAGGCGAGCGTGATGGGAACCGAGAACGCGATCATGGCCGCGGTTAGGGCACGAGGCCGGACCCGGATCGCGAACGCGGCGTCCGAGCCGCACGTGCAGGGCCTCTGCCACATGCTGGTCGGGATGGGCGCATTGATCCGGGGGATCGGCACCAACGTGCTCGAGGTCGAGGGCGTCGACGGGCTCGGCGCGTTCACCCACGCGATCGGCCCGGACCACATCGAGGTCGGCTCGTTCATCGGCCTCGCCGCGGTGACGGGCGGCGAGCTGACGATCCGCGGCGCGGGAGTCGAGCACCTGCCGATGATACGCATCGGCTTCGAGCGGCTCGGCGTTCGCATCGAGATCGACGGAGACGACGTCGTAGTCCCGGGCGGTCAGGATCTCGCGATCATGGACGACGCTGACGGCGCCGTGCCCAAGCTCGACGATGCGCCGTGGCCGGGATTCCCGGCCGACCTCACATCGATCATGGTGGTCGTCGCCTCGCAGGCGCGGGGGACGATCCTGATCCACGAGAAGATGTTCGAGAGCCGCTTGTTCTTCGTCGACCAGCTCCAGCGGATGGGCGCGCGGATCATCCTCTGCGACCCGCACCGCGTGGTCGTGACCGGCCCGGCGGCTCTCGTCGGGGCCCAGATCTCGAGCCCCGACATCCGCGCGGGCATGGCGCTCCTCATCGCCGCGCTCGCCGCGCGCGGCCGCTCGGTGATCCAGAACGTCCATCAGATCGACCGCGGCTACGAGGACATCGACAGGCGCCTTACCGAGCTCGGCGCAGACGTCCGCCGCGAGCCGGAATGAGCGCGCCGGGGCCGTCCCCGGGGACGCTCTGGCTCGTCGGCACGCCGATCGGAAACCGCGGCGACCTTGCGCCCCGCGCCCGCGAGGTGCTGGGGCGGGTCGGTCTCGTGGCGTGCGAGGACACGCGTACGTGCCGGACGCTGTTCTCGTGGATGGATGTCCCGTGCCCCGAGCTCGTCGCCTACCACGACCACAACGCGGCGGCCGCGGCCCCCGGACTGGTCGCCAGAATCCTGGCCGGCGAGGACCTGGCGCTCGTGACCGAGGCCGGGATGCCCGCGATCCAGGACCCGGGCTACCGGCTGGTCGTGGCCGCGCGGGAGGCGGGGATCCCCGTGGTTCCGGTCCCCGGGCCGAGCGCGCTCATCCTCGCGCTGGCCGCGAGCGGTCTGCCGACGGATCGCTTCGCGTTCCTGGGCTTCGCGCCGCGGCGCGGGCGCGAAGCGTGGTGGGCCGGCGCCCTCGCGCGGCAGGAGACGGTGGTCGTGTACGAGGCGCCGACACGGGTCGCCGACACGCTGGCGGCGATCGCCGACGCCGTGCCCGACCGCCCCGTGTGCCTGGCGCGGGAGATCACGAAGGTGCACGAGGAGTTCGTGACCGGGACGGCGCTCGAGCTGGCCGAGCAACTCGCGGCCCGCGAAGATCGTTTGCGAGGAGAGTGCGTGATCGTCGTCGCGGGGGCCGAGGAGCAGGCGGCGCCGGCGCGGCCCTGGCGCGAGGCGCTCCGCGAGCTACGCCGCGGTCGGACCGGAGCCACGCTCTCGGTCCGCGGGCTCGTAGACGTCCTCGCCGCGGTCTACCCCGGCGAACGGAACGCGATCTATCGGGCCGTCCAGGAGGGGGACGAATGAGCGCATCGCGCGAGGCAAGGTCGAGGCGAGCGCCATACGCCATCGCCATGCTCGCGCTTCTCGCGCTCGCGCTCCCGGCGGCGGCGCAGGGGCTGGGCGGCCGGGCGGGGGCGGCCCCCGAGACGCCGCTCACAATCGCGCGGCTCCGCTACGCGCCCGGCGATTGGTACGGAAATCCGACTTCGCTTCCCAACCTGCTCGCGTTCATTCGCGACGAGCTCGCGCTTCCGACCGCCGACCACGAGGCCGTGGTGTCGGCGACCGATGTCGAGCTCGCCCGCTACCCGCTGCTCTACCTGACCGGCCACGGCGAGATCCGGCTGACCGATGCGGAGGTGTCCGCCCTGCGCGCCTACCTGACGAACGGCGGATTCCTCCATGCCGACGACAACTTCGGCATCGACGCCACTCTCAGGCGCGAGATCGCTCGCCTGTTCCCCGACGAGCCCCTCGTGGAGCTGCCGGCCGACCATCCCATCTACCAGGCCGCCTTTCCGATGGCATCGGGCTTGCCCAAGATCCATGAGCACGCGGGGGGGCCTCCGCGCGGCTACGGGGTATACCATGACGGGCGCCTGGTGCTGTTCTACTCGTTCAACACGGATCTCGGCGACGGCTGGGAGGACGCCGGGGTGCACGGCGATCCGCCGGACGTGCGGAGGGCGGCCCTGGAGATGGGGGCCAATGTGTTCCTGTATGCCCTCACGCACTGACGGGGCACTGCAGGGACGCCTCGGATTCCCGAGCACCGTCAGTTTTCCGCGACCCTTCGAGTGTTTTGACAGGAAAAATGACGTAAGGTAGCTTACGACAGGGACATGCATTCATGACAGACCGCCGCAACCGCATCCGCACCAAGCTCATCGTCACGTTCATCCTGCTCGTCACCGTGCTGGTGGTGGCGAGCGCGATGGTGTGGTACCGGGTGGCGACCGCCCACGTCCGGCGCGAAACGGAGAACCGACTGCTGGCCGTGGCCGAGGCGGGGGCTCTGCTGGTCGACCCCCTGACCACCACCGCGCTCGTCAATCGCGCAGGGCAGCGGACCCAGCAGCTGGCCGAGGAGAACCTGCTCGCCATGAAGCGGCTGGGGGTCCGCGAGGCGTACATGTTCGACAGCGATCGACGCATCCTGGCCACGACCGACACGGTGCGGATGGACGTGGGCGCGGTGGCTCCCGGCCTCGCGAACTACGCCAGCGAAATAGAGCGCGTGTTCCAGGGCGAGGCGATCGTCACCGAGCCGTTCAGCGACGACGAAGGAAACGTGTACCAGTCGGCGATGGTGCCGCTCGTCGGCTACGTCGACGAGACCCAGACCCAGGAGGCGATCGTGGCGATCCTCGGCGTCGACCTGTCGCTCGGCTTCCTCCAGGTATTCCACGACTTCCGCCGGACGACCATCCTGCTGACGCTGATCGCGATCGCGCTCACGGTCGTGGTGGGATTCGTGTTCGCGCGCACGCTCTCGGGGCCGATAGGGAAGCTGGTCTCCTCGGCCGAGCGGATGGAACGCGGCGACCTGGGGGAGCCGGTGGACGTCGACTCGCGCGACGAGATCGGCTACCTGGGGCACGCGCTCGAGAACATGCGCCGCGGGATCGTGCGCCGCGACCGCCACCTGCGGACGATGCTGGCCGGCGTCGCCCACGAGATCCGCAACCCGCTCGGTGGAATCGAGATCTTCGCCGGGCTCCTGCGGGACGAGATGGAGGAGGAGGACGCGCGGCGGTCGCACCTCGAGAAGATCATCCGTGAGGTGCAGCATCTGAAGACGATCATCAACGAGTTTCTGATCTACGCGCGCCCGCGGCAGGCGCTCGTCGAGCCCTTCGCGCTTCGCGAGGTGATCGACGACGTACTGTTCCTGCTCTCCGGAGATGCCGACGAGCGCGGCGTGGAGATCGACGTGGAGATGGCGGAGCGCGACCTGGCGGTCTACGCCGACGTGGAGCAGGTGAAGCGCGCACTCCTCAACCTGGTGAAGAACGCGGTCCAGGCTTCGCCACCCGGTGGCCGTGTCGAGGTCCGCGCCCACGAGGCCCAGGGCAAAGCGCGGATCCTCGTCAAGGACTTCGGTCCCGGGATCCATCCCGACCACCTTAAGCAGATCTTCGATCCCTTCTTCACCACGAAGGGCAGCGGCGCTGGTCTGGGGCTGTCCATCGTGCGCTCGATCATCGAGGAGAACGACGGAGAGATCTGGGTGGAGAGCGTCCCGGGAGAGAAGACGATCTTCTTCGTCGTGCTGCCGTCGGTCGGCTCCGGGGCGGGCGCCTACCGCCCGGACGCAACCGTGGCCGCGGGGACGGGGGCATGAAGGAGGGGGATCCGATGGCGCGCGTCCTCGTGGTGGAGGACAACCCGACGGTTCGGGACGGTCTCGAGCAGATCCTGCGCCGCGCCGGACACGACGTGTCCGTGGTGTCCGATGGCGACGCGGCTCTGGGGCGCTGCGTCGAAGAGCCATTCGATCTGGTGATTACGGACTTCAAGATGGACGGGATGAATGGGCTCCAGCTCCTGGAGTCGATCCGCAAGCAGAACGTCCCCGGGGATCCCGAGGTCATGCTGATCACCGCGTACGGCACGATCGACATCGCGGTCGAGGCGATGAAGTTGGGAGCCGTCGACTTCATCACCAAGCCCTTCGACCCCAACGAGTTCAAGGTCAAGGTCGAGAAGGCGCTCAACACGCGAGACCTCAAGCGTGAGCGCGACGCGTTCAAGGCCCAGGCGGAGTACCTGCGCGAGGAAGTGGAGCACCATTTCGGGGAGATCGTGGGCAGGTCGGAGGCGATGCGCGGGATCTACGAGTCGATCCGCAAGGTCGCAGAGGCGACCTCTTCCGTCTACGTCTACGGCGAGAGCGGCACCGGCAAGGAGCTGATTGCGCGGGCGATCCACCGCGAGAGCGCGCGCCGGGACGGTCCGTTCGTCAAGGTGAATTGCTCTGCCCTCGCGGAGGGACTCCTCGAGTCCGAGCTCTTCGGCCACGAGAAAGGCGCCTTCACCGGCGCGATCCGCGAGCGCAAGGGGCGATTCGAGCTGGCGCACGAGGGAACGCTGTTCCTGGACGAGATATCGGATATCCCGCTGTCGACCCAGGTGAAGCTTCTGCGCGTCCTCCAGGAGAAGGAGATCGAGCGCGTGGGCGGCGAGCGCACGATATCGGTCGACGTCCGCATCATCAGCGCCACGAACCGGGACCTGGCGCCCATGGTCGAGAAGGGCGAGTTCCGGGAAGACCTGTTCTACCGCCTGCACATCATACCGATCGAAGTGCCGCCGCTGCGCGAGCGTAAGGAAGACATCCTCCCGCTGGTCACGCACTTCATCACGGCGATCGGCGCGGAGATGGCGAAGCCGATCGAGGGCGTGACGGACGACGCGATGGAGCTCCTGATGCGGTACGACTGGCCGGGCAACATCCGCGAGCTCGAGAACATGATCGAGCGCGCCATCGTGCTGTGCGAGGACAACCGGCTGGACGCGTCACTGTTCCCGATCAACGAACGGCGGGCGCCGCGCACGGGTGGTATGGGTGGACTCACCATCCCACCCGCCGGGGCGATCACGCTGGACGACGCGCTGGAGCGCATCGAGCGCACGATGATCGAAGATGCGCTGGAGAAGTCGGGGGGCGTGAAGACGAGGACCGCCGAGCTCCTCGGCATCAAGACGAGCGCCCTCTATTACAAGCTCGAGAAGTACGGGTTGACCGGTGGCCAGGCGTCGTAGCCTCCTGCTCCTCGCCCTGCTCGCCGGCCTGCTGTCGCGCGCAGTCGAGTCCCCCGCCCAGCAGCCACAGCCGGGCCCGGGCATCGTAGAGCTGCGCCGGCTGATTACCCAGCGGGAACCCGAGATCGCGCGTCTCGAGGCGCGCCAGCGCGCGCTGGAGGCGCGCGGGGACTCCCTCTCCCAGGTCAAGCGGCGCACCGCCGCGGGCAGCGCCCAGTTCGAGACCGTCTCCAATCAGATCCGCGAGACGAGCGAGCAGCTCGTCGGCGTGGCGCGCACGCTGCGCACGCTCTACGAGCAGATGCGCGACCTGAAGACGAAGCTCTACCTCGCCTATAACGACGCCGTGGCCGAGACCACTCAGCGGCTCGAACGATTGCCCATGACCGCCGAGAACACCCCGGAGCTGGGCCGGCTCACCGAGCAGCTGCGGGTCTACGTGGAGGCCCGCGCCGCTATCCAGGCCGAGCTCGAAGAGGCCGCCGACGATCTCTTCCTGCCCGACCTGGTGGTGGACCCCTCCGACGGACCGTCGCAGCTGCGCGTGAAAGAAGCGATCGCCCGCGACGCTGTCGACAACATCGACCAGCGCATCACGGTCATCGGCGAGCAGATCGCGAACCTCAACCGTAAGGCTCGCGACCGAGAGGAGCTCGAGAGGCTCAAGGACGACATCGCGCTGTGGGGCGATCAGCGGGGTATCCCCGACGAATTCGAAGCAATGCTGAACGCGCAGAACGGCGGCGGCGTGTCGGGAGTGTTCGAGGATCCGCGAGATACGATCCGGGCGCTGCAGCTGCAGCTGTTGGAATTGACCGACCGGCGCCAGGAGTACGCCGCGAAAGCCGCGGTGTTCGCCCAGAGACTGCAGGAGTTTTATGATTAACATCATGCGTGGGAGGAACGAACCGATGGTAATCTCAGGAAAATTCGTCCGGTCGGTTCGACCGGCGCATGCCGGGCTGGCCGCTGCGGCGGCCCTGGCCTTCCTGGCGGGACCTCTGCGCGCCCAGTCGGTCGTTGGGTCGGCGTGGTCCTATGACCACGATATGCGTCTGACGTATGAAGTCGACGACAACGTCGCGGAGCGGATCGACGACCCCATACGGGCACAGGTCGCCCGGATCGCCTACCGGGGGGACCTGCGGTGGGGGTCGTCCGGCGAGCAGCGGCTGTCGCTCTCGTATCAGGGGGGATTCAAGCGCCATTTCGGGTTCACCGAGTTCGACGTGACCCCCCAGTTCGTCAACGAGGGTACGCTCGGCTATCAGCGCCGCGTCTCGGAGGGCGTTGCCCTGGGCGGTACGTTGGGAATCAAGAACCGCGCCTGGACCGACGGGTTCTTCCTGATCAACGAGGACGGGTTCACGCGCTTCAGCGGCTCGCTGAGCGGGCTCTTGAACCTGACCCCGCTATCCGAGGGCGAGGTCGCGCGGCTCGAGCTGGGCGCGCGCTACACGGACACCGACTTCGAAAACCTGGACGCCTCCTTCGGGAACCACCTGATCGGGGCCTATGCCTCGGTGGCCAAGGACTATGGCACCGACCTCACGGCGCGAGTGGACTACTCCTTCGACCGCATCCGGTACCCCGGACGCGGAAAGCTCGAGCCGGGCGACAGCCCGCAGGCGATTCGCGGGCCGACGCGGGACCGTCAGGAGGACCACGTCCACGAGCTGGGGACGGTCGTCACGTGGCTGGGGCCGGTCTCCATCCAGGGCGAGTACAGCTTCCGGCTGACGGATTCGAACTCGTTCGGCTTCAGCTACGTGAGCCACAACATCGGCATGCAGGTGCTGCGGCGGCTGCCGTGGGGGATGCTGGTCCAGTTCTACGGGCAGCTGGAGCTGCGTGACTTCAGCGAGCCCGTCGCGAACACCCAGGCGGGAACGCTCGACACCGGCGAGACCGAGAACAACGTCCTGCTGCTGCGCCTCGTCAAGGACGTGACGCCGGACTACTCGGTGGAGGTCCGCTACGGCCGGTATCGCAACGAGGCGATCACTCTGAACGAATTCTACACCAAGAACATCTATGCGGTGGGCATGGACTATCGACCCTGACGGGATGGTGTTGATCTGGCAGATACGGCACTAGATCCGGAGCGCCAGCTCCGGTCACTGGGCGCCGCGGAGCAGCGTCGCCGCCGTCGAGGGCTCGTCTGGACGGTGGCGGCGATCTCGGCGGCGTTTGCGTTTGCGCTCCTCGCCTGGGAGTGGGTGACGGGCGGAGTGGGGGCCGCGCGCCTGGCCGGTTACGTGGCGGCGCTGTTGCTGGCGGCCGCCGGCGCGGCGCTGGCCGCGCGGAGCTGGCGCGAGGGGGCCCGCGGCGAGCGCGAGATCGCCGAGCGGCTGGAGCGGTTGTTCCCGCAGTCCAGAGGACGCGTCACCGCGGCGCTCGACGACGGCGGGCGGGGCCTTGCCGCCGCGGTGACGAGCGGCGGGAGGGAGTGGCTCGCCCGTCGCGGCATGGCGCGGCTCGACCGCGCGTTCGGCGAGAACGCGCACGCCCGACTCGCGCGCTGGCGTCGCGCGGCGATCGGACTGGCGGCGCTGGCTATCGCGACGGCCCTGGCCGAGCCGGCGGCCGCCCCGCGCGTCCTGCGCGCGGTGCTCGCCCCCTCCACGCTCTGGCGCGGCGAATCCGCCGCGTGGCGGATCACCCCCGGCGACGCGGAGATCGACTACGGCGCGGAGGTCGTCGTCCGCGCGCGGTACGTGGGCCCCGACGCCCAGGGGCCGCTCGTCCTCGAGTGGCAGGAGGGGGAGGAGGCGTGGCGCTCCGACACGCTGGGGCCGGACTCCGAGGGCTCGTGGCGCTGGGACGGCGTGACGGTCGAGCGGCGTTACCGGGTACGGTACGGCCACGCGGCGAGCGGCGAGTACACGCTGGCGGTGCGGGCGCCGCTGGCGCTCGTCCGCGTGGAGGCGCGCGGCGCGGACGAGGCATGGGCGCCGCTCGCCGGCCGCACGACCGCCGCCGACGAGTCCCTGGAGATTCGCGGGGGGGCGACGGGCGAGCTCGCGTCGGCATCCGTCCTCGACGCCGGCGGCCGCGAGATCCCGCTGGCGGTGGCCGGCGCTTCGTTCCGCGGACCCGTCCGCGGGCTCGCGCCGGGCGAGGCGCGGATCCTGGCGGAGGGGGCGGGCGGCGCGCGGCTCGAGGGACCGGCCTTCCGCGTCGTCGCGCGTGGAGGAGCGTTCGTGGACGTCCTGCGGCCGGCGGAGGATCCGGCCACGCTGGCCGCCGAGAGCGCCTGGCTCGAGGTGCGGGCCGGAGCGCCCGCGGGCATCGTGTCGCTGGGATGGGAGACGGCCGACGGACGCGCCGGCGCGATCGACGTGGTGCCGGGAACGCGCGACACGACGGTCATCGCCGCCGTGCCGCTGGCGGCCGGGCGGATGCCCGGCGACACGGTCCGCTACCGGGTCGTCGCGCGGCCCGCGTCCGGCGGCGGAGCCGCGAGTCCGTGGAAGACCGCGGTGGTAGCGAGCGCTGCGACGCTGCGTGCCGCGGCCGACGAGGAACGCGCCGCGGCCGCCAGGCAGGTCGACGCCGCGCTCGAGGCCGCACGGCGCGCCGCGGAGGAACGGGAGGGGGGAGGCGCGAGCGAGGAAGCCGCGGACCTCGACCGCCGGATCGCCGCAGCCTCCGATTCGCTCGCGCGCGCGCTCGACCGGACGCTCGCCGATCCCGACATCGATCCCGAGCTCGCGGCCGCGCTCGAGAGCTACCGGCAGCAGCTGGAGGGCGTGGCGGACGCCCGCTTCGATCCGCCGCGCGGGTCGCCGCCGGATCCGGCCACCGCGGCCGAGGCACGCGCCGCGGTGCTGGAGGCGATCTCGGAGCGCCTGGCGGCGATCGAGCGGACGCTCCTGCGGGAGGCGGCCGCCGACTCTCTGGAGAGCCTGGCCGGCGCGCAGGCCGCGCTCGCCGAGGAGACGCGCCGCGCCTCCGAGGAGGAGCTCGGCCGCAGGATCGCCGAGCGCCAGCGCGCGCTGTCGGAGGCCGCGCGCGAAGCGGCGTCGGAGCTGTCCCAGTCCGCGCGGGAGGGGCTCGAGGACGCCCTCGACGAGGCGGCGGGCGAGATCGCCGCCGGCGACCGCGCGGCCGCGGCCGGCGCGCAGGAGCAGGCCGCCCAGGAGATGATGCAGGCCGCCGGCCAGACGAGGTCGGAGGATACCCCCAGCGGCGGGCCCGGCGCCTCGCACCGGGCGGCGCTCGACCGTGCCGGTGCGGAGTCCTTGTTCCTGGCCGAGCGGCAGAAAGAGCTCGCCGAGCGGCAGGGGCCGCTCTCCGAGGCCGGCGAGCGCGCCGCGCGGCTCGCGCGTCAGCGGGTGGTGACCGGCGGGCTCGACCGCGCGCTCGAGACGATGGTCGAAGCGATCGGCGGACGGCCGGCGGCGATGGAGCTCGCGATGCGGATCGCGCAGGCAGTGTACGCGACCCGCCGGGCCGAGGAGGCGCTCGAGCGCGCGTCGACCGGGCCCACCGGCTCGGCCGTGGTCCGGGGGGCCGCCGAGGATGCGGCGACGTCGCTCGCCCTCCTCGCGCGCGGGCTCTTCCTGTCCGGCGGCGGCGCGGGTGGGGGAGTGGGCACCGCCGGCCAGCCCGGGGAATCGGGGCCGCTATCGGAACAGCTCCAGCAGATGGCGGCCGCGCAGGCCGCGATGGCCGACGCGATGGCGGGCGGTGAGGAGCCGGCCGGCGGAAGCGCCGAGGCGGCGGCCGCCGAGCGCGAGGCCGCCGGCGAGCTCCGCGAGATGGGCGAGGCGCTCGAAGAAGAGGGCGTCGATTCGCGCTCGATCGAAGCGCTCGCGCGCGCGATCGAGGAGGCATCGACCAGGCTCGAGCGCGGCCTCTCGGGGGCCCGCACGGAGAGCGAACTAAGGACGCTCGCGCGCCGGCTCGCCGATCTCGGCCGGATGATCGAGCGGCAGGAGAGCGAGCGCCGCCGCTCCGAGACCGCCCGCTCGTTCATCCCCGCCGCGCCGCCGCCCCTCGAGGACCGCGTGACCGCGCCGGTCCTCGATCCCGACGCCGCGCTCGCGCCGTGGGCGGGGACGCTCCCGGCGGGGACGCTGGAGGCGGCCAGGCGCTATCTCGAGCGGCTCGCCGAGGAAGGTGTCCGCGAGAGGGGGAGCGAGCGATGAGCGCGAGGGCCGGCGTGGCGATTGCCGCAACGACTGCCGTGCTCCTTCTCGTCGCGATGGCCGGATTTCTCGCGCCCGCGCGCGCGCAGACCATCGAAGATGCGGAGTGGAACCGCCTCCGCTCGGCGTGGGATCCGGCCGCGGACGACGTCGGAGTTCTGGCGGGACTGGCCGGCGCGGCCGCCGAGGCGCGCGACCTGCCGCGCTTCCACGCGTTTCTGGACAGCGTCGTTCACGGGAACGCCGCGGGCCCGAACGCGCTTCGCTACTGGGGCGCCGTCGGGCTCCAGCTCGGCGCGTCTCCCGATTCCGTAGCCGCGCGGCTCGCGGCCTCGGTCGACGCCGACACGGATGTCGCGACCTTGAACGAGTTCGTCGGCCTCCTGGAAGCGAACTCCGCGGTGAATCCTGCGCTCGACCTTCTCGACGAGGCCGCGGCGGCCGGCGCGCGCGCGTCGAGGGTGGCCCTCGTTCGCGGCCATGTGCTCGCGCGATCGGCGGACCGCGATGGCGCCGTGGAGGCCTGGCTCCTCGCGATCGGATCCGGCGGCGAGGAGGCGATCGCCGCGGCGGCGAGGATCGGCGACCTGGCGGCGGACGGCAGGGGAGTTCCCGCCGGGACGATGGAGCGGGTGGTGTCGCTCCGGGAAGTGGCCGAGGGAGACGTCGCGTCGGCGGTTGCGATGCTGGCGGTCCGGCTCCACGCGGCCGACGGTCGCTGGAGCGAGGCGCGCGAGGCGGCCGGCGATCCCGCGCTCGACGGCGTGGCGCGCGGCGAGGCCCTGCGCGAGATCGCCAGGAGGGCGCGCGAGGCCGGAGCGCTCGACTTCGCGCGCGACGCGCTGGCGGCGCTCGTCGCCCTCGGGCCCCCCGCCGCGCGGCAGGAGGACCGCCTCGCGCTCGGCGAGATGGAAGACGCGCTCGGGAATCCGGCGGCCGCGGCGGAGAGTTTCCAGCAGGCCCGCCTCGGCGGAGTGTCCGGCGCCCGGGCTCTCGAGATCTCGGCGGAGCTCGAGGCGGCGCGCGCGAGCGGCGACCCCGAGGTCCTCGCCCGCGCGGTCGACGAGGCGATCGCAGCCGGCATCGACCCCGCGATCCTCGCGGTCCCGCTGGGCGATCTCCTGTTGTCGCGCTCGCTTCCGGACAGCGCGCTCTCGGCGTACGCCGCCGGAATCGACGAGGGTCCGGTGGGTCCGGCCGACCTCGAGGCGCTCGCGCGTGTACGCCTCGCGCAGGCGCTCGCGCAGTCGGGCTCGCCCATCGCCGCCGCGGCCGAGCTCGGCGACGCGCTCGTCCGCGCCCCCGCCGATCCCTCGGCCGCCTCCGCGCGGCTCGCCGATCTCGCGGCGACCCTCGGGGCCGGGGACACGCTCGACGTCGCGCGCTCGCTCGTCCTCGCGCTCGCCGCCGAGTGGCGCGGCCGCGCGGGCGATCCGGCGGGCGCCAGCGAGGACCTGGAACGGGCGGCCGGGGCGGCGAAGTCGGCGGGAGAGATCCCCGCGCTCCTGCTCGCGGCCGGACGCTGGGCCGAGGCGGCCGGGGACACGGAGCGGGCTCGGCGGCTCTGGAGGTCGGTGGTCGACGAGCACGCGAGCACGCCGTACGCGCTCGACGCGCGCCGTCGGCTCGCCGAGGGGGGATAGTGGACCGCAGGCAATTCCTGCGCGCGCTGGGAAGCGCCGGCGCCGGCGCCCTTGCCGGGCCCGCACTCTCGGGGCTCGGCGCAGCACCCACGCGATCGGCCCGCACCGCCATCGGCGCCGGAGAGCGGGCCGCGTCGTTCCTCATCCCCATGGACGAGGAGCAGCCGCAACCCCTCCGCGCGTACGGGATCGTGTACCGCGCGCTCGAGTCCGGGGGCCGCGCGGAGTGGCTCCTCAACGTCCGCGGCGGCGCGTTCCTCGTCGATCATCCGCCCGCGCTGGACGAGGCGCTGGACCGAGGCGTCTGGACCGAGGACCCGGCCTCCTCCGCCGGCGCGCTCCAGGCCGCGCTCGGCACCGAGGA
>JAICQP010000091.1 GCA_025937815.1 Gemmatimonadota bacterium
CGCCAAGCGCGGCCAGATCTTCACCAAGCTCATCAAGGAGATCACCGTCGCCGCCCGCGAGGGGGGTGGCGACCCGGAGATGAATCCGCGCCTGCGGACGGCGGTCGACAACGCCAAGGCGCAGAACATGCCCTCCGACAACATCGACAAGGCGATCAAGCGGGGCACGGGCGAGCTGGAAGGCGTGAGCTACGTGCGGGTCACGTACGAGGGGTACGGTCCGGGGGGCGTGGCCCTGTTCATCGAATGTCTGACCGACAACGAGAACCGGACTGTGGCGGTCATCCGGCACATTCTGTCCAAGCACGGCGGGAACCTCGGCAAGGACGGCTCGGTGGCGTGGATGTTCGATCCGAAGGGGCAGATTCTGATCGACGCTTCGCGCCACGATCCCGAAGGCGTCATGCTGGCCGCCATCGACGCGGGGGCCGAGGATGTGATCGAGGAAGAGGGGTTCATCCGCGTGATGACGCCGTTCACCGCGTTCCAGGCCGTTCAGGACTCGCTCCAGGAAGCCGGCATCGAAGCCGAGGAGGCGGAGCTGGCGATGATCCCCAGGAGCACGGTGTCGGTCGAGGGCTCGACAGCCGCGCAGGTGCTTAGACTCGTGGAGGCGCTCGAAGAGGAAGACGACGTGCAGAAGGTCGCGGCCAACTTCGACATCGACGAGAAGATCCTCGCCGAGGTGGGGTAGCGCCGGTGCGCGTGCTCGGCGTCGATCCGGGCAGCGCGGTCACCGGCTACGGGGTGATCGAGTCCGCCGGCGGCGTCGTCGAGTGCGTCGACTGCGGAACGATCCCCGGAGGCGAAGGAAGCGTCGCCGATCGGCTCGTGTCGGTCTTCGACGGGCTGACCGACGTCATCGATGCTTTTCATCCCGCCGAAGTCGTCATCGAGAACGCGTTTCTCGGAAAGAACGTCCGCACGCTGGCGGTCATGAGCCAGACGCGGGGGGTGCTGCTCCTGGCCGCGCGGAAGGCGGGGTTGCCGGTGCACGAGTACTCGCCGCGCGAGGTGAAGCAGTCGGTCGTCGGCACCGGCCGGGCCTCCAAGACGCAGATCGCGTGGATGGTCTCGACTCTCCTTCACATGCCCGCCGGTCGGGTTCCGCGGGACGCCACCGACAGCCTGGCCGTGGCGCTCTGCCATCTGAACCGCGGCGCGCGGACCTCGGCCGACGCGCGACTCCCGAAGCAGCCGGGCGACTCGAACGGGGCGCGGCAATGATCGGCTCGCTGCGCGGGCGCCTCTCGCGGAAGTCGATCGACGAAGTGACCGTGGAGGTCGGCGGGATCGGCTGGCGCGTCTCTATCCCGCTTTCGACTTACGAAGCGCTACCGGCCGAGGGGGAGGAAGCCGCGCTCGTAACGCACCTTCACGTCCGCGAGGACGAGTTGACCCTGTACGGCTTCGCGTCCGCTCGGGAGCGGCGCCTGTTCGAGATCCTGATCGGCGTCAGCGGGGTCGGCCCGCGCCTCGCGCTACACGTCCTCTCGCGCCTGACGCCCGACCGATTCGTGGCGGCGATCCGGCGTCAGGACCTGGCCACGCTGACGGGGATCAGCGGCGTGGGGCGGAAGACCGCCGAGCGGCTCGTGCTGGAGCTCAAGGACAAGATCGGCGAATTCGCCGAGATCGAGGCCGAGGAGGGCGAGCCGGTGCGCCTGACGACGAGCGGGGAGGACGCGGTCAAGGCGCTGATCGCGCTCGGCATCGGCCGGACCGCCGCCGAGCGCGCCGTCCAGGCGTCGCTCGCCGACGCGCCGGACGCCGCGGCGGCCGACCTCACCCGCCGCGCGCTGTCGACGATCCGTGAGTGACAATAGGAGCGTGCGGAAGTGAGCGATCCGCGGAGCCCGCGCTTCAAGTCGTCGCTGTCCGGCCGGCAGGCCACGCGCCCCGAGGCCGTGGCACCCGAGGAAGAGGCGTTCGAGGAGACGCTCCGGCCGCGGACGCTCGAGGAGTTCGCGGGGCAGGAGAAGCTGAAGCAGAACCTGAGGATCTCGATCGAGGCCGCGCGCCAGCGCGGCGAGCCGCTCGGGCACTGCCTGTTCTCGGGACCTCCCGGCCTCGGAAAGACCACGCTCGCCCACATCCTGGCCCACGAGATGGGCGGCAAGATCCGCGTGACCAGCGGCCCCGTGCTCGAGAAGCCCGGTGACCTGGCGGGCCTCCTGACCGGCCTCGAGGCCGGCGACGTCCTGTTCATCGACGAGATCCATCGGCTGCGGACGGTGGTCGAAGAGTACCTGTATCCGGCGATGGAGGAGTTCCAGCTCGACATCCTGATCGATTCCGGCCCGGCCGCGCGCTCGGTGACGCTGCCGCTCGAGCGCTTCACGCTGGTGGGGGCTACGACCAAGCGCGGGCTCCTGACGAGCCCGCTGCGCTCCCGCTTCGAGCACGCCGGCCGGCTCGACTTCTACACGCCGGACGAGCTCGCGTCGATCGTCCGGCGTTCGGCGCGGATCCTGGGGGTGGAGATCGAAGGCGACGCGGTGGAGGTGATCGCGCGCCGCTCGCGCGGCACGGCGCGGGTGGCGAACCGGCTCCTCAAGTGGGCCCGGGACTACGCGCAGGTCAAGGGGAAGGGCCGGATCACGGGCGCCCTGGCGGGGGACGCGCTCGAGGCCTTGGAGGTCGACGAGGCGGGCCTGGACGAGATGGACACGCGGATCCTCACGACCCTGATCGAGAAGTTCGGGGGCGGGCCCGTGGGAGTCGGCTCCCTCGCGGTGGCGGTCGGCGAGGACGCCGACACGCTCGAGGAGGTCCACGAGCCGTTCCTCATCCAGAGCGGGTTCCTCCACCGCACCCACCGCGGCCGAGTGGCGACGGCCCGGGCCTACGCGCACCTCGGCCTTGCTGGACGCGCTCCGGAGATCGGCGGTGTGGACCAGCCGGAGCTCTTCGAGGGGTAAGCGGGGGGTGGATTTTGGTGTGGGTAAATGGACAAGCTACGACGGGTGTGGTTAAATGAGGGTCGCCCACGGGCCCCTTGCAGGATCCCCGCCCTTCCGGGAAAGCCGGAAAAGGAGCAACGATGGAAAGCGAACTCCGGAGCGAGCCTCTGTCCTCGCACCCGCGGTACGAGCCGCCATTGGTGGAGCGCGTCCTTACCGCCGACGAGATCGCACGCGAAGTTCACTACGCGGGCTCCATCGACCCGTCGGGCCGCGGCGATACCGGCTCGTGTGGCTCTTTTTGTAGTGGGGGTAGCGCGGGATCCTGAAGCGATTCCCGCCGATAGCGGCTCCCGAGAAGCTCGCAGCCGAGGAGGAAGGATGGAAAAAGAAAACCAGCAGGGCCCGGAGGGCTACGAAGCGCCCGGAATCGAGGAGGTCCTGAAAGCGGAGGACCTCGAGCGCGAGGTTCACTACGCGGGTGCTCCCGTCTCCGATGGTGGCGGACCCGGATAGCGGAGGTCGCAGCGTAGACCTCTGTCCCGAAAAGTCGTCCAACGTTTTCGCGGAGGCAGTAATGGACAACGCAGCTCGGAACGAGCCGCAGCGGGTCGAGAAGCAACCGGACTACGAAGCCCCGCAGGTCGAACAGGTGATGGGCGCCGACGAGATCGCGCGAGAGGTTCACTACGCAGGGGTCGACGTCTCGCCGGGCCAGACCGGATAAGTCGCGATCTCCGAACTCACATCGGGAGGTATTGTGAAGAAGGACACCAGCAGCGAGCCCGCGTCGGATAGGAAGACCGAGTACGAACCGCCGCAGGTGGAGCGGGTCATGGACGCCGACGAACTGGCACGTGAGGTCCACTACGCGGGGGATTTCATCCCCGTATCGCGGTAGTCGGAAAGAACCAGGAGGTCCTTTCAATGGACTCGGACCGGTCCGCGATCGTCGATGGCCCGATCCGGAGGGCCGATGACGTCTCGTCGAGCGGCGTACAGGACCACGCCGTTCTCTATAGTTCGACCCAGTCCAAGGCCATCGTTCTGAACTCAACCGGAGCGGTTCTGTGGGAAGCCCTGGAAGCGCCGCGCAGACCCTCTGAGCTAGCGGATCTCCTGGTTCATCGATTTCCCGACCTTTCCCCCGACCGCGCTCACGCCGACGTAGCTGCTTTTCTTGACCGGCTCGTGGGCGAGAACGTCCTGCGGCGCGATTGAGCACCGCGTTGCGGCCGGCGGCGAAGTCCGCCGTCGGGCACGGGACGCTACGCTGGACGGCGGGATGCGTCGGCTTCGAGCTCTTCTCTCCGGACCCCTCCGTCATGGATCGCGCCCGAGTCGTCTTCGGACCCTGGTTGAACGGGGTGTCCGACACGCATCCCCTGAAGGCCCGCTTCGTCGTCGAAGGTGAGGCCCTTCAAGCCGGCGGCCGATGGCGCGTTCTGATGGAAGGCAGCGATGCCGCGACCGTGGATACAGTCGATCTCGCGCTCGCCGCAGTCGAGTACCGTTCGATCGTGGAGCTGCTGGATCCGGAGTCCGGCGTGGTGGCGCTTCATGCAGCGCTACTGTCGAGGCACGGCAGAGGGGTGCTCCTCGTGGGGCCGAAGGAGGCGGGGAAATCGACCCTGGCCTGCGCCCTGTGGCGCGCGGGTTGGCGTTTCCATTCCGACGACAGCGCGGTGCTCGAGGAAGGCGGTCGTGCGCGTGGCGTCCCCCGCCGGGTTTCGCTTCGCCCGACCAGCCGGGAGCTTATCGGAGAAGGACTGTGGAATCGGATCGCGAGTTTGCCCGCTACGACGCGAACCGCCGCTGGCGGCATGCTGTTCCACCCGTGTGAGATGTCTCGAGACGGTAACCAGGAAAGCGCGGAGGTAGCGGCGGTGATCTTCCTGGCGAGGCTGGGTTCCACGGCTCCAGCCGGGGAGCTCGAGGGCCTCGATGCGGCCCGCGCGCTGCTCGCACTGTGGCCCTACTGCCATGGTCGCGACGCGGGAATTGGAGCCGCGATCCAATCGCTCCAGCCTCTCGCCGACCGTGTCCCGATGTTCGACCTCGGACGCGGGCACCTCGCGACCATGGTCGAGCGCATCGAAGGGGTGATCGGGACGTGAGCGGCCTGGCGATCATGCTCAGCCGCCGCTGCAACATGGAGTGCGCCCATTGCAGCGTCGAGAGTGGTCCCAAGGCGGGGACAGAGGGGCCTTCTCTGTCCGATCTCCTGGAAGCGGTACGCGCCGCGGCTGAAGTCGGAGTCGATTCGGTCAACGTGACCGGCGGTGAGCCGATGCTCCGCGAGCGGGAGGCCCTCGAGGTCCTGCGGGAGTGCCGCCGACTTGGCGTGGCGACGCGCATGACGACCAACGGCTTCTGGGGACGGACCCCCGAGCGCGCGCGGCGCACCCTGACCGCACTGATCGACGCCGGGATCGGCGGCATGACGGTCAGCTACGACCGCTTTCACGCCGCCTTCCAGGGACCGGATCCGATCGTCAACATCGCGGGGGCGGCGGCGGCACTGGACTTCAAGCTCGAAGTGAACGTCACCCGCCTGGCGGACGACGAGGAGATCGAGGAGCTCGTAGCCCCATTCGCGGGTCTCCCCGGCGTGCGACTCCGCTTCTACGACGTCCAGCCGGTAGGGGCCGCGCGACATCTGGCGGGAGTGCAGTTGCGATCCGAGGTGGAGGGGTTCTGCAACGCGTGCGGCGTTCCAGCCCTGACTGACGACGGACGAGTGACCGCATGCAACGGTCCCTCCTACTTTCTGCCGCCCGGCAACCCGCTCGCGATCGGGTCCCTCGCGGAGGCCCCGCTCGGCGAGCTCATCGCCCGCCACCGCGAAGACCCGATCCTCGAAGCGATTCGCACCGAAGGGCCCGCGGGATTGCGGGATGCCCTGAAAGAGATCCCGGAATTCGAGTCGTTCGAGTTTCGCGACGGCTACTCCGGGATGTGCGAGCTCTGCCACCACATCACCTCGAGCCCCGGTGCAGTGGCCGCGTTGCGCGTAGAGCTGTCGTCACCCGATCGCGTGGCGCATCGAGTCGCGCGTCAGAAAATCATCGAGGCCGAGCGCAAGAGCGGGCGGCTGACCCGGACGCATGCGAACACCAAGGGGTCGGCGCGGACGTTTCTCGCACTCGCGGGGGGTGAAGCGCTCGACCCGGAGGTGGCGGGCCGCGTGCTGGGCCGGGCGGATCTGGATTGGCGAGCTCGGGCCGAGTCGCTGATCGCGGCGGGTCTGGCGCGACTCCTGGTGGAACGGCTGGACGATCCCCTCCTGACACGATGGGCGCCCGCTCTCTTCGGTTCGCTGATCCGCCGCGCCGCAGCGGAGGACGAAGAGCGCGAGCGAGGCCAGCGGGAAGCGCTGCAGGAGCTGGCAGCGATCCTCCGCGAGGAGCGCGCGACGGGAACGATCGTGGGCGGAGCCGCGCTGTGGCCCTGGGCCACGGGGGACAGCGGTCGTGGGAGAGCGGTCGAAGAAATCGAGATCCTGGTACCCGATCCGGATGCGGCGCGGGCGGCGCGCGCGCGCGTCGTCGACGGGACCGGGTACGGCGGGATCGCGATTCGGACACGGATCTCGGAGGCACCGTGGGGTCTCCCGGACGACGTGATCCTCTCGGGGGCCAGGCCGATCCCGAATCCCGCACTGGAAGGTCTTCAGGTCCTGGCGCCGGCCGACGCTCTCGTCTGCACGCTCGTCGCCGCGTCCGCCGAGGGTCTCCGGATCGGTTTGGAGACGGCATGGGACGCCGGGGCGGCTCTGCGGGCAGAGGAGGTCGATATCGAGCGGATCGCGGACGTGGTCGATTCGCTCGCGGCGCCGCTGGCCTTCTGGGTTCCGGCGCGGGCCCTCGCTGCGCGGGCCGGCGTGCCCATCCCAAAGGAGCTTCTCCGTCGCGCGCCGGGGAATCCCCGCCGGCGCCGTCTCGAGCACCTCGCCGCGCGGCGACTGTTCCAGGCTCGGTCCGCGAACGGCATTGCCGAATGGTCGTTCCGGTGGGCCTGGCCGCTGCTGGCTACGGGTTCGGCGTCCCAGTTCGGGCGGCGCCTGCCGTCGGCGATCGCCCGGGTGGCGCGAGATCTGCCGTCGGCCTGGAACGAGGTTGGGGCCGAGGGGGTGGCCGGAGTCGTCCGCGAGGCGCGGCGGATCCGACAAGTCTGGACATCCACCTCCAAGCTCGGCTAGGTGACCGGCAGCCGGGTTCGCTCCCGGCGCTTCCACTCGCGCGCGTTGCGCTCTACCGACTGCCTTCCAATATTCCGCTCACCTGATGCAGCTCATCGTACTCACCCGCGAGCAGGCCGAGACGGCCGCGCAACGATTCGAGAGCCACGGCAACTCGGCGCTTCGGATCGCGCGCCATTTCCGGCGCGTAGACGACACGCGGAAGCTGGGCATGTGTCGTGCGCTGCGGCGCATCGAGCGCCAGTTCGCGATCAATCTGGGAACGGTCTGCTTCAAGTTCCTCGAGAAGGAGACGCGGCCGACGCCGACCGTGCAGCAGCGCGTGATGGACTACGTGGCGTGCTGGAGAGAGCTCGACGACGGAACTCAGGACCTCGTCGTGTCGGTCGACCGGGTGCGTGAGATCGACCGGCTGGCCGAAGGAGACCCGGCATGGGCGAGCTCGGGCGGGTACTGATCATCCTCGGGATCGCGCTGGTGGTCATCGGCGGGTTCTTCCTGATCGGACCGCGGATCCCGTTTCTCGGCCGCTTGCCTGGAGATTTCCTGATCGAGCGCGGCCGTGGCACCCTCTACATACCGCTCGCCACCTGTCTCGTGCTCTCGCTCGTCATCAGCATCCTGCTGAACATCTTCTGGCGCTGATCTCCGCCCCGGCCGGCGGCCGGGCCAACGCCTCTCTGGGAAGGTCGCCGCCGCGGGCGCATCTTTCCTGCGTGCGCATGGAGGACTTCGACTACGAGCTCCCGCGGGAGCGGATCGCGCAGCGGCCCGCGCCGCGGCGGGATGAAAGCCGGCTCCTGGTCGTCGATCGCGCGTCTGGATCGTGGCGGGATGCCCGCTTCGCGGAAATCGGCGACCACCTGCGCCCGGGTGACCTCCTCGTCGTCAACGAGACCGCGGTCCTCCCGGCTCGACTTAGGGCGCGCCGCGCGGACGGAGCGGAGGTAGAGATTCTCCTCGTCCGTCCGGCCGACCGATCGAATCCCGAAGACGTCTCGGGAGGGGAGTGGGAGGCGCTGGCGGGGCCGGCCCGGAAGGCGCGGCCCGGAGAGCGGCTCGAGCTCCTCGGTCGCGACGGGTCGCCGGCAGAGCACTCCTCTGTCCAAGTCCTCGACCGGCTGCCGTCCGGCGGCCGGCGGGTGCGGCTCCGCGTGCCCGGGGATCCGCGGGAATGGATCGCGGCGCACGGCCACGTGCCGCTCCCTCCCTACATCGACCGGCCGGACGAAGCGCTCGATCGCGAGCGATACCAGACCGTCTACGCGCGCCGCCCGGGTGCCGTGGCCGCCCCCACGGCGGGCCTCCACTTCACATCCGAGCTCCTGGACCGGCTGGCCGGTCGTGGGATTCGCCGCGCCGCCGTCACGCTCCACGTAGGGCCCGGGACCTTCCGTCCCGTGACCGCCGAGCGCGCCGAGGACCACGTGATGGAGCAGGAGTGGTACAGGATCGGCGGCGAGACCGCGCGGGAGATCGGCGAGACGAGGGAAGCCGGCGGGCGCATCGTAGCTGTCGGGACGACTGCCGTTCGCGCGCTGGAATCGGCGGCGCGCGGCTGGGCGGGGGGGCCGGCCGCCTCGGAGGGCTGGACCGATCTTTTCCTCCTGCCCGGAGCCGAGTTCCGCGTGGTCGACGCGCTCCTCACCAATTTCCACCTGCCCCGCTCGACGCTCCTCCTTCTCGTCTCGGCCTTCGCCGGGCGCGAGCTGGTTCTCGAGGCGTACCGGCACGCCGTGCGCGCCGGCTACCGGTTCTACTCCTACGGAGACGCGATGCTGATCGTGTGACCGCGAGCGTGGCCCCGCACGGGGCCGCCGACGGGTTGTACGATCCCGGCGTGCCGAATCTCCCCCTCCAGCGTATGCTCGCGGCCATGGAGGTCCCTCTCGACCGCGACGAGATCCGGATTCTGCGCACGGTGCTCGAGAACGAGCTCTCGGATCTGCGGATGGAGATGGCCGACACCGACCGCAAGGAGTTCCGCGACATTCTCGGCCGCAGAAAGGCGGTTCTAGAGAAGGTGGTGGAGGCGCTGAGCTCCGAGGCCACGGACTGAAGGGTGTCCCCGAAGGGAGATCGCACGCCGGCCACGAAGCGGATTCGCGATCTCCCCGACGATCGCCGCATCACCACCCTCGCCGACGGCGTGTTCGCGATCGTCATGACCCTCCTCGTGCTCGGGATCGACGTCCCCGAGGTCCCCGAAGAGGAGATAGCGGACCGGCTCGTCGACGAGGTGCTCTGGCTATGGCCCGTGATAGCCGCCTACGTGGTCAGCTTCCTCTACCTCGGCATCTACTGGATCGGCCACCACACCCTGTTCCACTACATGCGCGTCGTGAACACCAACGCGCTGTGGCTCAACATCGTGTTCTTCATGTTCGTGTGCCTGATTCCGTTCACCACGCGACTGGTGGGGGCATACGACCGGCAGGAAGTGGCGCTAACCCTCTACGGCGCCAACCTGCTGGCGATCAGCCTCGCCGCGCTCGCCCACTGGCGATACGCGGCGCGAGCG
>JAICQP010000101.1 GCA_025937815.1 Gemmatimonadota bacterium
AAAGGCCAACGAATCTGGTACGAAACGCCCTCCTCGCGTTGGGGGTGGCGGTACCTGTAAAACGCTGAGGCTGGGGCAGCGCTACCTCATTATAGCCCGCCGCCTCGGGGGGTGTCAATCGCCCCGGCGCAGCGAGCCGCCCTCAGGCAGCAGCACGATACAAAGGGGTGCAGCGGGTCGTCAAGGGCCCCGCCAGGGCGGGCGGGGCTAGCTGCCGCCGGCCGCGCTCGTTTCCGGCGTCGTCGCCTCGGTGATGTTCTCCCACGACAGCTCTTCCGGAAACTCGCCGGTATCCAGGTACTCCTGGTACAGGCGCGCCGTGGTCGTGTCACCCGGATGGGTCTTCACCCACTGGTACACGAACGTCTTGGCCATCACGTCGTTGCCGGTGCGATGGGCGAGGTTGATGTGGCGCAGGAACGCGCGCTGATTGTCCGGGTCGGACCGGATGGCCTTGGCCAGGAAGGTGAGGCCCTGGTTCGTGTCCCCGCGCTCGATCGCCATCTCGGCGATCTCGATCCACAGCTCCGGCTCCACCGCTTGCGGCCTGTCTTCGAAGTACTTGTCGAGCAGGCGCTCGGACACGTCGAAATGCCAGGCCACGGCCGCGTTGTAGGCCGCCGTCTTGACCAGTCGATCGTCGAGCTCGCCACCCGCCAGGTCGGACTGCGCCTGGATCAGCGAATCGAGACTGGCGTACGAGCCGGTCGCGGCGAAGACGTTGATCATGCTGGCCACGTACGAGTCGTCGGTAGGCTCGCGACCCAGGATGCTGTTCCCGCGCTCCAGGGAAGAGATCGCGTCTTCCGGGCGTCCCTGCCGGGCCTGGGCGGCGGCGAGCTGGAGGAAGGTCGCGCCGTAGTTGCCGGTCAGAGCACGCGCGGTTCCGTCCTTGTAGATGGAATCGTCGTCGAGCCCACGGTAGCGGTACACCGCGTTCAGCAGGAGCTCCGTCCGAGGCACGTCGATCCACTCCTGCTCCGGCGCCTGCATCGGCATGTACTGGCGGCCCTGCCGCGCGAGCTCCTCGATCGGCCGGTCCAGGAGGCGGTCGACGATTCCCTGGCGCACGAGGTACGGGCTCAGCCCCACCTTGGCGTCGTCCGGCACGGTTACCGAGAAGTAGATCGGGCGCCGGCCCAGGTTCTTGCGCACGACCTGGAGCACGCCCACGTCCTGCCGGCGGAGGATGCTGTTGGCCGGGAACTCTATCCTGAGCCCCGCCACCTCCAGGGCCGTGGGCTCGTCGATCACGATCCCCAGGCGCTGGAGCGGGTCATCGACCGCACCGCTGTAGTCGATGATCGTGTCGGTGGGGCGGGGGCCGGCCTCGATCCCGGAACCGATCAGCGGGATCTCCAGCTCGTGCGGCGCGTCCATCGTCATCTCCTGCGGGGGATCGGAGCCGGTGAACGTCCGCTCGTTCAGCTGCTCCAGGTACCAGGTCGTGTTGAGCAACGCCAGGTTCACGATCGACACGTCGCGGCGCACGCCCTCCACCTCCTGCAGGTACCACAGCGGAAACGTGTCGTTGTCGCCGTTCGTGAACAGGATCCCCCACGGCTCGACCGACTGCAGCACGTTGTAGGCGAAGTCGCGCGGGATCCAGTTGCCGCTGCGGTCGGCTTCGTGGTGGTTGAGGGCGAACACAGCTGCGGGAACGAGAAGGAGCGCCGCCGCCGCGACCGCCATCCGGGCTCCGGTGAGCACCGGCCCGCCGGCCCGCCGCCACAGCTCGCCGAATACGGCGAACAGCCCCACTCCGGCCCACATGCCCACGAAGGCGAACGACACGATGAAGAAATAGTCCCTCTCCCGCACCTCGCGCGCGACGCCGGTCACGTCGAGCGCCTGGGTGTTCCCCAGCGGGAAATTCAAGTAGAAGATGAGACCCAGGGAGGTCATTCCCCAGACGAGCAGGAAGTACGCCCACGTGCGGCGATCCGACAGGAAGTGGTAGACGGATCCGAGGATGGCCAGCAGGAACACCAGAATCGAGAGCCCAGGCAGGCCGAACTGCGACGAGACCATCGACTGGAACGGTCCCACGCGCCCGAACAGGTAATCGAAATACAGGGGGATCTGATAGCGCAGGAAGTCGACCGAGCGCGGGAAGACAGGCCGCACGTCGTATTGCTTGCGCGCCAGCACGGCGAGCAGCTCGCGCCAGGTCTCGGGGTTCGCCTCGTTGATCGCAGGGTCGAGGCCGGCGCGGATCTTCAGGAACAGGATGACGGAAGCCCCCGCGACGAACAGCGCCACGGCGGCGAGGAAGAACGGCAGCGCGCCCTCGCGGTGCATCCACCACGACCCGGCGCCCAGGACCACCAGCCCCAGCAGCATGGCCGCCGGGTTGACGACCCGGCCCCCGCCGATGAGCCCGTCGACGGAGATTCCCTTCATGACGACTATATATAGGCCCAGCGCGCCGACCAGCAGACTCAGCACGTAGCCCCGATAGCCGTCCCACGCCACCCATGCCACGTAGACCACCACCGCCGGCATGACGAGCAGCGCCATCAGGTGGTTCCCGATCGAGAGTCCCATCAGGAAGACGATCAAGAGGATGAGGTTCCAGTCCTTGCCCTCGGTCAGGTGGTCGGCCCAGTAGAAAACCAGGAAGGTCACCAGCGCGATCGTCATGATCGCGACCGTGTAGACCTCGGTCTCGGTGGAATTCACCCAGTGCGTGAGACCCCAGGCCGACAGGCACACCGCCCCCAGGGCGGCCACGTGGATGATCGGCCGCGGCAGCTCCCAGCCCCGCCCGCTGTCGATCCGTCCGATGATCTGCGACAGGACCAGGAAGTAGAAGAACGCGCCGACGGACGACGCGAGCGCGCACATGAGATTGGTCTTGGCCGCGAACCCGATTCCCAGCGGCAGCATCCCGAAGACGTGTCCCAGAAGGACGAAGAGCGGGGTGCCGGGCGGGTGGGGGATGCCCAGGCTGTAGGCGGTGGCTACGAACTCGCCCGCGTCCCAGAAGGTCAAGGTGGGCGCCAGCGTCGACACGTAGGAGACGAGCACAATCAGGAACGTCAGGCCGGCGAAGAGCAGCCGGTCGCGGCTAAGCGTCCGCATGTATCGGATCTCCTCCGGATTTGCCTGGGGAAGCGGGCCGAGGCGCCCTCGATACCGGATCGGGCGGAAAAGCTAGGATCGGACTCCGGGCGCGGCAAGCGAGCCCGGCACCGGCGTCGTTCATGCAGGCGCCCTGGCCTGCGTGAGGGTCTCCAGCCGGCCGGTCAGCTGCTCGGGCGAGAGGTTCTTCTCCAGTCGCCCACCTACTGCCAGCGAGATGTTCCCCGTTTCCTCGCTGACGACGACGACCACCGCATCGGTCTCCTCGGACAACCCGATGGCGGCGCGGTGCCGCGTGCCGATCGTCGGGTCGTAGACCGGGAACTGAGTCAGGGGCAGGATGCAGGCCGCCGCGACGATGTTGTTCCCGTCGATGATCACCGCGCCGTCATGGAGCGGCGTGTAAGGCGCGAAGATCGTGGCCAGGAGCTCGGACGAGACCTCGGCCTGGAGGCGCTTTCCGCTCTCGACGTACTCCATCAGACCGACCTCGCGCTGTATCGCGATGATCGCTCCGCGCTTGTCCCTGCTCAGCTGGGTGGCCGCCTTGACGACCTCGGCCACGACCGGACTCTCCTCGACCTTCACGAAGAACTTGAGCACCGGCGTGCGTCCGATACGCGCCAGCGCGGATCGGAGCTCGGGTTGGAACACGATGAGAATGGCGATCACCCAGACCAGCTGCCCGGCCTGGAAGATCTCGTTGAGCGCTTCCAGCTGGAGCGCCTGTGCCAGGTATGCGGCGATCACGAGGATGACGAATCCCATCATCATCTGGAGCGCGCGGGTGCCGCTGATCAGCGTGAACAGCCCGTAGATGATGAACGCCACGACCGCGATGTCGATGACATCGCTGACCGACGGCTGCAGGAAGCGCATCCGCGACCAGTGCTCGATCATCGTCTCGCCTCCTCGTACCCCCGATACGCTTCCAGCAGTCGGCCGTGGGCCTCCACGTCGTGGACGCGGAGGACGGCAGCCCCGTTCAGCGCGGCCAGCAGGCCAGCGGCGAGCGTCTGGGGCAGCCTCTCGGACGGTGGCCTGTTTCCGCGAGGATCGAGGAACGACTTGCGCGAATGGCCCACGAGCACGGGGTACTCCGGTGCCAGCTCGGATAGCCCGGCCAGGAGCCGCCAGCTGTCGCGCGCAGTCTTGCCGAAGCCGATCCCCGGATCGACGACGATGGACGCCCTGTCCACTCCGGCGGCCTCCGCGCGGCGCGCGGCCTCGCGCAGATGGCTTCCCACTTCGCCGATCAAATCGTCGTAGCGCGGGTCGAGTTGCATCGTTCGCGGATCGCCTCGCATGTGCATCAGGACCAGCCCGGCGCCCGTCTCGGCGGCGAGCTCGGCCATCCCGGGCGAGAAGCGCAGCGCGCTTACGTCGTTTACGATCGCCGCCCCCGCTCCCAGCGCAGCGCGCGCGACTTCGAGCTTGGTGGTGTCGATCGAGAGCGGGACGTCACAGGCCGCGACGAGGCCCTCGATGACGGGCAGCACGCGATCCAGCTCTTCGGCCACGCTGACCGGAGAGGCGCCCGGCCGGGTCGACTCCCCGCCCACGTCGAGGATGTCAGCGCCCGACGCGGCGAGCTCCAGTCCGCGCCGCACGGCCCTGTCCGGGGACAGGAACTCGCCCCCGTCCGAGAAGGAATCAGGCGTGACGTTGACGATCCCCATGAGGCGGGGGCGGGGCTCCAGCGGGATGAAGCGGCCGCGAACGCGCCAGACGGCGGACGCGGAGGATCGGAGATCGTGGGAGACGACCGGAGTCGCTCGGCTCACGCCTCCCCGGGAGCGCTGTCCTCCGCCCGCGCGGCGGGCTCGGGGACGCGCGTGGAGTCGCCGGCGCGCCGGCCATTTGTGTGGTCGGCCTTCTCGGCCGAGGGGTCAGCCGGCCCGGCCGTTCCCTCCGCGGCCAGCACCTGAGCGGGCTCCGCGGGCGTCCCGACGGGCGCGCCCACAGCGGGCTGCTCGTCCTCGCCCTCCTCCGCTTCCTCGGCCGGCAGTGGCTTGCCCTCGAGGAGGAGCGCGATCTCCTCGCGGTCCAGGATCTCCCGCTCGAGGAGCCCCTCGGCGAGACGATGCAGCGCGGCGTCGTTCTCCTTCAGGATCGTGCACGCGCGGTCGAACGCGAAGGTCACGATCTTCTTGACCTCGGAATCGATCAGGCGCGCGGTCTCCTCCGAGTAGTCGCGGTGCTGCGCTATCTCGCGACCGAGGAACACCTGCTCCTGCTCGTCGCCGTACGTCAGCGGTCCGAGCACCACGCTCATCCCCCACTTCGTCACCAGGCGCCGCGCCAGCTCGGTGGCCCGATTGAGGTCGTCGCCGGCGCCCGTCGTCGTCTCTTTGAGCACGAGGATCTCCGCGGCCCGCCCCCCGAGCAGCGCCGAAAGCTGATCCTCGCACCACTCGCGCGAGTAGATGTGACGCTCGTCGACGGGCAGGAAGTGCGTCACGCCGAGGGCGCGGCCGCGCGGGATGATCGTCACCTTGTGGACCGGATCGGCCTTCGGCGTCAGCATGCGGACCAGCGCGTGGCCGGCCTCGTGGAAGGCGATCGAGCGCTTCTCGTTCTCCGTGATGACGAGGCTCTTCCGCTCGGCGCCCATCATCACCTTGTCCTTCGCCTGCTCGAAGTCGTCCATCGAGACTTCGGTGTGGTTCTTCCGCGCGGCGAGGAGCGCCGCCTCGTTCACGATGTTCTCGATGTCGGCGCCGGAGAGGCCCGGCGTTCCCTTGGCGAGGACCTTCAGGTCGACGTCGGCGGCCACCGGAATGTCGCGCACGTGAACCTCGAAGATCCCTTCGCGGCCGCGCACATCCGGGCGGTCGACGACCACTTGACGGTCGAATCGGCCCGGCCTGAGGAGTGCGGGGTCGAGCACGTCCGGCCGGTTGGTGGCGGCGATGAGTATCACGCCCTCGTTGGACTCGAAGCCGTCCATCTCCACCAGCAGCTGGTTCAGCGTCTGCTCGCGCTCGTCGTGCCCGCCGCCGAGGCCGGCGCCGCGGTGGCGGCCCACCGCGTCGATCTCGTCGATGAAGATGATGCACGGCGCGTGCGCCTTGCCCTGCTCGAAGAGATCCCTGACGCGTGATGCGCCCACCCCTACGAACATCTCCACGAAGTCCGAGCCGGACATCGAGAAGAACGGAACGCCCGCCTCGCCGGCCACGGCGCGCGCGAGCAGCGTCTTGCCGGTGCCCGGAGGACCGAGCAGCAGCACGCCCTTCGGGATCCGTCCCCCCAGGCGCTGGAACTTCTTGGGGTCGCGCAGGAACTCGATGATCTCCTCGAGCTCTTCCTTGGCCTCGTCGGCGCCGGCCACGTCGTCGAACGTGACCTTGGGCGCGTCGGCGGATAGGAGCTTCGCCTTGGACTTTCCGAACGAGAACGCCTTCGATCCGCCGCCCTGGATCTGACGTATGAAGAAGATCCAGAGCCCGATGATCAGGATCCACGGCAGCCACGCGATGATCTGCGTGAACCAGTTGATGGGTGGCTCGCGGGCCTCCACCGACACGCCGCGCTCCTGCATCGCGCGCACGATGTCGGGATCCTCGAACGGAAGCACGGTGTGGAACTCGTTGTAAGTTCGCAGACCCTGCCGCGTGGTCGTCTTGGCGGGCTGCTTGAGCTCGCCACGGATCTGCTTCTCCGTGATCGTGACCGAGGCCACGTTCTCGGCCTCGAACTGATCGACGAACTCGGAGTACTTGATGTCGACCGCCGCCTGCTCCTTCGGCATGAACAGCTGGTAGATCGTGAGCGGGAGCAGGATGATCAGGAGCCACAGGGCGAGGCTCTTGGAAAGCCCGGAGAAGCGAGGCCGGTTGGGCGAGGGACGACGAGAGCCCCCCGCGCGCCGTGGGGGGCGGGGGCGGTTGCGTGATTCGGTCATGGCGGGTTCAGCGGACTCCTTCCCAGTCGCGACGGGCTTCGGGCCGACTCGTCCGGCTGGAACACCGCGATATGCGGAAGGTTCCGGAAGCGCTCGTCGTAGTCCAGTCCGTACCCCACCACGAAAACGTCTTCGATGGCAAAGCCAATATAGCGCACCGCGAAGGGGTGAGCGAGCCGTTTCTCCTTGTACAGCAACGCGCAGATGGCCAGACTGGCGGCGCCTCTGGCCTCGAGCGCCTGCCAGATCTCGACCAGCGTCAGGCCCGTATCGACGATGTCCTCGACGATGAGAACGTCACGGCCGGCGATGTCGAGGCCGTCGATCCACGAGAGCTTCACCTCACCGGACGACGACGTGCCGGCGTAGGATCGCGCCCGCACGAATTCTACCGTGATAGGCAGATCGATCGCGCGTGACAGATCAGCCGTGAAGTAGATCCCGCCCTTGAGCAGGCACACCAGCACGAGGTCGCGGTCTGCGTAGTCGCGCGCTATCTCCGCGCCCAGCTCCTGTACTCGAGCACCCAACGTCTCGGCGTCGATAAGCGTCCGCTCGATCATTCGGCAGGCTCCTCTCCGTCTTCGATCTTCGAGTCCGTCGCGCGCCGCACGACGATCGCCGGTCCGCGCCGCTGGATCTCTCCTCCTCCGGGCGCGGGCACGTGCCCGCCGCGGCCGCCGCGCAGGAATTCCACCACACCTTCGACCCATGCCGCAGCCGGCGGCGGCGTATGTTCCAGCGCGCCCCAGCTCCATGCCGCGATGATCGCGCGTCGGAGGAGCGCCTCCGGGGCATGCGCCAGCGCGCTGGCGTCGAGCTCCCATTCCCGCTCGCCACGCGAGATCGAGGCGCGATCGAGCAGCGCGTCCGTCTCGGCCCGCAGGTACGCGGCGTCCATGGACGCGAGATCCGAGAGTCGCACGATCGCGGCGTCGATCCGCGGGTTGAGCTCGCGCAACAGCGGCAACACTTCGTGCCGCAGTCGGCTCCGAGGATAGCGGCTGTCGACGTTCGAGGGGTCCTCGCGGAAGGGCACGTCCGCCCGCCCGGCCCATTCCGCGATCGCGGCCCGTGAGAACGGCAGGAGCGGCCGGATCACCGGGGTTCCGCGCCATTCGTCGATCGCTCGCGGACCGCCCAGGCCGTCGATGCTTGCGCCGCGCGTGATCCTGAACAGCACGGTCTCCACGCGGTCGTCCCGCTGATGCGCTGTCGCGATCGCCCAGGCGTCTTCGTCCTCGGCGACCTCCCGCAGGAACTCGTAGCGCAGCTCGCGCGCGGCCGCCATCGGTCCGCGGCCCCCTTCCCGCGCGCGCGCGGATGCGTCGCCCGCGCCGCGCTCGACACGCGTCCCCCAGACCGCGCCGACCGCTTCGACGAAGCGCCCGTCTTCCGCCCCCGCGGGGCCGCGGACGCCATGGTCGAAATGGGCGGCCACGACCTCGACATCGGGCCCGCCGGCGCGCTCGCGGGCGAGCAGGGCCAGCAGGGTCATCGAATCGATCCCCCCCGACACCCCGAGCACGAGCCGTCCCGGTGCGGCCGGCGCGAAGTGACGCAACCAGTGGTCGCGGAACGCGGCCGCGAGGTCGTCTGTCGGCCGCGGCGGCGTCATACCCACACCGCCATCAGGCCGAGCTCCTCCGTTATCGAGCCCACGATGATCAAGCCCAGAATGATCAAAACGGCCCAGCTGCAAGGCGGGCGACGAGAGGATTCCGAGGCGTACTGGGAGGTACGCCGCAGGAAGACACGAGGTGCCCAACGCAGCAGCTGGGCCGTCTTCATCATTCTGGTGGCGGCGGCAGGATTCGAACCTGCGACCCAGGGCTTATGAGTCCCTTGCTCTAC
>JAICQP010000116.1 GCA_025937815.1 Gemmatimonadota bacterium
CCGAGCTCGCCAAGAGCCTCTACATGGCGGGGCATCACACCACGCTCCAGCACGCCCAGTTCCAGTTCGCGTTGTCCAACGTGAGTCGCCACTTCCTCTGGGCGTTCCTCCACAGCCACCCGTTCTACAACTCCGAGCAGGTGAGCCAGCGCTACGTCGAGGTGAAGCCGGGCAACGTGGCCGTGCCCCCGCTGGAGGGAGAGGCGCTGGCGCGCTACCGGACGGCGGTCGAGCGTCAGATGGAGGATTACCGTGAGCTGATCCGGCTCCTGACGCCGGTCACGGCGGACGCCTACTTCGAGCGCTTCCCCGGTCGCCGCGCGCACGCGGACCGCTATGCCAAGGAGATCGGCAAGCGCGCTCAGGAGATCGCCCGTTACGCGCTGCCGGTGGCCACGTTCGCGTACCTGTACCATACGGTCAGCGGGATTACCCTCCTCCGCTACGCGCGGCTCTGCGAGCAGGTCGACGCCCCGACCGAGACCCGGCTGGTGGTCGGGCGGATGGTGGAGGAGCTGCTCGCGCACGATCCCGCGTACAGGACGATCCTGGAGGAGCCGCTCCCGATCGAGGCGACCGCCGAGTGGCGGTTCCTCGCGGGCTTGAACGGCGACGGGGGCCCGGAACGGGCGCGCGCCTTCCGGGCGGAGTTCGACGCGGACCTGGGGGACAGCACGTCCCGGCTCGTCGATTGGGGCGCGCGGAACGAGGAGGTCCTGGCCGACGCGGTCCGCGAGGTGCTGGGCGCGCCGCGGGCGACGCTGGGCGACGACGAGGCGATCGCGCTCGCCCTCGACCCCGGGTCGAACCCGGTCCTGGGCGAGGCCCTGAACCTGACGACCCACGACAAGCTCTCCCGCGCGCTCTTCCATCCCCACTACACGTTCAAGAAGCGCCTCTCCCACGCCGCCGACTCGCAGGACCAGCGGCATCGGATGACGCCCGCCTCGCGGCCGGCCTTGACCGCGCACGTGGGGAGCGAGCCCGACTACGTGACGCCGCGCCTCGTGCTCGAGGACGAGGCAGCGCGGCGACGCTACCAGGAGAGCATGGAGCGGACGTGGGAGGACGTGGCGGCGGTGCGCTCCGCGGGAGCGCCCGACGAGTTCGCCGAGTACCTGCTCCCGAATGCGGTCGCGATCCGCTTCACCGAGTCGGCGGATCTCCTCAACCTGTGGCACAAGCATTCAATGCGGCTCTGCTGGAACGCGCAGGAGGAGATCTGGCAGGCCTCGCTGGAAGAGGCACTCGCCGTGCGCGAAGTGAATCCCAGGATCGGCCGCTGGCTCGCGCCCCCCTGCACGATCCGCCACGCCGCCTCTCAGCGGCCGGTCTGCCCCGAGGGCACTCGCTTCTGCGGCGAGCGCGTCTGGACGCTCGAGCTAGACGCTTTCGCCCGCCGAATCTGACCTACATACTTGTCTTCGTAAATTATTGAAAATACTTGACTTATGCGATCAATGGCGGTACGTTGATGGAGTTAGAAATACTCACCACTGAAGGGAACACATCATGAGATTCACACGCAACGTGGAATTCGAGATCAAGCCCGGCAAGGCGGAAGAGTTCAAGTCCAAGTTCGACGGTGAAGTCGTTCCGATGCTGAAGAAGCAGGACGGCTTTCGTGGCGAGCTCTCGCTCGTCAACCCGGAGAACCACGCCCTCGGGATCAGCATGTGGGACAGCGAGAAGAACGCCGAGCGGTATCGCACGGACACCTACCCGAAGGTCCTCGATCTCCTCAAGGGCCTGATCGTCGGTACTCCGCGCATCGCGACGTTCACCGTGGCGACCAGCACGATCAGCTAAGCACGACCTGCTACGGAGATCCACAGCGCGGCCCGCATCGGCGGGCCGCGTTTTTTTTGGGGGATCTTGCCCTCGAACCCACCTCCCGGTATTCTGCCCGCACACGAGAAAGGAGGTGGTCCTATCATTCCAAGTAAACCCAGGATCAAACGTGAGGTGCCTGACCGCTAGGTGACTTCGCCGGTTCCACGCGGGTCGCCGCGCGGAATCCCATCAGGACACCGGGCCCGGGAGCGGGGCGGACCGATCCACCGCCGCAAAGAGTCTCCCGGGCCTTTTTTCTCGCAGCCCTGCGAGTGACCGAGCCCTCTACTCCCGCCTGGCATGCGCTCGAGGCCGCGGATGCCGTCGCCCGACTGGGCGTCGCTCCGGACGCCGGCCTCGCCGCCGACGAAGCCGCCGCGCGGCTCCGACGATCCGGCCCCAACGAGCTCCCCGTCGCCACGCGCTCGACCGCGTGGCGGATCCTCCTCCGACATGTCCTGGAGCCCCTGGCGCTGGTTCTGCTGGCGGCTGCGACGGTGTCGTTCGTGGTCTGGCTACTCGAGGACGATCCCGAGGTGCTCCCGTACGACGCGATCGTGATCCTGGCCGTGGTAGCGCTGAACGGCGCGCTCGGGTTCCTCCAGGAGCACCGCGCCGACCGGGCGCTTCGCGCGCTCGAGCGGCTGACGGCGCCGGGCGCGAAGGTCAGGCGAAGAGGGGAATGGGCAACGGTGGCCGCCCGCGAGGTCGTGCCGGGAGACATCGTCCTGCTCGAGGCCGGCGATCGCATCCCCGCCGACATGCGGCTGTTGGAGGCGCGCCGCCTCGCGCTCGACGAGTCCTCGCTCACGGGCGAGTCGGTCCCGGCGTCGAAGGCGGTGGACCCCGTTCCCGCGGATGCCGGGCCCGCGGATCGCGCCGACATGGCGTTCATGGGCACGGTGGTGACCTCCGGTCGGGGTCTCGGCGTGGTCGTGGCCACGGGCACGGATACGGAGGTGGGCCGGATCGCCGGCATGCTGGAAGAAGCGGAAACGGAGAGGACGCCGCTTCAGCGCGAGCTCGGACGGCTGGGGGGGCAGCTGGGATGGGTGGCCCTCGGGATCTCGCTGGCGGTGGGTGTGGCCGGCGCGCTGCGCTTGGAGTCCCGAACGCCGGAGCTGCTGCTGGAGGTGTTCCTGTTCGGCGTCGCGCTCGCCGTCGCCGCGGTGCCGGAAGGCCTTCCGACCGTCGTGGTCGCGACGCTTGCGCTCGGCGTCTGGCGGATGGCCCAGCGCCACGCGATCATCCGCCAGCTGCCGGCGGTCGAGACGCTCGGTAGCGCTACGGTGATCGCGAGTGACAAGACCGGCACGCTGACCAGGAACCAGATGACCGCGGTCCGTATCCTCCTCGGACCGGATCGGCTGATCGAGGTCGAAGGGGAGGGGTTCGAGCCGGTGGGCGCCTTCCGGGCGGCCTCCGGCGAGGCCCTCGATCCGCGCGCGGACCCCGACCTCGAGCGCCTGCTCGTCCTCGGAATGCTCGCCAGCGATGCGCGGCTGGAGCTGCAGGAGGGGAGATGGAGCGTGCTCGGGGATCCCACCGAGGGCGCGCTCGTCGTAGCCGCGCGAAAGGCGGGCCTCGACGTGGCGCGGCTCAGGCGCGCGCACCCGCGGCTCGGCGAGATCCCGTTCAGCCCCGAGCGCAAGCGGATGACGGCGATCCACGAGTTTGGCGGCGGCGTGACCGCGGTCGTGAAGGGAGCGCCCGAGACCGTGTTCGAGCGCTGCAGGCGGGTCCGCGACCGCGGAACCGTGCGCGAGATCCAGTCCGCGGATCGGGAGACGATCGGCGCACGGAACGTGGCGCTCGTCAGGGACGCGCTGCGGACACTGGCGCTCGCCTCGCGCGAGATGCCGCCGGGATGGGGGCCCGACGAGGAACCCGACGAAGCGGAAGTCGAGGTCGATCTGGTATGGGAGGGCCTGTTCGCGATGATGGATCCGCCTCGCTCGGGTGTGACGGAGTCCGTCTCGCGCGCGCGGCGAGCCGGGGTCCGAACCATGCTGCTGACCGGCGACCACGTGCTTACGGGGCGCGCGGTCGCGCTCCGGATCGGGATCGCGGAGGAGGACGAGGAAGCGCTCGACGGCGCCGATCTCGAGCGGCTGGACGACGCGGCGCTCGCGCGGCGCGTGCTCGAGGTGCCCGTCTATGGACGCGTCCGGCCCGAGCACAAGGTCCGAATCGTCCGCGCCCTTCAGTCCCGGAAGCAGGTGGTCGCGATGACGGGTGACGGCGTAAACGATGCTCCAGCGCTCCGCGAGGCCGACATCGGGGTCGCGATGGGAGTCGGCGGGACAGACGTGGCGCGCGAGGCGAGCGACATGGTCCTCGCCGACGACGACTACTCGACCATCGTCAACGCGATCGAGGAAGGCCGCAAGATCTACGGCAACATACGGAAGTTCGTCCGGTATCTGCTGTCGGCGAATGCGGGAGAGGTCCTGACGATCGTGGCGGCGGTCGCGCTGGCCGGCCCGCTCGGGTTCGAGGCGGCCGCAGGCGGGATCTTCCTGCCGCTCCTCGCGGTCCAGATCCTGTGGGTCAACCTCGTCACCGACGGCGCGCCCGCGCTCGCGCTGGGCATCGATCCCGGGGAGGACGACGTGATGGAGCGGCCGCCGCGGGATCCCGCCGCGCCGATCGTCGATCGCCCGATGTGGATCCGGATCGGTGTCGTGGGGCTCACGGTGATGGTGGGCACGCTGTTCATTCTGGACGCCTGCCTGCCCGGGGGCCTGTTCGCGTTCGCCGCCGATGCCAGCGAGAACCCGATCCGGCGGGCACGAACCATGGCGTTCACGACCCTCGTCCTGTTCCAGCTCATCGACGTGTTCAACGTCCGCCATCCGAAGCGATCGATCTTTCGCCTGGAGAGCTTCGAGAACCGCTGGCTCCTGGCGGCCGTGGCCTTCTCGCTCGCGCTGCAGATCATGGTCGTTTCCTGGGGACCGCTTCAGCGCGGCTTCGGCACCGTGCCCCTGTCGGCCGCGGACTGGGGGCTGGCGACGGCCGTCGCGTCCAGCGTGGTCGTAGTCGTCGAGGCCCTCAAGCGAACCCGATGGGCCCGGTGAGCGGGGAGCGGTTCGAACGCGCGCTGGGTCCCTTCGATGCCACGATGGTCGTCGTCGGAGGGATCATCGGCGCCGGCATCTTCATCAATCCCTACATCGTGGCGCAGCGACTGCCGTCGGAGGGATGGGTGCTGGCGGCGTGGGCGGCTGGCGGGGCGATCGCGCTGGCGGGCGCGCTCGCGTACGCCGAGCTGGGATCGCTCTTCCCGAAGGCCGGCGGACAGTACGTCTACCTGCGGGACGCATACCACCCGCTGGTCGGCTTCCTGTATGGCTGGGCCCTTCTGCTCCTGATCGAATGCGGCGCGATCGCGGCGGTCGCGATCACCTTCGCCGAGTACGCGCTGCGGCTGGTCGGGCGCGAGAACGCTTCGGCGCTGCCGCTGGCGATAGCGGCGATCGTCGTCGTGTCGGCGATCAACTACCTGGGAGTCAAGCCCGGGAGCCGCGTCCTCAACGTCTTCGTCGTCCTCAAGGTCGCCGCGCTCGCGGTCCTCATCGGGGCCGGCTTTCTGATCGCGCCGGCTGTGCCGGATGCGGGCGCCGGGCCGGCCGGCGGGACCGCAGGCGCGGGGGACGCGCTCGCCGGCGGCGCCGCCGCCCTGCCTGTCCTCTTCGGGGCCGCGCTCGTCCCGATCCTCTTCTCGTACGGTGGGTGGCAGAACGCGAACTACGTCGCCGAAGAGATCGACGACCCGCGGCGGAACCTCCCGCGGAGCCTCCTGGCCGGAACGCTTCTCGTCGCGGCCATCTACGTGCTCGTCAACATCGTGTACCTCCGCGCGCTCGGCCTCGAGGGGCTCGCGGCCACCCGCACGCCGGCCTCCGACGCCGCCGGCCGGCTCCTCGGCCCCGGAGGCGACCGGTTCGTGGCGGCCGCGATCGCGATTTCGACCTTCGGATTCCTCGACCTCGCCGTGCTGGCGCCGACGCGGGTCTACTACGCGATGGCGGCGGACGGGCTCTTCTTCCGCGGCGTCGCGCGGCTCCACCCCCGATTTCGCACGCCGTCCCTGGCCATCGTGCTGCAGGCGGCGTGGGCGATCGCGCTCGCGTTGACGGGCACCTATGCCGCGCTCGTCGACACGGTCGTGTTCGCCGACTGGATCTTCTTCGGGCTCACGGTCGCGTCCGTCCTCGTATTCCGCCGCCGCGTGCCGCTCGGCTCCCGGCTCGCCGGGGGATTCCGGATGCCTCTGTACCCGGTGCTGCCGATCCTCTTCGCGGTCGTGTCGGCGGGAGTGGTCGCGAGCGTGGTGGCGTCCAACCCGGCGCGCTCGGCCGTCGGCGCCGCGCTGCTCCTGGCCGGCGTTCCCGCGTTCCTCTACTGGAAGAGGCGGGCGCCGATCCCGGCCGAAGAGGCGAACGGACGCGGCGAGCGGGAGTAGCGGGCGCGGAACGATTCCTCCATCCGCTCCATGAACGCGGGGGCCGCGTCTCTGTCGACCAGGCTCACCGTGCAGCCGCCGAACCCGGCGCCCGTCATGCGAGTTCCCCAACACCCCGGAACCCCGCGGGCGTCTTCGACCAGCGCGTCGAGCTCGGGAGTCGAGACCTCGAAGTCGTTGCGCAGGCTCTCGTGCGATGCATCCATCAAGCGTCCGACGGCCTCGCGGTCGTTGCGCCAGAGCGCGTCGACGAGCCGGTCGACGCGGTCGTTCTCCTCGACCACGTGCCGCGCGCGGCGGTAGCTCTCTCCGGGGAACGCGCGGCCGAGCAGGTCCAGATCGTCACGCGTGGCGTCGCGCAGGCTCCGAATCGGGCGGCCCGAGAGCCGCTCGAGCGCGCCGCGCGCGATTTCGCACTCGTCGCGCCGCTGATTGTACGCCGACTGGGCGAGCGCACGCTCGAGCCCGCTATCGCAGACGACGAGCAGGGTGTCCTGGGGGAGCGGGACCTCGGCGATCTCGAGCGACCGGCAGTCGATGCGGAGCGCGCACCCGCGACGGCCTTCGAGCACCACGAGCGGGTCCATGATGCCGCAGAGCGTCCCGGCGCGGTGCTCGACCAGCCGCACCATCCGGGCGAAGCCGATGGTGTTCCGGGAGGGACTCTCGACGCCCGCCACCTCCGCCAGCGCCAGCGCGCTCGCCACCACGAGCGCCGCCGACGACGAGAGCCCCGCGGCGGACGGCAGGTCACCGCCGATCCACAGGTCCGCGCCGGGTCCCGAGGGAGCCGCGCCGACGATCTCGCGGGCCACGGCGCGGACGTACGCCGCCCAGGGCGGGAGCTCGACGTTGCGCGGTCCGCCCAGAGTTCGCCCGACCTCCACCGGACCGCCGTAGCGCTCGGACAGCGCTCGCACGATCCCGTCCCCCCGCTCCGCGGCGGCCACGACGATCCCGCGCTCGAGCGCGGCGGGGAGGACCAGACCGTCGTTGTAGTCGGTGTGCTCGCCGATCAGGTTGACGCGTCCGGGCGCCCACGCGACCACCTGCGGCTCCCGGCCGAAGGCGCTCTCGAACTTCCCGGCGGCTGCGGTCTTCCGCGCGTCGAGCACGTCAGCCTCCGCCCAGCTCGCGCAGGATCGGCGCTCCCGGTCGGTCGGAGCCGCGCGGCCGCGCCTCGAGGGCGGTGGCCCGCGCCGACAGGTCCGGCAGCCGGCCTTCGATCCGGGCGGCGAGGTGGTCGAG
>JAICQP010000186.1 GCA_025937815.1 Gemmatimonadota bacterium
CGAAAAGAGATCGGCCTCCCCTTCCCGCCCCGGAGAAAACCGTTTGTAGTAGCGCCCCGGTTGGGTTATCATGGAGGCGGGTCTTTTACCGCTGACGGGTAGCCCGCTCCCGCACCGACGACAGCATCGACGACCGTTCCGAACCCGAAAACGACTTCTGGGGAGACGCACGATGGCGGAGCAGAAGAAGAAGAAGCGGAAGCCAAACCCCGCGTTCATGAAGCCGATGCAGCCGGACGCCCAGCTCTCCGCGGTGGTGGGTGACAGACCGATGCCCCGGACCGAGGTGACGAAGAAGATCTGGGACTACATCAAGAAGAACAACCTGCAGGACTCGAAGAACAAGCGCATGATCAACGCCGACGAGAAGCTGAAGTCGGTGTTCAACGGCAAGCGTCAGGTCAGCATGTTCGAGATGACCAAGCTCGTGAACGGACACCTGAAGGAGACCCGTTAGGGTTCCCGAGACTCTTCAGGTAACGCGAGAGGCCCGCGGCGATCGCCGCGGGCCTCTTCATTTGCGCTCGGTCGGCTGGAGGACCGCGACCACTCGTGCGGCGAGGCCCGAAGGCAGCACCTGCGCGGCGGTAGCCCCGGCGCGGTTCAGCATGCCCGGGATCGCCAGCCGCCTGCCGCGCTCCAGCGCGTCCCAGCCGGCGCGCGCCACCTCCTCCGCCTGCCGACCCCGCTCGCCGCTGAAGAGCCGCGAGGCGGACACCTGGGCGCGCTCCCGGAAGGGCGTCCGCACGGGACCGGGCGCGAGGCAGGTCACGGTGACCCCCGTCCCGGCGAGCTCGACGGACAGGGCCAGCGAGAACGACAGCACGTATGCCTTGGTGGCGTAGTAGACCGCCATTCGCGGTCCGGGCTGGAAGGCAGCGGTCGAGGCGACGTTGAGGATCCGGCCGCGCCCGCGCCGCGCCATCGGGATCGCGAACCGCTTGGCGAGGGCGGTCGGCGCCGTGACGTTGACGGCGATCATGTCGCGCTCGATCGCCAGGTCGGTGTCGAGGAAGTCTCCGTAGAGCCCGAAGCCGGCGTTGTTGACGAGGACGTCGACCTCCAGGCCGAGCGCCTCCACCGCCTCGACCACGCGCTCGGGGCCGTCGGAGAGGGCGAGGTCGGCGACGACGACGTCGGCGGCCGCGCCGTGGTCGCGCGCCAGCTCCTCGGCCAGTGCGCGGAGCGCGCTCTCGCCGCGCGCCACGAGGATGAGGTCGTGACCGCGCGCCGCCGCCGCCCGCGCCAGCTCGAGCCCGATGCCGCTCGAGGCTCCGGTTACCAGGGCGACCGGTCGGCGCCCCGCGCGGCTCACGAGACGGGGGCGCCTTCCTCCCAGGTGTTGTTCGAGCGGTCAACGTCGGGGTAGTCGCGCGCCGGGTCGATGGTGACGCTCTCGACAGCGCACTCGATCTCGATCGACGTCTGCCGGCGTCCCGCCAGCCAGGGATCCACTGGGACCGTCCGCTCGATCGTCTCTCCGTTCCGGCAATGGATCGACAGCGGCACGGGCATCGGCACCCGGCCGCGATCCTCGATGAACACCGTCGAGCGGTCGCCGTCCACCCGGATCCCGCCGATCGCCTGGTCGAGGGTCCAGGTCTCGTAATACCAGGAGCGCCAGAACCAGTCGAGGTCGCGGCCGCTCACGTCCTCGAACGTGCGGAAGAAGTCCCACGGGTAGGGATGCTTGAACGCCCAGCGGTCGAAGTACTCATGGTAGGCGCGCATGAACACCTCCTCACCGAGCATGGCGCGGAGCGCGGCGAGGATGGTGCCGGGCTTGTCGTAGGAAGCGATCCCGTACGCCGGCCCGGGGACGTGATAGTCCGAGTACGTCATGAGCGACCCCTCGAGCTCGGCCAGCGCCACGTCGATGTACGATTCCTGCTCGAAGACATCCCAGTCGATCCCGGGATAGAAGTCCTTCTTGGCCTGGTTCTCGTTGAACGTGGTCGTCCCCTCGTCCATCCACGCGTACCGCCGCTCGTTGTTGGCGAGGATCATCGGCACCCACATGTGCGCCAGCTCGTGGGCCGTGACCGCGTAGAGGGCGGTGTCGCCGCGCTCGTTGTAGTCGCCGATCAAGGTCATCATCGGAAACTCCATCCCGCCGCCGATGATCCCGCCGCCCTCGACCGCGGTCATGTGCGGCCAGGGGTAGGACAGGCCGGTGAACGTCGAGTGATGGGCGATCGAGTGGGCGGCGTAGCGCGCCGCCTGCGCCCAGCGCGGCGCAGAGTCGCGCCAGATCGCGCCGATCCGCGCGTGATCGACCGCGCCGTCGCCGTCCCGGTCGCCGACCGGCGTCCGCGTCACGTCCCAGTTGGTGTGGCGGGTCACGCTGTACGCCACGTCATGGACCGAATCGGCGATGAAATGCCAGGCCAGGCGGCCGCCGCGCCCGGCCGCGGTCACCCGCCCGTCGAAGTCGGCGCTCCCCAGCACGCGGCTCACCGAGTCGGACGCCGCGGCGGCGTCGAGGCGCGCCCTCACGTCCGCCGCCAGCGTCTCGTCTGGATTGGCGAGCGCACCCGTCCCCTCCACCAGCCAGCCGGCCGGCGCGTCGATCGTCACGTCGTAGCGGCCGAAGTCCGCGTAGAACTCCGCCTGCCCGGTGAAGCGGTCGGTGTCCCATCCCTCGACGTCGTCGTAGACCGCCATCTGCGGATAGAAGTAGGCCAGGTAGAAGAGCTCGTCGCCGCTGTACCCCATGCGGCCGGAGGCGCCCTGCTGCGGGACGTCGAAGCCGAAGTCGAACGTGAGCTCGATGGAGCCGCCTGGAGGCACGGGGCTCGGCGGCCGGATGAAGAGCCGGGTCGAGCTGACCTGGTACCCCGCCCCCTCGTCGCCGCCCTCGAGCGCGTGGATCTCTGCGCCGCCGACGACCACCCGCTCGAGCTCGAGGCCGCTCGTGACCTCCTCCTCGCCGCTCCGCGCCGCGCCTGGCGCGTGGAGGTTCTGGATCAGCTGCACGACGAGGACGTCGAGCGTGTCGGGGGAATTGTTCCGATACGCGATCGTGGTCGAGCCGTCGAGCCGTCTCCGCTCGGTGTCGAGCCGCACCGCCAGGTCGTACTCGGCCCACTGCTGCCAGTAGCCCGGACCGGGAGCGCCGTCGGCGGTCCGCGTGCCGCGCTCGACGGCGGTCAGATACGACGCCGGGATGTCCACGGGATACGGGATCGGCCGCTCGAGGGCCGGCGCCGCGGTCGCCGTCGTGGGCGTCTCGACGGGCGGCCCGGAAGCGCCGCGCGAGGCGCACGCCACGGTCAGGAGGACGACGAATGTCGGGAACCGGCGCATGCGGGAACCTCCGGCTGGGGGAGTTCGGAAGCGAAGCGGGATACTCAATAGACGACCGGCCGACCTCTCTCGCTCATCGCGCCGTGGTCATCCCTCGATCAGCGGGATGACGTCGCGCGGGTGCTCGACGACCTCCGACGCCCCGTGCGCGCGCAGCTCCGCCTCGTCGCGGAAGCCCCACAAGGCACCCACGCCGAACATGCCGGCGGCCACGGCGGTCTCCATGTCCGTCCGCGTGTCGCCGAGATACAGCACGCGCGCGGGATCGACCCCCAGCCGGCGGGCGATCTCCGCCGCCGGCCGCGGGTCGGGCTTGTGCGGAACGCCCGGCCGCTCCCCCTCGACGTGCGCGAACGGCCATGCCGAGAACAGGCGGTCGACCATCCAGCGGGTGGCGGGCTCCGGCTTGTTGCTGAGGATCGCCATCGGCAGGCCGCGAGCCACGATCCCGTCGAGGAGCTCGGGAATCCCCGGATAGGGCGCGCTCCTGTCCAGCATGTGCTCGGTATAATGGGCGCGCAGGTCCTCGAGAACGGCGGCGTGCAGGTCCTGCCGCCCGGTGGGGATCGCCCGCTCGACCAGCCGGCCGACACCCTCGCCGACGAGCCCGCGGTACGCGTCGGGCGGGTGCGGGTCGAGCGCGTGCCGCTCGAGCGCCCAGTTCATGGAGGCCGCGATGTCGTCGAGCGTGTCGGCGAGCGTGCCGTCGAGGTCGAAGAGGATCGCGTCGAAGCGCATCGTCGGGAAGATCGGGGCCGGGAGCGCGCTTGACAATCCGCGCCCCGGCGCGGAGCATGAACCCATGCGCGCCCTCATCGCCGTCGCGGCCGTCCTCGCTAGCGCTGCCCTCGTCGCGCCCGCCGCCGGGCAGCAGGACACGACCGCCCCGGATACGACCGCCCCGGCGGACACGGTCACCGCGGACACCGCGGCGGCCGCCGCCGACACTCTGACCGCCGACACGACCGCGGCGGTCGCCGCCGACACCGCCGCCGACACGACCGCCTCGGCGGCCGACGCCCCCCACG
>JAICQP010000002.1 GCA_025937815.1 Gemmatimonadota bacterium
GACTCGTCCCGCGGTTCGACCCCGCCGATCCCCGCCGTCCAGCGCCGGTAGAACTCCATCGCGCCCAGGGTGATGAATCCCAGCTGACGGGCCGGCCCCCGCACGTCGCCGTCGGACGATACGACCCAGGTGAAGGCGGAGCGGGACGCGAACGGCCCGCGACAGAGCTCGAGGAGCCGGTCGTCGGCGCTCGTTCCGGCGGCCGGGTAGAGGATCGTCAGCCGGCCGGCGCGCGTCTGGCGGCTGCCGTCGCGGCCGTCCCAGACGAGGACGCAGCGCTTCACGCCTGCCCGCGCGGCGGCCGCGGCCAGCCACGCCTCGAAGCGGTCGCGGGCGGAACCCAGGTCCCGCCCGCGCGGTGCGAACTTCGGAATGGCATGCAGGACGTTGTAGCCGTCGACGAGGACGGCGTGCGGACTCCCCCGCACTAGCCGCGCCCGCGTGGCACTACTGCGGGGTGCCCGCCGTGGCCGGCGCTTCGGCCGAAGCGGTCGACTGGGCGGCACGATCGGCGGCCGCCTCGCGCTCGAGACGCGCCAGCCGGAACAGATCGGCCAGCGTGTCGGCCTCCGACAGCAGATCCACCGCCTTCGCCAGCGGAAGGTCGGCGCTCAGCACGGCCTGCCTCGCCTCGCCCTCGCCGTGATACTGGCTGATCAGCGTGTAGCGCAGGAAGTCGTTGATGTAGTCGCTCTCGGAGTCGAACGCCTCGTCGGAGAAGTCGATCTCCTTGACCTCTCGAAGGTAGGCCCGGAACTCCTCGAGCACCGCCGCGTCGGGCCGGTAGTCGCGCGGGATCGATGGATGCGCGGCGCGGAAACGGACCGCGAAGGAGAAGAACGCGTTCTCCACAAAGATCTCCTGCAGGAGATCGCGCGAGACCTCGGCGATCTCGCTGGCGCGAACGACGACGTCCGGCATGACGCCCCCGCCGCCGTAGACCGTGCGCCCCATGTCGGTTTGAAAGACCAGGCTGTCGGGAATATCCTGGCTCGACAGGGGGTTTCCATCGGCGTCCAGGGGCGCCTCTTCGGGCGTCCAGGGCCAGACGACCGCATTGAAATCGATCCCCAGCGTCTCGTCGCGCTGGATGCTGCGGCCGCTGGGCGTGAAGTAGCGAGCGGTAGTCAGCTTGAGGAAGTAGCCGTCGTCGAGCGGGAAGAGGCTCTGGACGAGCCCCTTGCCCCACGTCGTCTGGCCGACGAGGAGCGCGCGGTCGTGGTCCTGGAGCGCCCCGGAGACGATCTCGCTCGCCGACGCGCTCGCCCGGTTCACCAGCACGATCATGGGATGCACCGAGAAGTCATCGTTGTCGCGCGCGTTGTAAACCCGGTCCGACTCCGACATCCGGCCCCGGGTGGCCACGATCTCGGCGCCCCGTGGCAGGAACAGGTCGGTGACCTCGATGGCCTGGTCGAGCAGGCCGCCTGGATTGTCGCGCAGGTCCAGGACCAGGCTCCGCATCCCCTGCTTTTCCAGGTCGCGCACGGCTTCGCGGATCTCGTCTCTTCCGTGCTCGGAGAACTGCGTGAACCGGACGTAGCCGATGCCCTCCTGGAGCATGAACGCGTAGGGGACGGACGAGAGCGAGATCGGTTGGCGCTCTATCGGGACGTCGAGGGGCTCTTGCAACCCTTCGCGCGCGATCGACAGTGTGACCTCGCTGCCCCGTGGCCCTCGCAGCTCCTGCACGGCCCGCTCCTCGCTCCAGCCCTTGGTCGGTGTCCCGTCGACCGCCACGATGCGGTCCCCGGGTAACAGCCCCGCCTTGTACGCCGGAGTGCCTTCGATGGGAGAGATCACGGTCAGCACCTGGTCGACGATGTCGATGCGGATCCCCAGGCCCTCGTAGTTCCCCTGCGTGTGGATCTGGAGATCCTCGTAGTCCTTGGGTGTGAGGAGCTGGGAGTACGGGTCGAGGGACAGGAGCATCCCGTTGAGGGCCCGCAGGTACAAGCTGTCCGAGGGGATGGAGTCGACGTACTTGTCGGAAACCTGATGGATCGTCTCGTTCAGCAACTTGATCGCCTGATAGGGATCGTCTTCGCTGGACGCGGACAGGTCGTCGTAGATGATCCCGCCGGTCAGGACGGCGAGAAAGAACAGGACGATGAACAGGGACCCGATCCGCCTTCTGATCATTAGGTTTCCGTCCTTGAAGTTGGGATCCGCTCCGCCAGTGCTTCCAGAACCGCGTCGCGGATCGCTGCCTGCACCGTGTCTATCGGATCTGTACCATCCAAAACGACGAACCGTTCCGGTTCGTTCAGTGCCATCTCCCGGTATCCGCTCCGCACCCGGTCGTGGAACGACCGCCCGGCACGCTCGATGCGGTCGGCCGGCCGCTGTCTGGACCGCTCCGCGGACGCCTCCACCGGAACGTCGATCAGGACGGTGAGGTCGGGCGTCAGCCCGCGCGTGAAGTACGCGTTGAGCGCCTTCACGCGATCCGGGTCCAGCCCCCGCCCGTACCCCTGATACGCGACCGACGAATCGCCGTACCGATCGAGGAGGACGACCTTACCCGCCTCGAGGCCGGGCCGGACGACCTCCGCGACGAGCTCCGCGCGGGCCGCCAGGAACAGGGCCAGCTCCGATTCGGGCGACAGATCCTCCCGCGCGGTGCGGAGGAGGAGCTCGCGGACCGCTTCCCCCACCTGCGTCGTCCCCGGCTCACGGGCCGTCACCACTTCGTGTCCCTCGTCGAGCAAGAAATCGGCCAGCCGTTCGATCTGGGTCGACTTCCCGCTCCCTTCCCCTCCCTCGAACGTCACCAGAAGGCCGGGGTCGCGTCGAGGGGCTGTCTGCACCGGCAGGAATATCGTCCGGGCGGGGGCCAAACTCAAGGCGGGGATGGCGTCAGAACGCCGCGGTCGGCTAGATCCCGGAGTCGAAGAGAAGCCAGCCGTCCGGGTCGAGGATCACCTCCACCGGACCCTCCAGGTCGAGCGGGATCTCCGCCGTCACGCCGTCCATCTCGACCGTGTGGCGCTCGGAACGCCCTCCCGCCCGCAGCTCGACCTCGACGGCGAGCCGATAGGGCTCCCCGGACTGGCGCTGCTCGATCCGCAGCGTCCGGCCACCGCCCCCTTCCACCACCGAGGCCGACAGGACCGGCATCCCGGGCCGGACGACCCATTGCGCGAAGAACCACGCCAGCGGCCGTCCCGCCGCCTCTTCCATGATGCGCGCGAAATCGGACGTCCACGCGGTTGTGCCCCTCAGGGTCGCGTAGTAGTCCCGCACCCCCTCGAAGAAGGCCTCGTCGCCGATCAGGCGGCGCAGCATGTGGAGCACCCAAGCGCCCTTCTCGTAGCTCTCCGCGTCGAGCAGCTCAGCGTATTCGCCGGGGCCGACGTCGGGCTGATAGATCGCCAGCGGCGCGGCGGATTCCAGCTGGCGGACGGCTGCGGCCCGCGTCCGCATCTGGCGCGCGAGCTCGGCCGGTCCGCGGCCGTGGAGGCCCCCGTGGAACTCGAAGAAGACGGCGTCGAAGTACTCGGCGAACCCCTCGGAGAGCCACAGGTGATTCCAGTCGGCCTCGGTCACCGCGTCGCCGAACCACTGGTGGACCGTCTCGTGCGCCACCAGGCTCGTCAGCCCCTCGCGCTCCTCCGCGTCGGCCGCGGTCGCTCCGCCGATCCGGCTCTGGCTGTAGAAGATGGCGCCCGGATTCTCCATGCCGCCGAACCTCGTGGCCGACTGCACGTGGGCGAGCTTCTCGTAGGGATAGGGACCGAAGAGGGAGTCGTAGAACGCCAGGATCTCGGTCGAGCGCGAGAACGCGATCGCCCCCGCGGCGGAATCCTCGGCGAAGGTCCAGTGCGTTACCTCGATCCCGTCGACCTCGCCGGCCCGCTCCACTGCGAAGTCGGCGACACCGATCACCATCCCGTACACGGGGATCTCCGTCGACTCGGCCCAGCGGGTCCGCCTGCGCCCGTCGCCCAGATCCGCCCGCTCGACGAGCACGCCGTTCGCCACCACCTCGAGCGCGGCGGGCGCGATGACGTCGAACTCGACGGTTGCCTTGTCGGACGGGTGGTCGACCGAGGGGAACCAGTGGCGCCCGCGGTCGGCCCAGTTGTCGGCGAACGCGGAGCGGCCGCCGTGGCGATCGAGGCCCACGATGAGCCCGTCCGCCGGCACGCCGTGATACCACACCACCGTCTCGGCCCGCGCGCCCGCCGCGGTCGGGACCTCGAGCGTCAGGCGATCACCCTCGCGCGCGAACTCCGTCGGCCGGCCGTCGACCGTCACGCTGTCGACGATCATCGCGGAACCCAAATCGAGCACGACTCGGGACAGGTCTTGCGATACCGCCTGGTACAGGACCGCCGCGCGGCCTTCGACCTGCGCGCCCTCGGCCGGCAGCTCGATCGCGATCTCGTAATGGAGGACGTCGAGCGCCGGCTGGCGCTCGTACCCGTCGGCCGCGACCGAGGGGACTCCGAAATCGGGCTGGGACTGCGCCCGCGCCGCCGTCGCACCAAAGACAGTCGCCAGCAAAAACCCCAGCAAGGTCAGTATCACCAGGGACCGCTCAGGGCGGCGGAAATCAAGGCGCACGACGAGAGGATTCCGAGGCGTACTGAAAGGTACGCCGCAGGAAGACACGAGGAGTGCAACGCAGAGTTCCGTCGTCCTCAGCGGTCCCCGTCAATCGGCGTAGTACTCCAGTCCCAGGTGCGTTATCTGCTCCTCCCCCATCAGATGCCGGAGCGTGTTCTTCAGCTTCATCTGCTGGATGAAGAGATCGTGCTCGGGGTACAGGTTGGGCGCTGTCATCGGGCTCTTCCAGTAGAAGGAGAGCCACTCCTGGATGCCGCTCATCCCGGCGCGCGCGGCAAGGTCGAGGAACAGCGCCAGGTCGAGGACGATCGGCGCCGCGAGGATCGAGTCGCGGCACAGGAAGTCGATCTTGATCTGCATCGGGTAACCCAGCCACCCGAAGATGTCGATGTTGTCCCAGCCCTCCTTGTTGTCTCCGCGGGGCGGGTAGTAGTTGATCCGCACGACGTGCGAGATGTCGCCGTAGAGGTCCGGATAGAGCTCCGGCTGGAGGATGTAGTCGAGCACGCCGAGCTTCGACTCCTCCTTCGTCCTGAACGACTCCGGGTCGTCCAGCACCTCTCCGTCGCGGTTACCGAGGATGTTCGTCGAGTACCAGCCCTGGATGCCGAGGAGCCGGGCCTTGAAGCCGGGGGCGAGGATCGTCTTCATCAGGGTCTGGCCCGTCTTGAAGTCCTTGCCCGTGATCGGCACCTCGTTCCTGTCCGCCAGGTCGAGCAGCGCGGGCACGTCGGCTGAAAGATTGGGAGCGCCGTTGGCGTATGGGATCCCGCTCTTGATCGCGGCGTAGGCGTAGACCATGGAGGGCGGGATCGCGTCGTCGTTCGCATCCAGCCCCTTCTCGAAGGCCTCGATCGACGCGTGGACCGCGGTCGGCTCCAGGAAAACTTCGGTCGAGCCGCACCAGATGAGCACCAACCGGTCGCAGCCGTTCTCCCGCTTGAACTTTTCGATGTCGGCGATCAGCTGGTTGGCCCACTCGCGCTTGGAGCGGCTCTCGATCACGTACGTTCCGTTCAGCTTCTTGACGTAACGCTGGTCGAATGCGCCCCTCATGGGCCGAATGCCGTCCAGAAAGTCCTTGAGCCCGTCGACCTGCACGCGCTCGAGGACGCCGGCGTTGGCGGCCGACTCGTAGGCCGTGTCCGGAAAGATGTCCCAGCCTCCGAACACCAGCTGGTCGAGGTCCGCGAGCGGGACGAACTCCTTGATTCTGGGGACGCGCTTCTCGGGGCGGCCGCCCAGCCGGATCGTGCCCATCTGGGTCAGCGATCCGAACGGCTTGGCCGAGCCGCGGCGCACGGCTTCCACCCCCGCGATGAACGTCGTCGCCACCGCGCCCATGCCTGCCAGGAGCACGCCGAGCTTACCGCCGGCCGGAGCGATCTCTGTGGGCTCCGGACGCACCTGTTGGAGCGGCTTGGGGCCCGGTTTCCGCTTCTCTGCCTTCATTCTCCTATTCATCCTTTCTTCGCGTGTCGATTGGTCGCCGGGACGGTCCCGTCGAGGGGGACGCCGCGGGCGACCTTGTATACGGAGTAGATGCGCTCCAGGGCGGTGATGTTCGCCAGCACGGCTATCAATCCGAGCGCCAGAAGCAGCGGCGCGTATCGCCAGCCCGGAGCGATCAGCTCGAATACGGGGATCAAGAGTCCCCCCACCCCCAACAGGACGACGCGCTCGGGCCGCTGCATCGTCCCCACCTTGCATTCCACGCCCAGGGCCTCGGCCTTGGCTCGCGTGTAGGAGACCATCAGCGAGCCCACCATCGCCAGGATCACCACGTAGCCGACCCACCAGAAGTTCGGCAGCGGACGGAAATACGCGTAGAGGGAGAAATACACTACGATCTCCGACACCCGATCGAGCGTGGAGTCATAGAACGAGCCGAACTTCGAGGCGAGCCCCGTCTCCCGCGCGACGCGCCCATCCAAAATGTCCATCATTCCCCCGAGGAGGAACACGACCACGCCCGCGATGATCGACCGCTGGAAGATCAAGATCGCTCCTGCCAGCGTGACGAGGAAGCCGAACGAGCTGATGATGTTGGGATGCACCCGATTGCGGATGAGGGTCGCGACGACCGGATTCAGCAGCCGGACGAACCCGTTCTTGAACCACTCGGGCATGGGGCCTCCGCAGCGAGAAGGCCCGCAGCCGCCGGAGCGGCAGCGGGCCCTCGCCTCACGTCGTTCGAGCGCGATCGCCCACTAAATGTGAGCTTCGATCACCTCTTCGAGCCGCTGCTTGCGCACCGCCCCGACGACCGTCTCGACGACCTTTCCGTCCTTGAAGAAGAGGAGGCTTGGAATCGACCGGACCGCGTACTGCTGCGCGGTGCGCTGGTTCTCGTCGACGTCGACCTTACACACCTTAAGGCGCCCCTCGTACTCGTGCGCGAGCTCGTCGACGGTGGGCGCGATCATCTTGCAGGGACCGCACCACTCGGCCCAGAAGTCGACCAGGGTGAGAGTGTCCGACTCCTTCACCTGGGCCTCGAACGTCTCGTCCGTGACCGTATGGACCTTGCCGTTGGATGCCATGGAGATTCCCTTCCGGATATGGGCCGTGGTCGCTCGACGGAGGCCCGCGTGAGTGGCTATACTAACGGCCGCGACTTCGGAGTGTCAACCGAGTGGCTCGCTGTTTCTGACCCGCATTTCCCCCCCACTGGAGGGGTCCGCGATGAGCGTCCGACTCGCCCATATAGGCATCGCCGTTCGCTCGATCGTCGACGCCCGCATCTTCTACGAAGAGGTGCTGGGACTGGAGGTCGAAAGCGTCGAGGAAATCGAGAGCGAGGGGGTCAAGGTCGCCCTCCTGCCCTTCCCCGGCGGCGAGATCGAGCTCTTGGAGCCCCTGTCCGAGGACACGCCGGTCGGGCGCTTCCTCGAGAAACACGGCGAAGGACTGCACCATCTTTCGTTCGAGGTCCCGGACGTGCACCGCTCCATCGTCGCCGGTATCGAGCATGGCGTGGAAACGGTGGGCGAAGCCCCCCGCACGGGCGCCGAGGGCCGGGAGATCGCGTTCTTCCATCCCCTGTTCACGCATGGTGTGCTGATCGAGATCTGCGGACGGAAAAACGGCGGTCGCGATGGGGATCCCGGCGGCGTCGGAGACGGCGCCGTAAGCGAGCTCAGCGGAGACGCCTACTAGCCCGATCGCGTTGCGCGCCCTCAGGTAGTTGCCGCAGGCTCCCCGGCGCGCTCGAATTTCAGCTCTTCCCCATCCTCCGACACGTCCACCAGCACGTGGTCGCCCTCTACGAGTCGTCCCTCGAGGAGCGCCACCGCCAGCGGGTTCTGGAGCCAGGTCTGGATCGCGCGCTTCAGGGGACGGGCGCCGTAGACAGGATCCCAGCCACGGCTGGCCAGGAACTCCTTGGCCCCGTCGGTCAGCTCTACGGTCAGACCCCGGCCGGCGAGCACGCGCGCCAGTCGATCGAGCTGGATGTCGACGATCGCGCGGAGGTCCTCTTCCCGGAGACGATGGAAGATCACGATCTCGTCGACGCGGTTCAGGAACTCGGGTCGGAACTGGGAGCGCAGGGCGTCCATCACGCGCGCTTCGATCAGCGCCTCGTCCTCCTCCTCCCGGATGTACTGGCTGCCGACGTTCGAGGTCATGATGAGGACCGTGTTCGTGAAGTCGACAGTGCGTCCCTGGCCGTCCGTTAGGCGACCGTCGTCCAGGACCTGGAGGAGGATGTTGAACGCCTCGGGATGCGCCTTCTCGATCTCGTCGAGGAGAATGACCGCGTACGGTCGCCGGCGGACCGCCTCGGTCAGCTGCCCGCCTTCCTCGTAACCGACATAGCCCGGAGGCGCGCCGATGAGTCGTGCGACGGCGTGGCGCTCCATGTACTCCGACATGTCGATCCGTACCATCGCATCCTCGTCGTCGAACAGGAACTCGGCGAGAGCACGTGCGAGCTCGGTCTTGCCTACGCCGGTCGGTCCGAGGAAGAGGAACGAGCCGATGGGGCGGTTCGGGTCCTGGAGTCCGGCGCGTGCGCGGCGAACGGCGTCGGCCACCGCCTTGATCGCCTCGTCCTGGCTCACCACCCGGCGGTGGAGCCGCTCCTCCATACGAAGCAGCTTGTCGCGCTCGCCCTCGACGAGGCGTTGGACCGGAATCCCGGTCCAGCGCGAGACCACGTCGGCGATGTCCTCCTCGTCGACCTCTTCCTTGAGGATCCGCATGTCCTTCTGCATCTCGTGTAACGCCGCTTCCCTGGCTTCGAGTTCCTCGCGAAGCTGGGCCATTCGCCCGTACTGTAGTTCGGCGGCCTTCTCCAGGTCTCCCACCCGCTGCGCCTGCTCGGCCGCGACGCGCGTGTTCTCGAGCTTCTCCTTGAGCTCTCGGATCCCCTGGATCGCGTCCTTCTCCTGCTGCCAGTGGGCGCGCAGCTCGTCGGCCTCGGCGCGCAGGTCGGCCAGCTCCTTCTCGATCCTCTCGAGCCGCTCCCTGGCGGACGGGTCCTCCTCCTTGGCGAGCGCCCGCTTCTCGATCTGGAGCTGGCGGACCCGCCGCTCGATGACGTCGATCTCGATCGGCACCGAGTCGATCTCCATGCGCAGCCGCGAGGCCGATTCGTCGACCAGGTCGATCGCCTTGTCGGGCAGGTATCTGTCGGCGATATAGCGGTGGCTGAGCTCGGCCGCGGCCACGATCGCAGCGTCGGTGATCTTGACGCCGTGGTGAACTTCGTATTTATCCTTGAGTCCCCTCAGGATCGCGATCGTGTCCTCGACCGACGGCTCACCGACGAACACGGGCTGGAAGCGGCGTTCGAGGGCGGCGTCCTTCTCGATGTGCTTGCGATACTCGTCGAGCGTCGTGGCGCCGATCATGCGGAGCTCGCCGCGCGCCAGCGGGGGCTTGATCATGTTCGAGGCGTCGACCGCGCCCTCCGCACCGCCCGCGCCGACGAGCGTGTGGAGCTCGTCGATGAAGGTGATGATTCCGCCCTCGCTCTCCGTGATCTCCTTGAGGACCGCCTTGAACCGCTCCTCGAACTCGCCGCGATACTTGGCCCCGGCGACCATCGCGCCCACATCGAGCGCGACCAGCTTCTTGTTCTTGAGGCTCTCCGGGACGTCGCCGTCCACGATCCGCTGGGCTAGACCCTCGACGATCGCGGTCTTGCCGACACCTGGCTCGCCGATCAGGACCGGGTTGTTCTTGGTCCGGCGCGAGAGGACCTGCACGACCCGCCGGATCTCCTCGTCGCGTCCGATGACGGGGTCGAGCTTTCCGCGCCGTGCCAGCTCCACGAGGTCGCGGCCATAGCGCTCGAGGGCCTCGTACTTCGCCTCCGGGTCCTGGTCGGTCACGCGCTGGGAACCGCGGATCGCGCGCAGGACCGACAGCACGTCGTCGCGCGAAACGCCCGCCGCCTTGAGAATCGAGCCCACCATGCCCGTCCCCGACTCCGCCCACGCCAGCGCGAGGTGCTCGATCGAAGTGTACTCGTCCTGGAGCGTATCGCGCGCAGCCTCGGCGCGGTCGAAGAGCGACTTGAGCTCGCGCCCGATGCCCGGCTCCGCGCCGCCGGTCGTCTTCGCGAGCCGCGAGACCGCCTCGTCGACACGCTGGCGGGTGGAGACGACATCCACGCCGAGGCGTGTGAGAAGCGTCGGGAAGAGGCCGCCCTCCTGGGCCAGGAGAGCCTGCGCCAGGTGCTCGGGCTGGATCTCGGGGTTGCCATTGCGCCGCGCGGTCTGCTGGGCGGCGACCAGGGCTTCCTGAAGGCGGTTGGTCAGGCGATCGAGCTGCATGGGTTCGAGAGAATACCGCCAGTACCGGTACCGGCAAGTCCGACCGGCGTTCTACTACGTCCTTCCCTCGAGGGAGGCGAGCCAGGCCGCGTTCAATGCCGTAAGGGAGCGGTACTGCGGTCGTGGCGATAGCCATTCTCTGCGCAGCGCCTCCACATCGACCCATGCTGGGTCGAGGCCGCGGCCGTTCCAAGCTTGCGCGAACGCACGGGTCTCCCGCCCACCGTGCAGCTCGTCGAAGACGGCCTTTGTCGTGCGCTGGACGATTTGCGGAGGCAGGACGTCCCCGAAGTGGAGCTCCATGGCGGCGGCCCGACTCGGGAATCCTCCTCGGGGCGCGGATTCTCCCAGGACCCGGATGAATCCCGGATTGAAGAACGGCTGTATCAGCGACACTTCTTCGTCCCGGGCCAGGGCCGCGAAGATGGCTTGGGTCAGCTCGTAGTTCCGTGATTCCGGGACCTGCTGGATCGACTCCACCCAGCTAGCGCCGCGTTGTCGCCGGAGGAGGGCGCGGTATTTCCGTTCCAGCTCGCGCCTCGCGACCGAGCGCAACCACGGGAATTCCTCCCGGCGGCGGAGTCTCACGTAGACCCGAAGCCGTTCCGGGAGCAGGTTGAATGCTGCGCGCTTGACCGCCTTGCGTAAGGGGCGCCCATGAACGTCGAGCCTCTCCCGCGCTGCGTGACGTCTATAGGGTGAGAACACCTCGTCTCCACCCGTCCCGAATACGAGCACATGTCCACGGGCGACCTGGAGCAGAGGCACGATACGGTGCGCGACGGGAGGCCAGAACAGACCGTGACGCCGGAGGACTTCGGCCGCTACAGGGCCTAGCGGATCCAGCTCTTCACCGATGGTGACGATCTCCCATCGGCGAAGACCGAGGTGGTCGATCGTTATTTTCTGCCAGTCGTTCTCGTTGGACCGCGGTCGGTTCTCGAACCGCAGCGTGACGGGAACGGGATCGGACAGGCCGCGTTCCCGCGCGAGATGCGTGCCAAGACATAGAAGCGCTGCGGAGTCGCGCCCCCCCGAAAAGCCCATGAAGCATGGATCGTTTTCCAGTGCCGGGACCAGCAGATCTTCCAATACGCCCCGGACGGTCGAGGACGCGAGGGGAGGACCTGAAGCGACACGGTACGAGTGCCGCTTCCCCAACACGATGCCGGAACAGATCTCGAGGGGTTCGAGCGGCGGAAGTGCCATCGGTTCCGCGAGGGGTCCCCAGCGGGCGCGCCCGGCGACGGACGCGCCCGCTGTTTCTAGGACGAAAGAGGGTTTGGATCGTCGAGCGATGGGCGAGATCGAGGTGACCCGAAGCTCAGCGGTCGATGACGCAGAGCGCGTCTTCGGTCCCGAAGTCGCCCTCCAGAGCACTGCAGTTGGGTGGCTCGCTGGTCCCCGCCGTCAACTCCTGCACGCTCCCGAGGAACTGAAGCTCTGGCGTTTGGTAAGGCTTCTTTTCCATGACCCTCCTGGGTTTTCGCTCGATCATCCACTCGACCGCTGGAGCATACTACGCGACTGGTCAGGATTTCAGTATACCCGAACGGTCACCTAGCTTCGGTCAGGGGCGGTATGGATTTTGGTTGATTTCATCGACTGGGATTCGGAGCTCTTTTGCCCGGTAGGGAAGCTGCGGCTAGACTCGATCGTCGATGCGCCGCTCGCTCACGATCCGGGTCGTCCAGCACCGGCCGGTGCTCGGAGATCTGGCGGCCAACCTCGCCGACCACCGGGCCCGGGCGCGGGCGGCGGCCGAGGAGGGGGTGGACCTCGTCCTCTTCCCCGAGCTGTCGCTGACCGGCTACGGGCTCGGCGACCTGGTCGACGCGGTGGCGCTCGATCCGGCGCACCCGCTCTGGCCGGAGATGCTCGCCCTCTCCGAGGACGTCGACGTGGCGCTGGGGCTCGTGGAACGAGGCGACCAGGGCTACCTCTACAACTCCTGCGCTTATCTCCACCGCGGGGAGCTCCTCCACTGCCACCGGAAGACGTACCTGCCGACCTACGGCGCGTTCGACGAGGGTCGCTTCTTCTCCCCTGGGCGGGCCATCGAGACGTTCGACGCTCCCTGGGGCCGCGCGGCGCTGGTGGTCTGCGAGGAGTCCTGGCACCCGGCGGTCGCGCACGGGGCCGCCATGCAGGGGGCGGACGTCCTGCTCGTGATCTCGAACTCCCCGGGACGCAACCCGCGGGAGGGAGACTGGACGAGCCAGCGGGGCTGGCGCGCGAACCTCTCCGCCTACGCGCGCCTCTATGCGGTATGGGTCGCCTACGCCAATCGGGTGGGCTACGAGGAGGGGTTCGTCTTCGGCGGCGGCAGCGCGGTGATCGCGCCCGACGGCCGCGAGCTGCTCGTGGCGGACCCGCTCGAGCCCGAAGAGCTGACGGCGGTGCTCGATGCGGGAGAGCTTCGCCGCGCGCGGATCGCCAACCCGGCGCACGGGATCGAGCGCCACGAGATGCTGATCGAGGCGCTGGACCGGGCCGGCCGCCGCGAGCCCCGCGGAGCGCGCATGCCCGGCGAGCGCGAGGAAGCCCGCCCTTGAGCACGGCGACCGCCATCGACAGGGTTCCCCTCCTCGATGCCGACCTCGCCGTTCGCGCGCTGGCGCTGTCGCTCAGCCAGACGCTCGACGACGCCGGCCGGAGCGGGTTCGTGGTCGGGCTTTCGGGCGGCGTGGACAGCGCGCTCGCCGCCGCCATCGCGGTCCGCGCGTCGGGCCCGGCTTCCGTGCACGCCTTCCACTTGCCGGCCACGGAAAGTGCGACGGAAAGCGAGCGGATCGCGCGCGCGGTCGCTGAGCACCTCGGGATCGAGCTCGCGGTGGTCCCCCTCGCCGCCCTCGTCGACGGCGCCCCGCTGGCAGCGCCCGAGGCCGCGCGCCGCGGCAACTTCGCCGCTCGGATGCGAATGGCGATCCTCTACGACCGGGCCGCCGCCCTCGACGCGCTCGTCCTCGGCACGAGCAACAAGAGCGAGATCGCGCTGGGGTACACGACGCTATGGGGCGACATGGCGGCGGACTGCTGGCCGCTCGGCGACCTGTACAAGACCCAGGTCCTCGATCTCGCGCGCGCGGTCGGGCTGCCGGGCGCCGTGGTCGAGCGCCCACCGTCCGCCGAGCTCTGGGACGGGCAGACGGACGAAGGCGAGCTGGGGTTCACCTACGGTCAGGCGGATCTCGTCCTGTGCGCTTACCTTGAAGGCAGGCGCCGGCCGGAGGAGATCGCCGGCCCGGGGATCGACGGGGACACGGTCGCGCGCGTCCTGGACCGCGTGCGGCGGAATGCGTTCAAGCGCCGCCTGCCGTGGATTCCCAAATTGACCACGCGAACCGTGGGTCACGATTTCCTGCATCCGCGCGCGTGGCGCGGGCCGGCCTGATCGGCCACGGAACCTCGAGGGGGGAGGGGATCTGATGGACACCATGACCTGGGCCACGATCGCGCTGTGGATCATCGCGTCGTTCTTCCTGGTCCTGACGCTGGTGATGCTCTTCGTCGGCATACCGGTCGCGCTGGACGTCAAGCGCACAATCCGGCGAGTTCAGGGGACGATCGACGAGGTGCGAGTAAAGGCGGACCCGATCCTGTTCAAGGCCCAGGAGGTGGCGAGCGACATCCAGGAGATGACCGCCACCGCCCGCCGGGAGGCCGAGCGGGTGGGCGCGTCGATCGAGAACGTGAGTGGCAGGGTCGACGATTTCGCGGCGCTGATGGAAGTCGTGCAGGAACAGGTCGAGCGGCCGCTCTTGCGCTCCGTGGCGGCCCTGACGACGGCCCGCAAGACGATCTCGAGGTTCTTCTAGCATGAATGCCGAATTCGAAGCGGAAGCCGAATCGGACGGCGACACCGGAGGAGATACGATGGCTGCACGGGATGCCGGGCTGGCGGATTTCATGATCGCGTTCTCGCTCGGCGCGCTCTTCGGCGCCGGGATGGCGCTCTTCATCGCGCCCCAGTCCGGGGAGCAAACGCGCAAGGAGCTGGGCAAGAAGTCGAAGAAGTGGAAGAAGCAGGCCGGTAAGAAGCTCGACGAGGCCAGCGAGACCCTGAAGGAAACCGGCGGCGACTGGCTGGAGGATGCCGAAGGGATAGTGGAAGACTGGTCGTCGGGGATCGCCGAGATCGTCGAGGAGGGCATCCAGTCGATCCGCAGCGCCGTGCAGGACGAGATCGAGAAGGTCGAGAAGCGGATCGGAAAGAAGAAGAAGGGGCTGTTCCGCTAGACATGGCGCTGGTCGCGCTCGCGGTCGCGGCGCTGCTCGTCCTGGCCACGCCCGATTCGCTCTGGGCCTGGGGCCCCACTACGCACGCCTGGCTATCCAGCCAGGTGCTCGGCAACCTGCAGATCTTTCCGCTTATCGCGCGCGAGATCCTCACGGCGCACCCCTATTCGTATCTCTACGGCAGCCTGTCGGCCGACATCACGCTCGCCAAGCGGTACGTCCACTACAGCCGTCATTGCCACAACTGGAGCGTCGCCTATGAGATTCTGGACCGCGCGGAGACCCCGCGCCTCCAGGCGTTCGCCCTCGGCTATCTGAGTCACCTGGCCGCCGACACGATCGCTCACAACACCTTCGTCCCCCGACTCCTGGTCTCGACGCCGCTGAGCAGCAACCTGGGGCACACGTACTGGGAGTATCGCTTCGATGCGGCGCTCGACGACCGGTTCCTGAGACTCGCGCGTGAAGTCGTGACGATGGACCACGCCGAGGAGGACGAGCTCCTCGAGGTCGTCCTCACGCAGGCATTCTTCTCGTTCCAGACGAACAAGCGGATCTTCCAGCAGCTCGTCCACCTCTCGAACCAGGAGCGGTGGCACAACCTGTGGATCAAGATGGCCGACAGTTCTCGCTGGGAGCTCTCGGATTCGGACGTCGCCGACTATGGAGACTTCGCGATCGGCTACGTAGTCGACTTCCTGAGACGCGGCGCCGCGAGCCTTTCGCAGAGACTCGATCCCACGGGCAGCGAGCGGCTCGCGCTCGCCAAGAAGCTGAGGCGGCAGTCGTTCCGCGAAGCGCGCCGCGTGGCGGGCCGCGAGCTGGCTGCGGCGCCGATCACGGCCGCGTTCTCCGGCGAGGCGGGCCGCATCCTCGCCGCGCAGCCGATCCCGCGAAACGAGCTATCCGTGCTGGCCGCCGTCTACTTCCCCGACCCCGGCCGGCCTCAGCCGGCCGCGTCGGCCAACGGCCTGCCGGCATGGTTCGAATCCCGCGTTGCACGGGATTTCTGGGGCGGATTCACCCACGGCCGGGCGTTGCCGGCCGAAGAGTGATTCGGGCGGGGCGGGAGCCTCGCTAGTCCTCCTCGTCCTCTTCCTCTTCGTCGTCGGTGAGGAGCTCCCCGTCGTTCGCCTCCGCGAGCTCCCGTAGCACTCCCCCGGACTGGTTTTCGCCGAACACCGCGGCATGGATCGTCACGTCCCGGTCCGCCGTGAGCTCTTCGACCCGGGAGAGGAGTCCCACCGTATCCTCGGGCGGCGCCGCGCCCAGCACGATCACGATCGCCTCGGGCTCGAGCTCGAAGGCGAGATCGACCCCCCGCAGGAGGTTCTCCGCCGAGACGGTGGGGCCGGAGAGCGTTCCGGAGGGGTTCGCCGGGATCGCCGCCTGCGCCGCGCCCGCCTGGGCCGCCATCGCAGCGCTCGTGGGGTCGACTCCCGCGGGTGGCATGCCGGCGCCACCGCCGGCGGCATACATCGCCGGGTCGACCGCGAGTCCGGCGGCCGCCATCAACGCCGATTGCAGGAACCCGTCGCCCTCGACCTTCTGGAGCCCTCCGACGAACTCCCGCGCTTCCTCCCGATTCGATTCGTTGGCCTCAGGCGCCGGGGAACGCCAGCTCCTCGGGCCACCCTCGAAGGTGATGAGACCGAATCGCTGGTCGTCCTCGAGCCCCTCGATCGCCGCCCGAACATGGTTCCGCGCGCGCTCGGTCCGGTCGTTCCGCCGCCTCATCACCTCCCGGACGGCCATCCCGGCGGGGCCGGCCGCCCGGAGCGCCCAATCCGATCCCTCCTCCGCGAGCTTCTGTCGGACATACGCCTCGCCCTGCTGGGCCACCATCTGCTTCAGGTTGTCGACGGCACCCTGGGGTAGATCTACCACCGGGGTCAGATCGACGACGAAGACGATCGGCGATCCCTCGTCCGTCACGTCCTCTCCGTATACCTCTCCCTTCTCGACTCCCGCCACCATGTTTTTGAGCCGTCCGAGCTGGGCCTCGGCGGGGAGCGGCGAGAGGACCAGGGCCAGCATGCTGGCCGCGCCGAGGATCACGCCTCTGAGGGAGATCGAACCGGAGGGAAGAAAGGAGAGGATCGGGGTTCCTCTCGAAAACACGTCGTAGAGTGTGTGTGTTCCGCTGCGGATACTGTCAGAGCATAGAGCAGCGTTCCATCCCGGTCAATCTCGACTAGCCCGACCCCAGATAGCCGGCCAGCGCGCCCAGCCCGATAGCCGCGAGCCACAGGAGCGCGACGATACCCCAAGGGCGACCGGTCCGACGGCCGCCTGCGATGACGATCGTGCGCGCCGCCAGGTCGAACGCGCGTTGCCTGCGCGCCGTGAAGAGCACGAACACTGCGTCGATCGGCCAGATGTCGAACATGAAGGGGATCCTGCGCACGACCGCAGTCCAGAACCCGACCCGCTCCCCCGTCTCGCGCGCCACGTACGTCCCGAACACGCGCTTCCCCGCGGTCTGGCCGAACAGGGTCTCGAGAACCGGGAAGTAGAGGATCACGAGCACGAACGCGATCACCGCGCCGAGAGCGAGCGCGACGGCCAGCGGCAACGGCCAATCGGACAGCCGGACACTCGAGTACGACCCGACCGCCACCACGGCGAGAAGAGTGATCGACGCGATCGCCAGCGCGCCGAGGCCGACATCGAAGAGAAATCCTCCGAGGCGGTCCGCGGGACGGGCGAGCGGCGGCTCGGTGGATTCCAGAAACCCCCTCGCGACCTCGGCCGGAGGGCCCATGCGCGCAACCGCGCTCGAAGGGTCCTCTCCCGCCGCGACCCGCTCCGCGAGGTGGCTCCGGAGATCCGCCTCGATCCGGTGCCGCCCCGGAAAGCCGGGTGCGATCCGATGCATCACGTCCTCCACGTAGCGCTCGGTCTCGTTCATGCGCCTCCTTTGCGGTCGAGGATCGCTTCCAGGCCGGCGGCGAATTCCCGCCATTCCGCGGCGAGCCTGTCGAGCTCTGCCTTCCCGGCTCCCGTGATCCGGTAGTACTTCCGGGGCACCCCCCGCTCCGGCGTCTCCCAGCGCGGCTCTATGAATCCCCCCTCTTCGAGCCGATAGAGAACGGGATAGAGCGTCCCGTCGCGCACCTCGAGTCTGCCGGCGCTCCACTCCTCGATCGCCGCGACGATCTCGTAGCCGTACCGCTCCCGGTCGGTCAGCAGGGTCAAGAGCACGAGCTCGATCGTCCCCCGCTTCAGCTCGCGGCTCATTGGGGAGCTCTCGGTACACGGATACACAAGCTATCTTGCATAACAAGATAATACACGCGACAGGAGATCGCCGTCAAGCCCGGGAAGTCACCTCGCCTGGAAAGGTGGGTTCAGCCGGCGAGCTTCTCCCGGAGGAGCCGGTTGACGACCTGGGGGTTCGCCTGCCCGCCGGTCCGCTTCATGACCTGGCCGACGAAGAACCCCATCAGGCCCTGCTTGCCGCCGCGGTAGGCGGCGACCTCGGCCGGGTGGTCGACGATCACCGCGGCGACCTCGGCCTCCAGCGCGGCCTCGTCGGATACCTGCGCCAGCCCGCGCTCGGAGACGATCTCGGCGGCGGCCTTCCCGGTCTCGACCATGAGCGCGAGCACGTCCTTTGCCACGCTCCCCGAGATCTTCCCCTCGGCCTTGAGCGCTAGGAGGTCGACCAACGCGGCGGGCGCCAGCGGTTGGGGGGTGGGCGCGAGCCTCACATCCACCCCACGTTCGCGCGCCAGGCGCAGAACCTCGCCCATGACCCAGTTCGAGACTTCCTTCGCGTCGCCGAGCGCGCGCGCCGCCGCCTCGAACCAGTCTGCCAGCTGGCGCGTCGCGGTAAGGACACCCGCGTCGTACGAGGGGAGTTCGTACTCCGACTCGAGGCGCGCCGCGCGCGCTGCGGGCGACTCGGGCAGCTCCGACCGGATCGCCGCAAGGTGGGCGGGATCGACGTCCAGAGGCTCCAGATCCGGCTCAGGGAAGTACCTGTAGTCGTGGGACATCTCCTTGGAGCGCATTGGTCGCGCCTCTTCTTTCGCCGAGTCCCACAGGAGCGTTTCGTGGACGACCGGCTCCCCGCGCTCGACGAGCTTCGCCTGGCGCTCGATCTCGAACGCGAGCGCCGCCTCCACGTAGCGGAACGAGTTCACGTTCTTGACCTCCGTCTTCGTGGAGAGCGCCGTGTCGCCCGGGCGACGGATAGAGACGTTGGCGTCGCAGCGCAGGCTCCCCTCTTCCATGTTGCAGTCCGACACGTCGAGGTACTCGAGCGTCTGCTTCAAGACGGAGAGGTACAGATACGCCTCGCGCGGGCTCGCGAGGTCGGGCTCGGAGACGATCTCGATGAGCGGCGTGCCGCAGCGGTTGAAGTCGACCCGCGTGCCGTCCGCGGCGTGTGTGGACTTGCCCGCGTCCTCCTCGAGGTGGACGCGCGTGATGCGAACCGTCTTGCGGCTTCCGTCGTCGAGCCGGATCTCGAGCGTTCCGCCGGTCGCCAGCGGCCGATCGTACTGGGAGATCTGGTATCCTTTCGGGAGGTCGGGATAGAAGTAGTGCTTCCGCGCGAAGATAGAGCGCGGGTGCACTTCGCAGCCGAGCGCGATCGCGGCGCGCACGGCGAGGTCCACCGCGCCGGCGTTGAGCATCGGAAGCGAACCCGGGTAGCCGAGGCAAATCGGGCAGATCTGCGTGTTGGGCGGCGCCCCGTAGGCCGTCGAGCAGCCGCAGAAGATCTTGCTCTCGGTCGAGAGCTGGACGTGGACCTCTAAGCCGATGACAGGCTCGTATCCCATGTCAGTCGATGGGGCTGCCCTGATTGTGCACCATGATCCAGCGGCCATCCCGCCGCACGAAGACCTTGACGAGCCGGTTGCGCCGTTGCGGCTCCCCCTCGCGCCCGAGCGTGAGGACGAACGAGAGAATCGCCGTGTCGCCGTAGATGCGAACCTCGATATCCGAAGGGGACAGGCGATCGGCCATACTGGCGGAGGCGAACCCGGCCAGCGCCTCGTCCTTGTCCGAAACCTCGCCGCGCGCGTTGACGCGCACGTAGTCCTCCGCGAGATAGGAGGCATAGGATTCCAGGTCGCGCTGATCGAGCAGATCGATCAGGTGGTATTCGAGGGCTGCGATCTCGGCCATCGCTGCCGAATCGCCGTCTGCGCGGACGACGGTCTGGGCCGTTAGCGGCGTACCGGCGAGCGCGAGGAGGACAATGACCATGCAGAACCTCGCAATCATGCCTTGATTCCTTTCGTTCGTGGTTTGCGCTTCGAGGAACCGCGCGATCCCGTTCGCCATCAGAGCCGCATCCGGCGCACGAGGGAATCGAACCGCGGATCGGACCGGAGTTCGTCGAGACGTGGATCGACCTTCAGGTAGACCATGCGGGGGGAGCGCTTCGCATAGGCCTCTTCCAGCAAAGCGAAGGCGCGCTCGGTATCTCCCAGACCGGCATGGATCACCGCAACGTCGTAGCTGGTCTGGTCCCCCATCGCCTCCAGCCTGCGCGCGACGTCGAGCGCCTCGCGCTCGTGACCGAGCTCGGCGTATACGAAGCCGACGAAGCCCATCAGAAAGGCATCAGACCCCCGTTCCGCGATCGCCCGTTCGCACTGGACGAGGGCCTCCGCGTTCCTTCCCTGGAGCTGATAGGCCCGCGCCAGGAAGCCGTGATATCCGGACATCCTCCCGGCCATCGCCTCCAATGCCCTGCCCGGATCGCGCGCGAACAGGTAATGCCAGCCGAGATGCGAGCGGATCGCATCGTCGTATGGGGAGATCTCGAGAGCGCGCAGGCTTTCATCCAGCGACTCCCGTGTTCGGCCCATGGCCGTCAGGTAGTGCGAATAGGCGTGCGCCGCCTCGGCATTGCGCGGATCGAGCTCCACCGCTCGCTCGAACGCTCGACCGGCGGCCTCCCAATCCCAGTCCTGGTTGAAGAGCAGATTGGCGAGGGATTTGTGCGCCTCGGACAGCTGGGGATCGAGCCCCAGCGACCTCTGTATCGCCGCCCTTTGCTTCTCGAGAGTCTCCGCCGCTGTCCGGAAGCCGCGGATCCTGAGCGACTCGTAGGAGTCCGCCAGACCGGTGTAGGCGACCGCATACGTCGTGTCGGCGCGGATGGCGGCCTCGAAGAGTTCGATACCCCTCATCGTCGACTCATAGGTGCGCTGGCTCCAGAAGAACCGGCCTTGCAGGTAGAGCCGGTACGCTTCCGGGTCGCCGGTGCGTCGGGGCACGATCCGGCCGGACGTCACCAGCTCGGGCTCCAGCTCGGCGACGATGGCGCGCGCGATCTCCTCCTGGATCGCGAAGACGTCGGCCATTTCGCGATCGTACGTCTCGGACCACAGGTGGTAGCCGTCGTCCACGTCGATCAGCTGCGCGGTGATCCGCAGGCGACCGCCGGCTACCCGGACGCTCCCCTCCATCACCGTACCGACCCCGAGCCTGCGACCGATGTCCCGTACATCGAGATTCTTCCCCTTGTAGGCGAAGGCGGAAGTGCGGGAAACGACATCGAGCCCTTCGATTCGCGTCAGCGCGTTGATGAGCTCTTCCGTCATGCCGTCGCCGAAGTACTCCTGGTCTCCGCCGGGGCTGAGATCGGCGAAGGGGAGGACCGCGATCGAAGAAGCCGCTTCGGCGGACGTCGGACCCTTCCATTCGCGACTCGAGAGCCACCAGCCGACGGCGACGACACCCACCGCGACCGCGCCGGCGAGCGCGACCCTGCGTCCGCGCCCGGAATGGCGCGGCTTCTCGTCCGACTCCACAGGCTCCCCATGGGCCTCCTCGGGTGCTCTTCCCACGGAGTAGATCTGGACCGGCTCCTCCAGGCCCGGGAGCGTCCGCTCGCCGAGCGCCTGACACTCGTAGCCGCTCCGCTGCCGGATCTGGCGCCATACGTCCTCGCTGACGACGACCTGACCCGGCTCGGCCTCGTCCTGGATCCGCGCGGCCGTGTTCACGCCGTCTCCATACACGTCTCCGTCGGGCTCGGAGACGACCTCCCCGAGGTGGATCCCGATCCGCAGGTTCGCGTCCCTGCCTGCCAACGCGGCGCGGCTCTCGAACACCCCGCGGACGTCGAGCCCCGCCCGAACGGCCGCGTCGGCGCTCGGGAAGATGGCCATTCCCCCGTCGCCCAGGAACTTTACGACCGTTCCTCCTCGCTCCCGGACGACCTTCCTCGTGATCGACTGGAAGGTCTCCTTCAGCTTGAGCGCCGCATCCTCGTCGCGGGACGCCAGGGCGGTGAAGCCGACGATGTCGGCGAACCAGACCGCCGCGAGCCGCCGCTCTCTCGCCTTCACGCTCACGCCGACGGCGCCTCCCGTTCGAGGAACCGCGCGATCTCGAACAGGCGCCGCTCGGCGAAGTCCGGCCCCATGAGCTGGATCCCGATCGGAAGCGCCGGACGATCCGGACGCGCGGGCGTTCTCCCCCACGGCAGCGAGATCGCTGGGATCCCGGCCAGGTTCGCGCTCACCGTGTAGATGTCGTTCAGGTACATGGCGAGTGGGTCCTCGGCTTTCTCGCCGATCGGGAACGCGGGCGTGGGGGTCGTAGGCGTCAGGATCGCGTCCACCCGCTCGAACGCCGCCTCGAAATCGGCCCGGATCCGCGCCCGGACCGCCGTTCCCTTTCCGTAGAACGCATCGTAGTAGCCGGCCGACAGCACGTACGTGCCGAGCATGATCCGCCGCTTGAGCTCCGCGCCGAACGCGGCCCGGGTCTTCAGGTACATCGACGACAACTCGCTCGACTGGGCGCGGAGCCCGTACCGAACGCCGTCGTAGCGGGCGAGGTTCGAGGAGGCCTCGGCGATGGCGACCGTGTAGTAGACTGCGATGCCGTACGGAGAGTGGGGCAGCGACACCTCGACGATCTCCGCTCCCGCCTCCGCCAACCGGTCGCGCGCGGCCTCGCAAGCGGCGAGGATGGCCGGGTCCAACCCTTCGCCGAAGTACTCGGCGGGCCAGCCGATCCGGATGCCGGCGGGGTCGGTGTCGTCGAGTCCCGCGCTCAGATCGCCGACCGGCTCCGGCGCGGACGTCGCGTCATGGGGATCGGAGCCCGCGATGACGGAGAGGGCGAGCGCGGCGTCCTCGACGGTCGTGCCCACGGTCCCGATCTGGTCCAGGCTGGACCCGAACGCGACCAGCCCGTAGCGGGAGACTCGCCCGTACGTGGGCTTGACCCCGACGGTTCCGCAGAAGGCGGCCGGCTGACGCACCGAGCCTCCCGTTTCGCTCCCCAGCGCCACCGGCACGCAGCCGGTCGCCACCGCCACGACGGATCCCCCCGACGAGCCTCCCGGCACCCGGGTCGGGTCGTGCGGGTTCCGCGACGGGCCGAACGCGGAGTTCTCGGTGGAGGAGCCCATCGCGAACTCGTCCAGGTTCGTCTTCCCGATCACGATCGCGCCGGCTTCGCGCAGCCGGGCGATCGCGGTCGCGTCGAAGGGCGAGACGTAGGGCTCGAGGAGGCGCGAGCCGCAGGTCGTCGGCCCGCCGGCGACCGCGATGTTGTCCTTTACCGCGACCGGCACGCCCGCGAGCGGCAGCGCGCTTCCGTCCCCGGCGGCAATCCGCCGGTCGACCTCGGCGGCCTCCCTCCGGGCGCGCTCCTCGCGCAGCGACAGGAACGCGTGCAGGTCCTCGATCTCGGTCGCTCGCTCGAGGGCTGTCTCGATGGCGTTCGCCGCGCTCGTCTCCCCCGCGCGCACGGTCCGGGCCAGGGCTACCGCGGTTCGCGGATGACCCGGACTCACTCGATCACCCGCGGAACGCGGAAGAACCCCGCTTCGAAATCGGGAGCCGCTTCGTGGAGCGGGACCACGTCCGGCCACTCGGCGAGCGTGTCCTCGCGCAGCGGCTGGTCGGGCCTTTCCGGCTCGGCGGCCGATCCGGCCTCGAGCTCCTCCAGCTTCTCGACATACGCGAGGATCGTCGACAGCTCGCGCCGGAACTGCTCGACTTCCTCGTCGGTCAGCTCCAGGCGGGCCAGTCGTGCGATGTGGCGGACGTCTTCCGGAGATACGGTCACGGAGCGGGAAGATAGAGGCCGGCGCCCCGGCGCGCAGGGCGGCCAGAACCCGATACACTCCGGTCACACAATCGGAGTATCTTGAAGTCCCGATCGTGCCCGGAACCGTCCACCGGCGGAGAGATTTCATGCAGGACAGGCGCTCCGCTCCCCCCGACCTCTCCCCGGGCTTTCCCCTGCGGGTCGGCGTCGTCGACATGGGCTCCAACGCGATCCGGTTCGTGATCGCGGATTTCATCGCGCCCACTACATGGACCCCGCTGGTCAGCGAGCGGATACCCGTCCGGCTCGCCGATCGCGCATCGGAGACCGGCCTCCTGTCCGAGGAGGCGATGGATGCGGCCGTGGCCGTCATGGCGCGATTCCGGGACGCCCTGGCGGAGCGGGACGTCCGGCACTACCGGGCGGTCGCGACGAGCGCGGTCAGGGAGAGCGGGAATCGGCGCGCGCTGGTAAAGAGGGTGCGGGAGCGAACGGGTCTCCGGCTGGAGGTGATCTCCGGCGCCGAGGAGGCACGCCTCGTGCACCAGGCCGCACGGGTCCGGGTTCCTCTGGGGAACAGGCCCTGGCTGATGGCCGATCTGGGCGGCGGCAGCCTCGAGATCGCGATCGTCGACGGCGAGGGGATCAAGACCCTGGAGTCGTTCGCCATCGGCACGGTCCGCCTGCTGGAGGAGTTCCGCAGCGAAACCGCCGGGGCGGATAGAATCAGGAGGCTCCTCGACGAATACGTCGCAGGACTCCGATTCGACTCCTTCGGGGCACGTCCAGAGGTAGCGGGATACATCGCGACCGGCGGCAACATCGACGACCTTGCCCGCGTGGCGGGCGCCAGCCCCGACGATGACGGAGTCTACCTCCTGGACCTGGGCGACCTGAAGAAGGCGATCGAGACGCTGAACGAAATGTCGGTCGAAGAGCGAATCGAGGAGTTCGAGCTCCGCGAGAACCGCGCCGACGTGATCGTGCCGGCGGCGATGATCTATGCGCGGCTCGCCGAGCGCTTCGGAGTCTCCCGGATCCATGTCCCCAACGTGGGCGTCAAAGAGGGCGCGATGATCGACCTGGTCGACGTCGTCACGGGTGGCGAAGGACACGGAAGACGGCGCGCGCGCGAGGTCGTGGCCGGAGCCGTGGCGCTGGGCCGCCGCTTTCATTTCGAGGAGCAGCACGGTGTCCACGTGGCCCGCCTCTCGGAGCTCCTGTTCGACGCTCTCGCGGACGACCATCACCTCGACGAGAGGGATCGCGAGATCCTCGTCGCCGCGGCGATCCTCCACGACATAGGCCAGCGGATCGCCTACAAGCGCCATCACAAGCACTCCTACTACCTGATATCGGAATCGGAGCTTCCCGGCCTCGACCTGGACGAAGTCGAGCTCGTCGCCAACGTCGCCCGCTACCACCGGCGCGCCGACCCCTCCACGAAGCACCCTCCCTACGAGGCGCTGTCCGAGGAGGATCAGGAGCGCGTCACCAGGCTCTCGGCTATCCTGCGGGTCGCCGACGCCTTCGACCGGGAGCACGTCCAGAACGTCCGCGACATCGCGATCCAGCTCGACGACGAGCACATGGAGATCGAGCTCGAGGGAGAAGGCGACTTCGAGCTCGAGCGCTGGGCGCTGGAGCGCAAGAAGGGGCTGTTCGAGAAGACATTCGGTCTCGAGATCGTCCTCGCCAACGAGGCGGTGAGAAGTGATTTCCCCTGAGGGCCACGACATGCCGGGTCGCCTGATCGCCGTCGAAGGTGTGGACGGCTCGGGCAAGTCGACGCAGATCGACCTGCTGCACAAGTGGCTCGTCGGACTGGGGTGCCGCGTCTTCTTCAGCGAGTGGAACTCCAGCCCGCTGGTCATGGAAGCCACGAAAAAGGCCAAGCGCCGGCTGCTCCTGACCCCCACGACCTTCTGCCTCATCCACGCGACGGACTTCGCCGACCGCTACGAGCGGCAGATCCTGCCCATGCTGAGGGCGGGCTACATCGTCCTCTGCGACCGGTACGTCTACACATCCTACGCGCGCGACAAGGCGCGGGGCTGCGACCCGGCCTGGCTGCGCGAGGTCTACGGCTTCGCCCAGCCTCCGGACATCACATTCTGGTATCACGTTCCGGTGGAAACCGCGCTGGACCGGCTGACGAAGTCCCGCAAAGAGCCCAACTACTTCGAGGCCGGAATGGATCTCGGCCTCTCGCTGGATCTTCGCGAGGGCTTCCGGATCTTCCAGGACCGCATCACGCGCAACTACGCCGAGATGGTGGAGGAGTTCGGGTTCGTGACCATGGATGCCACGCTCCCCATCCACCACCAGCAGCAGGCCGCTCGCAAGCTCATCCAGGAGCGCATCGACCTGAGCGCATATCCGTCCCGCATCGAGCGCGTGGTGCACGACCAGTACGGCATCCCGCCGCCCGTCTTCGAGGAGGACCTGATCGACGCCGAGGGCGAGTGGTGAGCCACCGGACGTACCGCCACACGATCCCCGGCATCGACATGGAGGAGCTGAGCGGCCTGCTCATCGTCGTCGAAGGACCGGACTCGTCCGGGCGCTCGACCCAGATCTGGCTCCTGTCGCGCTGGCTCGAGCAGCTGGGGTTCGCCGTCGAGCAGATGGGCCTCAAGCGCAGCAAGCTCGTGGCCAACGAGCTCGAGCAGGCCAAGAACGGCAACGTGATGAGCCCGCGCACGATGGCGCTCTTCTACGCGACCGATTTCTACGACCAGCTCGAGAACCGCATCCTTCCCGCGCTGCGCGCCGGTTCCGTCGTGCTCGCCGACCGCTACATCTACACGCTCATGGCGAGGGACATGGTGCGGGGCGCCCCGTTCGAGTGGCTCGAGCCGCTGTATTCGATGGCGGTCGTCCCGGACGCCGTGTACCTGCTCGACACCTCGGCCGAGAACATCCTCGACCGCACCCTCTCGTCCCGCGGTGAGCTCGACTACTGGGAGTCCGGCATGGACCTGGGCCTTGCGCGGGACTGGTACCGGAGCTTCATGGTGTACCAGGAGGCCATGCGCGGGCAGTTCGAGCCGCTGATGTCCCGTTTCTCGATCGACCGCGTCGACGGCGACCGCTCGATTCTGGACATCCACGAAGACCTGAAGTCCAGGATCGACCGGATCCTCACCGGATACGCGAACCCCCGTCAGGACTAGTGCGTCCCCGCCTCGGGGACGATTTGACTTTCGGTCGCCGGAAATCGATCCTCTGAGGCTCCCAGGACCACACTCGGACCACTCGATCCCCGAGGATCAAGCGCATGAAGCGAGATGACCGATCGCCGGGCCGCGGGGCAGCGGCGACCGCTGACACGCGATCCGAGAACGAGCGCCCCAGGAAGGAAGGGAAGGAGAAGGGAAAGAAGGACAAGAAGACGGACGAGCCGCGGACCCGGATCCGGAACAAGGTCTACGAACGCGAGCTCGCACGCCTCCAGCTCGAGCTCGCCAAGCTGCAGGAGTGGATCCGGCACGAAGGCCTGAGGGTGGTGGTCATCTTCGAGGGGCGGGACACGGCCGGCAAGGGCGGAGTGATCAAGCGGATCGTGGAACGGCTCAACCCCCGTGTTGTCCGCGTCGTCGCGCTACCGGCGCCGACCAAGCGGGAGCGGTCACAGTGGTACTTCCAGCGCTACGCCGCCCACCTCCCCGCAGCCGGTGAGATGACCCTCTTCGATCGCAGCTGGTACAACCGCGCCGGGGTCGAGCGCGTGATGGGATACTGCACCGAGGATGAGTACCAGGAGTTCCTGCGCGCCTGCCCAGAGTTCGAGCAGATGCTCATTCGCGACGGAATCATCCTGATCAAGTACTGGTTCTCGGTGAGCGAGGAGGAGCAGGAGAAGCGCTTCCAGGCGCGGATGAACGATCCCTTGAAGCGCTGGAAGCTCAGTCCCATGGATCTCGAAGCGAGGTCCAAGTGGCTGGAGTACTCGCGGGCCAAGGACGAGATGTTCCTCCACACCGACATCCCGCAGGCGCCTTGGTACGTCGTGAACGCCGACGTCAAGAAGCACGCCCGGCTCAACTGCATCGCGCACCTGTTGAAGCAGATCCCGTACGAGGACCTGACGGCCATCCCCAAGACGGATCTGCCGCCCCGGCCGAAGGCCAAGAAAAAGAAGAAGTACGAGCGGACCCCGTTCGAGGAACAGACGCTGGTCCCGGAAGTGTACGGGCCGGACAGCCAGTAGAGCTCAGACAGTAGTCGGGATCGGCTCCACCGTAAGCTCGCCCTTCTCCAGCCGGTAACTCCGCTCCTCCGCCGCCACCGACACCGTCACCGCCGATCCGTCCCGCTTGGCGAGCGCTTCGGCGAGGATTCGCTCCAGCTCCTCGTCCTCGCGAACCGGATCGTGGTGGAAGAGCACCACGTGCTTCGCGCCCGCCATCGCGGCGAAGGCCAGCACCTGGTCGACCGAGCTGTGGCCCCACCCCACGTGGCTGGCATACTCCCTGGCCGTGTACTGGGCATCGTGGATCAGGATGTCCGCCCCGCGCGCGAGCGAGTACCCCGATGTCCACATCGGATCTCCGGGGAAATCCCTCACCCCGAGCGCCGGCTCGTGGTCGGGCAGGTAGGCTATCACCCCGTCCGGACTCTCGATTCGGAACCCCACGGTCGCCCCCGGATGGCAGACGAACGCCGAGGTCACGCGGAAGTTCCCCACCGTCAGGTCCTCCCGGGGGACGTCGTGCAGCAGGATCCGGCTCGGCAGGCTCCGGAGATGCACCGGAAAGAGCGGCGGCGACAGGTAGCGGGACAGCCGCTGGCGCAGTGGCCGGGCCGTGCTCGCGGGGCCCCAGATGTGGATCTCCATCTCCGGTTCGTAGAGCGGGGTGAAGAACCCCAGACCCTGGATATGGTCCATGTGGAGGTGCGTCAGGAGGATGTCGATCCGGTTCGCGAGGCCGTTCTCGCACGGCGAGCCGCTCTTGAGAGCCGCGCCCAGGCGGCGGATCCCGGTCCCCGCGTCGAGCACGAGCAGGGCGCCGGAGTCGCAGCGCACCTCGACACAGGAGGTGTTGCCACCGTAGCGCCGGCTCTCGGGTCCGGGCGCGGGAAGCGAGCCGCGCGTCCCCCACGGAGTCACGGTGACGCCTATTCGACCTCCCAGAAGATCGCCAGGCCGCCCAGATGCTTGCCGGCGAGCCCGATGACGGGGATGCCGATCACCTCGATGTGGCGCGTGCTGTCGTCGAGGCCGTGGATGTACATCTCCGACCAGGCGGGACGGCCCTTCTCGAGGGCGATCATCAAGGGGAGCTCGGACGACTCGATCGGGTTCCCCTGGGCGTCGGTGGGGCTGAAGACGTGGGACCACTCCTCGCGGAGCATCCGGCCGGTCTCCTCGAAGCGGATGCCGAGGACGGCTTCGGCCGCCTCGTTGTAGTACAGGAGGTCGCCCCGGGGGTCCACCAGGAACATGGGGACGCCCAGATAGCTGATCAGCTGGCGGCCGAGGATCAGCTCGATCGCCATCTGCGGGTTCAGCCGCGGCTCGGCTTCGGAATTTCTCTCCGGGATCGTCATGGGGCGTCCTGCACGATAATGGCAAGAATCGCGCCCGGAAAGGCCTCTACCATTCGCGCTCCAGACGGGCGAAGCGGGCCACCAGCCGCTTCTCCCCCGCCCGGTCGAACCGCACGGTCACCTTGAGGTCCCGGCCGGTCCCGCTGACGGCCTTGATCGTGCCGGGGCCGAACTCGCGGTGGGCGACCCGCTCGCCGGGACGGTAGGCCGGGGCCAGGTCGGAGACCTCGTCGGGCTCGACCGAGTCGCCCGCCGGGTCGTCGACCGCGATGGTGTTGTCCCAGGCCGTCGCGCGGGCCGCGTCGGCGGAGCCCGAACCGCCCCCGAACCCGAACGAGGTGCGCCGGCCGTGCCAGCCGCCCCAGCGGCTGAGCGGCTCCTCCTCCCACTCGACCAGGTCCTCGGGCAGCTCGGCCAGGAACGGCGAGGGCCCGGCGATCGTGTTCTGCCCCCAGCGATAACGCTCGTGAGCATAACTCAGGTATACGCGGTCCTTGGCCCGCGTCAGGCCCACGTAGAAGAGCCGCCGCTCCTCTTCGTACTCCCGGGGGGACTCGAGCGCCCGGGCCAGCGGGAAGAGGTTCTCCTCGCATCCGGCGAGGAACACGACGGGAAACTCCAGGCCCTTGGCGTTGTGGAGCGTCATGAGCGTCACCACCCCACCCCCTAGCGCGGCGGTGTCGAGGTCGGTGAGGAGGCTCACCTCCTCCAGGAAGGCGGCCAGGTCCCCCTCCCCGGGAGCGGTCGGGCGCTCGTCGCTGAACGTCTGCACGCCGGCCACCAGCTCGTAGAGGTTCTCGATCCGGTCCTCCCGCCGGGGGTCCTTGAGAGCACGGTAATGGGCGAACAGGCCGGCCTTCTCGAAGTACTCCGTGACCCAACCGCCGGCCGGTTCGACCGCGGCCCGCTCCCGGAACCGGTCCAGGAGCTCGGCCAGCTCCCTGAGCCCGGCCTGCGTCGGCGCGTTGACCTGCAGGAAGATCGACGGGTCGTCCAGCGCCCCCGAGAGCCCGGTCCCCCGCTCCTGGGCCACGGCCTCCAGTGCCTGGATCGTCACCGGACCGATCCCGCGCCTGGGTACCCCCAGCACGCGGTTCATCGACCAGTCGTCGAGGGGATTGGCGAGGATCCGGAGGTACGCGACCGCGTCCTTGACCTCCTGCCGCTCGTAGAACCGCGTACCCCCGACGATCACGTACGGCAGCCCGCGGCGGCGCATCCCCTCTTCCAGGGCGCGGGACTGGGAGTTCGTGCGGTAGAGGACTGCCACGTCGCTGGCCGAGCGCCCCTCGCGCTGGAGCGACTGGATCGTCCGCGCCACCCACTCAGCCTCGCTCTCGGCGTCGGCAGCGCCGTGCACGATCAGCGGCTCGCCCGCCTCGCGCTCGGTCCAGAGCTTCTTGGGCTTCCGCTCTCGGTTCTTCTCGACGATCGCGTGGGCGGCGTCGAGGATCCTGGCCGTCGAGCGGTAGTTCTGCTCGAGCCGGATCGAGACCGCCTCGGGGAAGTCGTCCTCGAACGACAGGATGTTCCGGATGTCGGCGCCCCTCCAACCGTAGATCGACTGGTCGTCGTCGCCGACCACCGTGACCGAGCGATGCTCCTCGGTCAGCATCTTTATGAACTGGTACTGCGCGTGGTTCGTGTCCTGGTATTCATCGACGAGGACGTGGCGGAACTTGCGCCGGAACGACGCCAGCAGGGCCTCGTCCTCACGGAGCTTGACGACCGTCTGCATGAGCAGGTCGTCGAAGTCGAACGCGCGGTTGGAGCGCAGGACGGCCTGGTAGCGGCGATACGCCTCGGCGACGGCCTCCTCGACGTGTCCGTGATGGAGCGCCGCGTACTGCTCTGGCGACAGGAGCCGGTTCTTGGCGTCCGAGATCCGCCCTCGCACGCCGTACGCGTCGAGCGATCCGATCGACCAGCTCATTGCGTCCATGACCTGCTTGAGGATCTGAAGCGTGTCATCCCCGTCGTAGATCGTAAACGCGCGCGGATAATCGAAGCGATCGGCTATCTGGCGCAGGATCCGGGCGCAGACCGAGTGAAAGGTCCCGATCCAGAGGCCCTGGATCCCGTCGACCCGGTCCGCCAGGAGCGTCAGCACGCGCTCCTTCATCTCACCGGCGGCCTTGTTGGTGAACGTGACGGCGAGGATGTGCCGCGGCGCGACCCCGTGGTGGAGGATCATCCACGCGATGCGATGGGTGAGGACGCGCGTCTTTCCGCTCCCCGCGCCGGCCAGCACGAGCAGCGGACCGGGGCCATGCATCACGGCCTCGCGCTGGGCGGGGTTCAGGTTCTGGAGCGGGCCGTTCACGAGCGCTCCGCCTCGCCCTCGCCGCTGGCGGCCAGCGTGACGCGAAACGTCGTGCCCGCGCCCGGCTCCGAAGCGACCAGCTCGAGCGAGCCACCGTGATTCTCCTCGATGATCCGCCTGGCGAGCGAGAGGCCCACACCCCAGCCCTGAGGCTTGGTCGAGACGCCGGTCTCGAAGATCCGCTTGCGCAGCGCCCACGGGACCCCCGGCCCGTCATCGGAGATCTCGACCATGGCCGTGCCGGGTGCCGGGCCGCGCGCGACCCTGAGCGAGATCTCGCCGCCGGTTGCCTGGAGCGCGTCGACCGCGTTCTTGACGAGATTCTCGAGCGCCCATTCGAGCAGCGTGCGGTTGGCCTCCACCACGGGCGCCGGCTCGTAGGCGGTCGTCAGGCGAATGGTCCGGCCGCGGCGCGGGAGCCGCGCGCGGCAGTACTCCTCGAGGTCGCGGACGACGGCGCGGAGGTCGAGCGGCGCGAGCTGGGGATTCCTCCCGATCAGCTCGAACCGGTTGGCGACTTTCGTCAGCCGGTCGAGATCCTGCTCCATGGCGGCCAGCGCGGCGTCGGTGTCGACCTCACGTCGGTCGTCGTCCGAGCCCGTCCCGGCCGGGACGGCGGCGGTGCGCTCGGCCTTGAGGAGCTCGACCCAGCCGTACAGGGACGAAATCGGAGTGCCCAGCTGATGCGCGCTCTCGCGGGCCATCGCCACCCAGATCTGGCCGCGCTGGACGCGGAGGTTGTAGCGGATCAGCCAGAACGCGATCAGCCCGATCGCGGCCAGTCCCAGGGCCTGGATGTAGGGCAGGTAGCGGAGCAGCGTGATCGTGCCGGCCTCCGTGACGTGGATCCGCTGGATCACGACGCCACTCTCGTCGAGCACGGGATAGGGATCGGCGATCCGGTCCATGCGCGCGGCTTCCTGTCTGAGCGCCAGCCGGTCGGCCGGGCTCCACGGTCCGGTCTCGCTTTCGATGTCGAGATCCAGGTTCTTGAATGCGGTCGGGTTGCCCAGCTCGTCGGTGAGGATGACCGGGTACGGGAAGCTCTGGATCACTTCTTCGAACAGGAGGAGCTGCGCGTCCTCCGCCGAGGTGACACTCAGCGCTCGCGCGTAGAGCGTCGCCAGCCGCTCGGTGTCCTCACGGATGTCCTCCACGAGCGCGCGCGTGAACCACGCGTACCCGATGAAGAGCGCCAGGTACGCCACCACCGCGACGATCGGCCAGACGCGCGGCCAGGCGTGCGGCGGCGTGATCGAGGTCCGCGTCGTGCCGCCTCCTAGGACTCCGGCTCCAGGACCTCGCGGCCCCCCATGTACGGGCGCAACGCCGCGGGAAGCGTGACCGTGCCATCGGCGTTCTGGCCGTTCTCGAGCAGCGCGATCATCGTCCTCGGGAGCGCGACTCCCGACCCGTTCAGCGTGTGCGGGTGGCGCGTCCCGCTCGCGCCCTCGGCCCGCATGCGCAAGCCCGCCCGCCGGGACTGGTACGCCTCGCAGTTCGAGCACGACGACACCTCGAGCCACATCCCCACGCCGGGCGCCCAGGCTTCGATGTCGTACGTCTTGGCGGCCGCGTTTCCCATGTCGCCCGCGGCGAGGAGGAGTATGCGATAGGGCAGCTCGAGGGTCTGGAGGACGGCTTCGGCGTCCGCGGTCAATGTCTCCAGCATGTCGTAGGATGCCTCGGGAGCCGTAATGGCGACCATCTCGACCTTGTCGAACTGGTGGACGCGGATCATGCCGCGGGTCTCCCGCCCGGCCGCACCGGCCTCGCGGCGAAAGCACGGCGTGTGCGCACAGTAACGCAGCGGCAGCGCGGCCGCGTCCAGGATCTCCTCCCGGTGCCAGCCCATGATCGGCACCTCGGCCGTGGGGATCAGGTACAGCTCGTCGCGGTCGCAGGCGTAGAGCTGCTCTTCGAATTTCGGCAGGTGGCCGGTGGCGGTGGCCGTCGCAGCGTTCACCAGGTACGGCGGCGCGATCTCGCGGTAGCCGTTCGCGCGGTGGCGGTCGAGCATGAGCGCGATCAGCGCGCGGGAAAGCGCCGCTCCCGCGCCCGTCAGGCCGACGAATCCGGAGCCCGCGATCTTCGTGGCGCGCTCCAGGTCGAGGATTCCCAGCCGCTCGCCGAGCTCCCAGTGGGGCTTCGGCTCGAAGTCGAACTCGCGCGGGCGACCCCACTCCCGCACATGCACGTTGGCCTCCGGGCCGCCGGCCGGAACCGAGGCGTGCGGCAGATTCGGCAGCTCGAGGAGGAGCGAGTCGAGCGTCTCCTTGTGGGCGCTCGACTGGTCGTCCAGCGACTTGATCCGGTCGGATACCGCGCGCATCTCGGACTTGAGCTGCTCGGCTTGCTCCGCGCGGCCGCCCTGCACCATGACGCCGATCTCCTTGGAGCGAGCGTTCCGCTCGGCCTTGAGCCGCTCGCTCTCCGCCAGGAGCCGCCGGTACTCCTCGTCGAGGCGCACCAACCGATCCACGTCGGCGGAGTCCCCGCGCCTGGCGAGTCCCTCGAGGAGCAGCTCGCGGTCCTCGCGCAGGATCCGGACGTCCAGCATCACTCGACGACGCGGCGATTCAGCGGCTGCACCTGATACGCCCAGCGGAAGCGCGCGAATCGCGATCCGGGCTGGCCGGGGAACTCGCTGCCGACCTCGAGCACGGCGAGCTTGGCGTAGTTGATCGGCACGATCCCGGACTGCGAGCGGGAGATGCGGAAGGCGTAGACGTGGCCGGCCTCGACCGGCACGCCGGCCTCGTCGTCGACGTCGCTGTAGCCGTCCTCGGGCACTTCCTCGACCGACTCGTACGGAACCGCGCCCAGGTCCTGGATCCCGGTGCGGACACTGGTCAGCCCCGGCGCCAGGAAGGTGGAAAAGGCCCGGAAGACGAGCGTCCCGTTCGGCCGCGCGTCGAGGAGGAACGTCCCCGTCGACCCGCCGATCTCGTCCGTCCCCACGAAGATCCGGTGCGCGGATGCGAAGTCCCAACCCGAGGGGAAGGCCGGCAGGCCGAGCTCCCACAATTGGCTCTCGCCCTCGAAGACCTGCGGCGTCGTGTTGCGGAACGGGTTCTCGTCGTCGCACGCCGCCAGCTGGATCGCGACGAGCACGAGCAGCCGTCCCAGGATGTTCCGATGTCCTCTCATGATCCGCGTTCGCTCTCCTGTGTGGCCGGTATCTCCGGCTCGCTCGCCACGCGCTCGCGCCAGTGCTCGAGCAGGTCGCGCGCGGTCTCCTCCCACCCCCGGGTGGCGACCCATCCAATCGACTCGCGCGCCAGCCGGGGATCGCCGACCATCCACGGGACCTCGGCCGGCCGCAGACGCGCGGGGTCCACGGCGAACTCGATCCGCACGTTCGACAACGAAGCCAGGACCTCGAGCGCCTCGCCGATCGTCCGCCCGACGCCGCTGCAGACGTTGTAGGCCGCGCCCGGCGCGCCCTGACGCAAGAGCATCGCGTACGCCTCGACGACGTCGCGGACGTGCGATACGTCGCGCGTGGGATCGAGGTTCCCGATCTCGATCACGGCGGGTCCTCGTCCGGCCTCGGCGCGCGCGATCCGCCGCGCCACGGACGAGAACACGAAGCGCGGGTCCTGCCCCGGGCCCGTGTGCGGGAATGCCCGGGCTCGAACGACCTCCAGTCCGTAGCCGCGCCAGTACAGAGCGCCGATCAGATCCTGGGCCGCCTTGCTCGTCCCGTACGGGCTTACCGGCTCGAGCGGCGCGCTCTCCGGCACGGGCCCATCCTCGGCCGAGCGCCGCCCGTATGCCTCGCTGGAGGTGACCACCAGCGCCCGGCCGACCTGCGTCCTGCGACACCCCTCCAAAACGTGCAGCGTGCCAAGCGCGTTGACCGCGAACGTCTCGCCCGGCCGGCTGAAGGCCGCCGCCACGCTGGTCTGTCCGGCGAGATGGACGAGGGCGTCGGGCGCGGCCTCGGCGAGCACGCGCTCGACGCGGTCCTGCTCCCGGACGTCGCAGGCCCAGATCCGCTCGACCCCGGCGATCGCGGTCGGTTCCAGCGAGGACCCCACCACGGCGTGCCCTTCCGCCGCCAGCAGGGCCGCGAGGTGCCGGCCCGCGAACCCGTCGATGCCGGTCAGGAAGATGCGCATTTGGGCTTTGGGTCGCGGGTCGGGACGACGACCTGTCAGGACGACGTTGGGTGGTCAAGATACTGGAGCCGGCTCCACAGCGCCCGCTCGCCCTCGGTCGGCGACTGGCCGCGGCGGCGCATCGCCGTCTCCACGGTCGAGAGGAAGGCGTCGAGCCGGACGCGCACCCGCTCCCTGCCGTCGTCCCACGAGAAGTCGGGGAGCCAGGCCGGCGACACGCCGCCCCCGAAGAGATGGCTTCCGGCGCCGATCCTCGCGCCCGTCGTCAGGCGGGCTCCGATCCCCGTCTTCACGTGGTCGCCGAGGAACGCCCCGACCTTGAGGAGCCCGGTGTCGACCCGCCCTTCGGGCCCGCTCACGCGCACGGGGCCGTAGGTGTTCTTCAGGTCGCTGGTCACCGTCGACGCGCCGAGGTTTCCCCACTCGCCGATGAACGAATGGCCCACGAACCCATCGTGTGCCTTGTTGCAGAAGCCCTGGAAGACCGTCTGCTCGACCTCGCCCCGCACCTTGCAGAGCTGCCCGATCGATGTCCCGTGCCCCACCTCGCCCCCCAGGACGGTGCTCTCGGGCCCGACGTAGATCGGGCCCCGCAGGATGGCATGTGGCTCGACCCTGACGCCGCGGTCGAGGATGATCGGGCCCTCGCGCGCGTCGAGGACGACGAACGGGCCGATCGCCACGTCCGCGCCGACCTGGAGGTCGTCCCCGAGGAGCACGAAGGGATCGACGCCGGAGAAGGTGTCGACGCCCTCGAAGTCCTCGGCGTCGTAGGCGATCAGCTCGGGGTTGGCGGCCATCGTCCCCCAGATCGAATCGCAGAGCGCGCCGCCGGCCTCGACGTGCGGCAGCCCCAGATCGATCACCGCGTCGTAGCTGGAGCCGCCCCAGAGCGGCCCTCCGATGCGCTCTGCGATCTCTCTCGCGCGGGCCTCGTCGAGCCTCCAGGCGACGGGCTCGCCGCCCGCGCGGTACTCGGCCGGCTCGTCGCCGAAGGACCAGCCTCGCGGCGGGACCCAGGTGGCGAGCGCCACGCGCCAACCGGATCCCGCGCCGGGCGGGTCATTGACCGGCGGCGGAACCCCGGAACGAAACGCGCAGCCCGCCACGTCCTCGTCGCAGAGGAGCGCGGCCAGCGGGCCGTGCCGGTCGCTCCAGCGCGCGCGGAACGTGCGCGTGCCGGCCAGCAGATCGGCAGCCGGACGGGTCGCCGCCAGCGGCCAGAAGGGCTCCCGCGGCGGGTCGACGAGAAGAAGAGGTACGCTCAAGGCAGCGTGCGGATCGTGGTCCGCACTACCCACGCGTCGGGCCATCCGAGCCCGGCGAGCCGCTGGCGCAGCGCCTCCGCACCAGCGCGGTCGGCGTAGTCGCCGACCCGCACCTTGAACCAGGGATCGTCGCGCTCGACGTACACGGGATCCCGGTCGCCGAGCGCGCCCTGGACCCGCGTGGCGCTGGCCGACGCCTCGGCCTGGTAGCGCGAGGCGTAGACCTGGACGCGCCACCCCGTGGCGAGCGATTCGCCCTGGGGTTCTGCGATAGTCGGGGGGGCCGTCTCGAGCTCGGCTGCGGGGCGGACCTCGCCGGTGACGACAGTCTCGCGCTCGACCCGCGTCGTGTCGGCAACGGGACGGGCCAGCGTGTCCGCGATCAGCGTGCCGTCGGGCGTCACACGACCGACGACGGTGGCGCCCGCGGCTCCGGACGCTCCGCCGTCCCTCCCCGCCACGGCGCTCGCATTTCCCCCGGAAGGGCTCGTGGAGTCGCCCGAGCCGGGCGGGAGCTCCTCGCGGTAGCGGGCGGGCATGCAGGCGGCGGCCAGAAGCGCCGCGACCCCAAGCAGCCGAACGCTCATCGGCGGGCGCGCGCGTCGGAGAGCGACTGTACGAAGGGCTTGAGGTCGTCCAGACGATCGCGGGGGACGACCAGCGTCTCCTCGCCGCTCCGGACGATGACGCAGTCTTCGATTCCGAGCGCGGAGAGCCTCCCCGTCGGGCACCACGCGATCACGTTCCGACACCCCTCGAGCACGATGTCGCCGACCCGGACGTTCCCGTCGCCGTCCGGCTCGAGCCAGCGCGCGAGCGCCTCCCAGGATCCGACGTCGTCCCACTCCCAGCCGCGGGCCGGCATAACGACCGCGCGCGAGGTCTGCTGCATGATCCCGTAGTCGATCGAGGTCGATTCGACCGCGGCATAATAGCCCTGAAGCGCCGTGGCGTGATCGTCTCTCCAGGCGGCCACCGCCGAGTCGATCGTCCGGCGCATGAGCGGGAGGTGCTCCGCGTATTCCTCGAGGAAGACCTTCGCGCGACCGCAGAAGAGCCCGCTGTTCCAGGTGTGGAGGCCGTCCTGCACGAGCGCCCTCGCGGTCGGCGCGTCGGGTTTCTCCTCGAACGCCTCGACCTCGAAGGCCTCGATCGAGCGGGTCCGGATGGGATCGCCGCGGCGCACGTAGCCGTAGCCCGTCTCGGGGCGGTCCGGGACGACGCCGAAGAGCACGATGACGGGCTCCTCGGCCGCCAGCTGGAGTCCCTCCTCGACGGTGGCACGGAACGCCTTCGGGTCGCCGATCGCGTGGTCCGCGGGCAGCACCAGGAGGATCGCATCCGGGTCACGCGCCGCCAGCAGGCCGGCCGCCAGGCCGATCGCCGCCGCGGTGTTCTTGGGCTCCGGCTCTCCGATCAGTTGCTCGCGGGGCATCTCGGGAAGCTCGGCCGCGACGCGGTCGGCGATGGCCGCCGCCGTCAGGACGAGCCAGCGCTCGGGCGGAATGAGGCCTTCCAGCCGGTCCGCCGTCTCGCGCACCATCGTGCGGTCGGAGATGAGGGGTAGTAGCTGCTTGGGTCGATCGGGCGTCGAGGCGGGCCAGAACCGCTCTCCCACGCCGCCCGCGAGGATGACCGCGTGGTTCACGCGCGCCAACGTAGCCCGCGCGCGGCGAGCCGGTCAAGCTGGAAGGCGGATTGCCGGAAGGTTAGCCTTGATCCCGGAAATGACCCCTGCCATGCGCGTTGCCATTGACCTTACCGCGTTGCAGCCCGAGGCCACCGGGGTCGACAACTACCTCACGCACCTCGTAGTCCACCTGGGCCGGATCGACGACGCGAATCGGTACCGGGTCTACGTGAACTACGAGGATCGGCGGCGATTCGACGGCCAGCTCCCCGGGAATTTCGCAGTCGTCCCTCTCTCCCTTCGGCCCCGCCCCGTGCGCCTGCTGTTCCAGCAGGTCGCGCTGCCGGCGGCGGCTCTGGGATGGAACGCGGATGTGGTCCACTCGCCGTCGTTCATCATGCCGTTCTACCGGGGCCGGCAGCGCCACGTCCTGACGATCTACGACATGACGTTCTTCTCGCTTCCGGAATATCACACCGCACTTCGGCGAAGCGTTTATTACCGCCGGGCGCTGCTCGGCAGCGTCCGTCGCGCGGACCTGATAACGGTCCCTTCCCGCTCCACCAGGGATCAGATCCTACGGATCGTCAGGGATCTGCCGCCGGATCGCATCCGGGAGGTGATCCCAGGCATCAACGAGGAGTTCCGCGTCCGGGATCCGGGAGAGGTGCGGCGGCAGACCAGGCGGCTGGGACTACCCGAGTCATACGTCCTGCATGTCGGCACGATCGAGCCCCGCAAGAACCTGCCGAACCTCATCGAGGCCTATCGGCGACTGGTGAACCGCTCGGGAACGGATGCGCACCTGGTCCTGGCGGGGCGATTGGGTTGGAGCTACGAGGAAGTGCTGTTCCGAATGAGCTCCTCGGAACTTCGCGGCCGGATCCACGCGCCGGGCTATGTCTCCCAGGCCGATCTGCCATGGTACTACGCCGGCGCGAAGCTGTTCGTATACCCGTCGTTCCAGGAGGGCTTCGGCTTCCCGCCGCTGGAGGCGATGGCGTGCGGCGTGCCTACGATCTCGTCTCTATCCACCTCGCTGACCGAAAACCTCGCCGGCGCCGCTGAGCTCGTTCCGCCCGACGACGTGGAGGCCCTCGTCGCCGCGATGACCCGGCTGCTTCAGAACGAGCGGTTGCGCGACGAGCGTCGGCGTCAGGGACTCGAGCGCAGTGCGCGCTACAGCTGGATCGAGACCGCCCGCCGGACACTCGAGTGCTACACCACGTCGAGCGAAGGACGCCGCGGGGTCGAGGTGGCCACCTCGGGCGCGGAAACGCCGGCATGAGCGATCGGTTATCCATCGTGGTCGCCACGACCCATCCCTGGCCCGAGATACGGGAGTGTCTCGAGTCCCTGCGGGACCAGGCCGCGGCGCACGGGGCCGAGATCCTCGTGGCCGACGGAGACGGCGCCGGATTTCCGGAGGCCGAGGCCCGTAACCATCCGAACGTGCGCGTACTGGAGCGGCGGGGCGCGTCGGTCTTCGCGCTGCGAGCGCTCGGAATCTCCCAGGCGAGCGGCGGTATCATCGCGATCACCGAGGATCACTGCCGCGTGGCCCCGGACTGGTGCGCGCGGATCCTCGACGCCCACCGGGAGCACCCCGATGCCGCCGCCATCGGCGGCGCAGTCGAGAACGGCGCCACATCGACGCTCATCGACTGGGCGAACTTCGCGCTGGTGTTCAGCCCCTTCATGCCCCCCATCCGGAACGGGGAGAGCGAGCAAATCGCCCTGCAGGCCAACATCTCGTACAAGCGCCGGGTAATCCCAGAAGCCATGGGTCGGCTCGGCATGATGGAGTTCCTGTTCAACCGGGAGATCCGCGCCCGCGGCGAGCGCCTGGTGGCGGACGGCCGGATCCTCGTCCACCATCATCAGTCGCACAGTATCCGGCGAACCTGCTCCTCGCACTTCCACAACGGCCGTTCGATCGCTGGATTCCGTCTGGCTGACATGACGGGAATCGAACGTCTCGCGCGCATCGGATCGACGGTCATCCTGCCGCCGTTTCTCCTCTATCTGACGCTGCGCAATGTGGCCGGGAAGGGGCGGCTCAAGGATGGCATCCTGGCCAGCGTCCCGCTCCTGCTTCCGCTGGTCGTCTCCCACGCGGCAGGCGAGCTGGTCGGCTACGTCGCCGGCCCGGGAGACAGCCCTCGCCGGATCGACTGACGCCAAGCGGACGAAGCGCCGCAAGCGATACAGATCAGGGGAACGTCAACTCGTCGCTGGTCCCGGCCGCGTGTTTTATCCCTGGCGCGCCAGGTCCGCGTCCTTCTCCGCCAGCCGCTCGAGCCAGCGGCGGATCGGGGCGTGGTCGGGCCGCTCGAGAGTCGGGTCGGCGTCGACGAGATCGAACGCGGCGTCGCGCGCGGCGGTCAACAGGTCGATGTCGCGCTCGAGGTCGGCGATCCGGAAATCGGGGGCGCCGTGCTGGCGGGTGCCGAACACGTCGCCCTGCCCGCGGAGCCGGAAGTCCTCCTCGGCGATCACGAACCCGTCGTGGGTCGCGGCCAGGACCCGCGCCCGCTCGCGGGCATGAGCTCCGGCGCCGTCGGAGATGACCAGGAAGCAGTACGCCGACTTCTCCCCCCGTCCGACCCTCCCGCGGAGCTGATGGAGCTGCGACAGGCCGAACCGCTCGGCGTGCTCGACGACCATGAATGTCGCGTTCGCCACGTCGACGCCGACCTCGATTACCGTGGTCGCCACCAGCACGTCGATCTCACCGGCCGCGAACGCGCGCATGATGCGGTCCTTCTCGTCGGACGCCACCCGGCCGTGGAGGAGCGCGACGCGGGCCTTCGGGAACCGCGCGGCCAGCGCCTCGTAACCCGAGGTCGCGTCCTTGAGATCCACCGCCTCGGATTCCTCGATCAGGGGATACACGACGTACCCCTGCTCCCCCGCCGCCAGCCGCTCGGCGAGGAACGCGTACAGCCGCTCCCGCTGCCGCTCGCCCAGAACGCGTGTCGCGACGGGCTTCCTCCCCGGCGGCATCTCGTCGATCCGCGACACGTCGAGGTCGCCGTAGAACGTCAGCGCGAGCGAGCGCGGGATGGGAGTCGCGGTCATGACGAGGACGTCGGGCACCGCGCCCTTCCGGGTGAGCGCCAGGCGCTGCGCGACGCCGAAGCGGTGCTGCTCGTCGATGATCGCGAGGCCCAGCCTGCGGAACTCGACTCCCTCCTGGATCAGCGCGTGGGTCCCGATCGCGATGTCGATCGCGCCTTCCGCGAGGCCGGCGGCGATCCGCGCGCGCGTCCTCCCGCCCACGCTCCCCGTCAGGAGCGCGGCATCGACCGGCGCGTCGCCGAGAAGCCGCCCGATCGTCCGCGCGTGCTGCTCGGCCAGGATCTCGGTCGGCGCCATCAGCGCGCCCTGGTAGCCGCTCTCGATCGCTCTGAGGAGCGCCAGGAGCGCGACGACCGTCTTCCCCGAGCCGACGTCGCCCTGAAGGAGCCTGTTCATGGGGCGCGTCGAGCGCATGTCGCGGTAGATCTCCGACAGCGTCCGGCGCTGGGCGCGTGTAAGCGTGAAGGGGAGCGCCTTGCCGACGCGGGGCACGATCTCCCCCTCCGTCGCCATCGCGATCCCACTCTCCGGGCGCCGGCGCTCGATGGCCTTGAGGGCCAGCCTGAGCTCCCACCAGAAGAGCTCCTCCCACGCGAAACGCCGGCGCGCGCGGTCGCGCGCGATCGGACTCTCGGGCCAGTGGAGGTCGGCGATCGCGGTGCCGAGCGGGGGGAGGCCGTGCTGCTCGCGAAGATCCGCGGGAAGCGGGTCATCGACCGGTTCGAGGCGGTCGAGCGCGGCGCGGGTCCAGGACCGAAGCGCCTTCTGCGTGACGTTCTCGGTCAGCGGATAGATCGGCAGCATCGTGGCGGGCCCGCCGTCGCCGTCGTCCTGCGTGACGTCGAACTCGGACGGCGAGAGCTGGAGCCGCCCCTGGAAGCGGGTCACGGCGCCGATCGCGCGCAGCCGGTCGCCCCGCGCGATCTTCCCCTTGACCCACGGCTGGTTGAACCAGACGAGCGCCACCCCGCCGGTCTCGTCCTCGAGGAGCGCCGACACCATGCTCTTCCGGCCGCGGAGCTTCCGCTCGCCGATCGTCCGCACGGTGCCCACCACCGTCGCCGTCTCGCCGGCCTTGAGATCGCCGATCCGCGTCACATGGCGCGCGTCGAAGTAGTCGCGCGGATAATGGAGGAGGAGGTCGCCGACGGTCCGGATCCCGAGCCGCGCCAGGTCCTCCACCCGCCGCGGGCCGACCCCCGGCAGGAACCGGACCTCGGTGTCGAGCCCGAGCGCGCCGCTCAGCGGAGGAGGCCCTCCGCGAAGGCGCCCGCGTCGAACGGCGCCAGGTCGTCCAGGCCCTCGCCGAGTCCCACGTACTTGACGGGCACGCCGAGCTCGCGCCGCGCCGCGACGACGACCCCGCCGCGCGCCGTGCCGTCCAGCTTGCAGACGACGATGCCGGTGATCGGCAGCGCCGCGCCGAACGTGCGTGCCTGGGCGAGCGCGTTCTGGCCCGTGGTGGCGTCGAGGACGAGGAGGGTCTCGTGGGGCGCGCCCTCGAGCCGCTTGCCGGCCACCCTGGCGACCTTCGCCACCTCGGCCATGAGATCGGCCTGGGTGTGGAGCCGGCCGGCGGTGTCCGCGAGCACGTACGTCATGCCTCGGCCGATCGCCGCGTCGACGGCGTCGAAGACCACCGCGGCCGGGTCGCCGCCCGCCTGTCCAGCCACGACCGGCGCGTCCAGACGCGCGGCCCACGCCTTCACCTGCTCGATCGCGCCGGCGCGGAACGTGTCGGCGGCGGCCAGGAGGACCGACTCCCCGCGCTCCTGAAGCAGGTGCGCGAGGCGGGCCAGCGTGGTCGTCTTGCCGACGCCGTTGACGCCGACGAGGAGCACGACGGTGGGCGGCGCGGGCGCGCGCGCGATCTCTATGGAAGCGCCGTCCGGGTCGAGGAGCTCGACGAGCCGCGCCTTCAGGAATTCCCTGAGCTCGTTCTCGGTCCGCAGCTTTCCCTTCAGCGCCTCGGTCTCGACGGCCTCGGTCAGATGGAGCGTCGCGGGCACGCCGAAATCAGCCGCCAGGAGCCGCTCCTCCAGGGCCTCGATGGCGGCCGCGTCCACCCCCTTGACCAGGACCGCGACGTCCATGAGCGCGACGTCCTTGATCCGCTGCCAGAGCCCCCGTTTGGGAGCGAACGCGCGGTCTTCCTCCCGCTTCTCGATCCACCGGTTCACGCGGCTCGCTCCCGCCTGCTACCTTCGTGGTCCATGTCGATCGTCACGTTCCTCTCCGATGTTCATCTCGGCGCGCATTCACCCGCCGTCGAGGCCGCGAAGGAGCGTGACCTGATCGCGCTCCTCGATGGACTCGACGCCGGTTCGACGCTCTATCTCCTCGGCGACGTGTTCGATTTCTGGTTCGACTACGCGAAACCGCCGCGAAAGCACGGCCCCGTCCTGCGCGCTCTCCAGCGGGCGCGGGCGCGCGACGTCGCCATGGCCTTCATGGGCGGCAACCACGACTACTGGGTGCGCGCCGGGCGCGGCCCGGGATGGCTCGAGCGCGAGCTCGGCATCCAGGTCCTCGAGGACCCGCACCTGGCGCGCCACGACGACCTCGCGCTCCTCCTCACGCACGGCGACGCCCTCGGCGGGGCGCAAGGCGGATATCGGGCCGTACGCGCCGTGCTCCGGAACCCCGTCGCGATCTTCGCGTTCCGCCTGCTGCCGTCCAGCACCGGCCATTGGCTCGCCGACCGCACGTCCGCGGCGAGCCGAGGCAGCCACAGCCAGGCGGCGCTCGCCCGGTATCGCGACCGCCTTCGCGCCGCGGCCGTGCGCGAGCTCGCGCGGGCCGACGTCGACGCGGTCGTCGCCGGCCACGTCCATGCGCCCGAGCGAAGCGAGCATCCCGGCGGCGTCTACCTCAATCTCGGGGACTGGACGGTCCATCGCACCTATGGCCGGCTCGCCGCAGGAACGCTCTCGCTCGAGCGTTTCACGCCGAGCCCGCCGCCACGACCTCGACCCCCCCGATCCGACCCCCCAGGAAGCGCTGCCCGACCCGCAGGAACAGGTCCGGCAGGTCGCTGACCAGGAACCGGTGGGCGGGCTCGCTTTCGTTGGCCGCGAGCTCCCGCTCCGCGAGAAGCGTCGCGACTTCGCGCGCGGTCTCCTCCGCCGAATCGATGAGCGTCACGCCGGGGCCAATGACCTCGGCGATCACGGGCGCCAGCAGCGGGTAGTGGGTGCAGCCCAGGATCAGCGTGTCGATCCCGTCGTCCCGGAAGGGCGCCAGGTACTCCTCCGCGATCTGCCGGGCGACCGGGTGGTCGGTCCACCCCTCCTCCGCCAGCGGGACGAACAGCGGGCACGGCCGCGAGACGACCTCGAGATCGGCGTCCAGCGCGAGCAGGTGGTCGCGGTAGGCACCGCTGTCGATCGTCCCGTACGTGCCGATCACCCCGATCCGGCCGGTCTTCGTGCGCGCGACCGCGGCCCGGGCGCCGGGCCCGACCACGCCCACGATCGGCAGGTCGAACTCCTCGCGCAGGACCGGCAGCGCGCGGGCGGTGGCCGTGTTGCACGCCACGACGACCGCCTTTACGTCGTAGGAGGTGAGGAGCCTCACGTTCTCGATCGAGAACCGCGTGACGGTCTCGCGCGACTTGGGGCCATAGGGCACGCGCGCGGTATCGCCGAAGTAGATCAGCGACTCGCGCGGCAGTCGCTCCATGAGCGCGTGCATGACGGTGAGGCCGCCGATGCCGGAGTCGAACACCCCGATCGGCCGCTCCGCACCGGCCGGGACGCGGGCACCTTCGATCGGGGGCTCGTTCGCCGGCGGGTTCCCGCGCGTCATCGGTCGCTCCCCAGCGGCATGCGGATCCGGGCGCGGATGCGGCCCGAGGGATCGGCGTCCAGGCTCAGCGGGTCGAGCTGCGCGGCCACGTAGGCGTCCACGGCGCTGAAGATGACCGAGAGCGCGGCATAGGCGTAGAAGTCCTCGCGGCGTCCCTCCACCTCGTCCAGATCCGCACGGATCGTCCGCGCCTCGAGCGTCTGGCCGAAGGCCTCCTCGGCGAGGACGGGGTCCTCCGGCAGATCGGGGGGCGGGTCGGCGAAGAACGCTTCGCGGGCAGCCTGGAGATCGTCCTGAAGATCGAGGGCGTCCAGCTGCTGGCGGTAGCCGAAGTACGCGAACCCCACCTCGGCGAGCGCGAAGCCGATCGCCCGGAGAGGGTGCCCCGTATACCACTGTCCCCAGCCCGGCAAGAGGAACGAGCGGATCGCGGCGTTGCGGGGGTTTCGCGGCAGGCGGTCCTCGCTCGGCACGGCGGCCAGGATCTCCTCGGCCGGGCCGCCGCGGAACCGTGGGGCCAGCACTGGAATGGTGTCGGCGGGGGCGAGGCCGAACTGGAGCGTGTCGAGGGGAATCGGCTCGGAGGGCCGGATCTCCTGCGCCGACCCGGTTCCAGCGATCGTCAGCGCCGCGGCCTCGAGGAGAGTGATCGCCAGGAGCCGGCGCCGGGCGGCCGCTCCCGGCACGCGGATCAAGTCTTGGGCCCCGAGATCATGTATTCGAAGTCCGTTTCGAGCGTGCCGCCCTCGATCACGCAGCTCAGGCTGATCGTCCGACTGGCGATGATACCCGCGGCGCCGGCACTGCCGGTGAACGCGGGATCTCCGCCGACGATCGCGCATCCCGCCTCCTCGAGCAGCTCTTCGAGGTTCGTGATCGTGATCGTGAACGAGAGCGCGCCGGTGCTCGTCACCGTCCCACTGACCATCCCGGATCCGGCGATCCCCTGACATTCCTCGGTCGCCGTGATCGTGATCGTCCCCGAGAACGACGTCCCCGTCTGGCTCGTGATGTCGAGATCTCCGGGACAGGTGATGGGTGGCAGCCCGGTGAGCGTGCCGGTGTGGTTGATCGCATAGTGACCGACCACGTTCGCGGCGGGCGGCCCCAGCGGGTCGCCACCGCCACCGCCACCACCGCACGCCGCGAGCGCGAGCGCCGCGACGGCGTGGATCAGTGTTCTCCGGGGCGTCCTATCTGCGGGCATGGTGGGGAATCTATCTTGGTTCGCGATGGCTTGCATTCGGTTCCCCGCCACGTCCGTGGCCGCCCTCCTCGCGATCGGCTGCGCCACGGTGGAGATCGACGATCTGTCGACCCCGATGCCGGTCCCGGCCGGGTCCTGCGTGACGGTCGGGTTCCTGGGAGGGCTGGACCGATGGGACGACGGGTCGAAGGGAGCGCGCCGCCTGGCGCTCGCGCTGCGGGACCCCGCCGGCCGGCGCTATGCCGAGACCTTCGAGAACCGGCGTCTCGACGTGGCCCGGTCGTTCGTCCTGCAGGCGCTCGACGCCGACCAGGACGGCGCACTGACGCCCGCTGAGCTCCAGCGGGCGCGCTGGGTGATCTACGGGCAGAGCCTCGGCGGCGGCTCCGCCGTCGGGCTCGCCTGGCGGCTTGAGTCGCTCGGCGTTCCCGTGGAGCTCCTCGTCCTCCTGGACAGCGTGAGCTGGTTCGACGAGCCGATTCCGCCGAACGTGGGGCTCGCGGCCGCCCTGTATCAGGACGAGGGATGGGTCATCCGCGGGGAGTCCGATCCCCGGTTGTCCGACCCGCGTCGCACGCGGCGGACCCTCGAGGAGTTCGACTACGACCGTCCGCCGGGGTCCACGATCTCGCTGCGCGGCCTCCCGTGGACCAAGCTGGTCCTGCGGGTGGCGCACAGCCGCATGGATCGTGATCCTCGCGTGTGGGAGCGGGCTCGCCATCTCGCGCGCGCGGCCTGCGAAGACCCCGGGAGCGAAACGGCGACGTCCGCTTCCTCGCCGAACCTCAGAACCGCTGGCCCTTCGCCTCCCGCAGATGGCTTCCCACCGGACGAATCCTGGACCACATCGTCCAGAAGTAGATCGCGAACCCGATGACCTGTGCGACCCCGGCGGCCGTGACGATCCAGCCGAGCCATTCCGGGCCCGCCGCGCTTCGCGCAACCTCGCCCGCGATCCGGACCGCGGTGGCCACCGTCAGCGTCCAGTAGGCGGCGTCGATCCGCTCCGGTCGGTACCGGGTGTCGCCCTCCGGCGGCTTCGGGAAGAGCCACAGCGCCACCCCCAGAATCAGGAACATCACGAACCCGAGCTGGACGGCGTGCGCGTGGGCGGACACGAGATACGGCCCCGGCCAGGATCCGCCGATCTCGCGCTCGACGAGCATCCACGCGCCGATCAGCAGCCCGGCGAACAGGAAGACGATCCCGGTCTTGATGAAACGTCGAACGTTGGTGTGCACCGGGACAACATGGCCGCTGTCCGGCAGGACTGCACGCCGGGCCTCCAGAGCGCGATTTCCATACAGCCCCTGGAGGGGTTCCCCCGACAGACCGCCTCGGAACGCCGCGATAGCCTCGAGATAGGATGGCGCGGAGTGTGGAAAGCCGCGCCCCTCCCCTCGAAAGGAGATCCGATGAATCCGGCTCACCTCCACCTCATGCTGAACCATGTACCGCTGTTCGGAGCGCTGACGGTCACGATCCTCTGCGGGCTGGCTCTCCTGAGGCGCCAGCAGGGCCTCGCCCGCGCCGGACTCCTGGTGGCGGTTCTCACGGCGACGGTGGGAGTCGTCGTGTACTTGACCGGCGAACCCGCCGAGGAACTGGTCGAGGACCTGCCGGGCGTTTCCGAGGCCGTGCTCGAGACACACGAGGAGATCGCTCTCGTCGCCACTGTCGTGCTCGGCGCATTCGGCGTCCTGGCGCTCGGCGGCCTGATCGCGTTCAGGCACGGCGTCACGATGGGATTCACGCGGGCGCTTCTCGCGGCATCGTTCGTGCCACTCGCCGCAATGGCCTACACGGCATACCTGGGCGGGCAGGTCCGACACTCCGAGATCCGCCCCCGTGGCGGGAGCGGGGAGGCGCGGGAGAGCCGGGATGACGACGACGCGCTTCGCCTGGGCCCGTCGATGGCGCTCGCCGCGTCCCTGTCGCCTCTGGCCTTCGCGCGGGACACCGTGGACCTCATCCCGCCTTCCATTCTCGAAGAGCATGAGGCGCTGCGGGCCGCCCTCGAGCGGGTGAGCGACGAGCCCGGAAAGCTGGGGGAGGCCGGCCGGGCCCTGGCGGCGACCATGGAGCCTCACTTTGCCAAGGAGGAGGAGTTGGCGCTCCCTCCGCTGGGGGTACTTCCCGCCCTAGCGGCAGGCGAGGCCGTTCCGGATCCCGCGCGCATCATCGATCTCGCCTCGCGGCTCGAGGCCGAGCTGCCGACGATGTTGGAAGAGCACCGGGAAATCGGGGCCGCGATCGAGGTCCTCATCGAGGCGGCCAAATCTGCGAACCGGCCACAGTACGCGGAGCTCGGAGAGGAGATCGGGCACCACGCCCGATCGGAAGAGGAGGTCACCTATCCGGCGGCGATCGTCGTCGGCCGCTACCTGCAGAGCCGTGTCGGAGTGGGCGAGTAGCGGGGCCTTCTAGGACGGTTGACGCCGCTGCCAGGCGCGCCAGCCGAGCCACGCGGCGAGCAGAACGGCCAGGACCATGACCGGGCCGGTGAACAGCATGAACATCGTGCGCCGGCCGGTGGCGCGCGCGTCCCGGAGCTGGTGCTCCTCGTCCCGCAGTCGCGCCAGGTGACCCAGGACGTCCGCATAGCCGTACCACCACGCGTAGTCGGGGCTCATGTGGAACGCCCCCTTGTAGGATTTCAGATTCGAGAAGAAGAACATGTCGAAGTACTCGCGCTCGACGGCGGTGACGTCGTAGTAGAGTCCCGCGGGCCAGTGCGCGGCGAGGCCGCTCGGCAGCTCAACGGCGGAGAACTCGGGGCCCGGCAGTAGCCCGGCGGCTCGCCACCCGTGGCTCGGCTCGATCAGCCCGTCGTCGTAGAGCGCGGCCAGGATGTCCCGCGCTTCGATGACGAGCGCGTCCCCGGCGAGCTTGTGCGCGTCGGCCGACCGCAGGTAGCCGCGGGCCTTGTCCTCGGAGTGGCAGGTCATGCACACCCGCACCATCTCGAACCGCTTCGCCCGGTTCTCCGGCTGGTCGAGGATGTCGGTCAGCTCGCCGCCCGCGGCCTGCGTCCCCATCCCCCACACGATCTTCCGACTCATGTTGTGGCTCGAGTAGCGCGACCCGTCCTCTCGCACGTAGACCATGTGGCAGTAGGCGCAGGTCGGCGCGTCCCACTGGGCCTCGGCGAGCGGCGCGGTCCAGTCCCACTCGGCGCCGCGCGCGACGTAGATCGACCCGTGCTTCGAGCTCATGTAGGCCTCGTAGTTGGGGTGATCGGGGCCCATGTGGCAGGTGTAGCACGCCTCGGGCTTGCGCGCCTCGACGAGATTGAAGGAGTGCCGCGTGTGGCAGGCGATGCAGCCGTTGCGATAGACGAGGCTGCTCGTGTCGATGTACTTCTGCTGCTCCTCGCTCCAGTACTCCGCGTCGGACGCCCCGGCCTGCGCGTGGCACGGATCGCAGCCCATCTCCATGACCTTGCGCGGCATCTGCGCGTAGTTCGGCACGCCGATGTTCCGCTCCCAGTTGATGCCCAGGTCGCCCGGACCGGGACCGTAGGAGTGGCCGGCGTCCAGCACGTGCTCCTGGTAGATCTGAGCGTGACAGCCGGCGCACGTCGTCTCGGGAACGCGCCCCTGTGAGGCCATGATCTTGTCGTGGTCGGTGCCGTGGCAATCGGCGCAGGTCATGGTCGGGCGCTGCTCGACGCGCGGATTCTGTGCGCCGGGCCTGCCCATCGCGCTCGATTCGAACTGGCGGACCACCGTCGCGTGGAGCCCGCGATGGCATTCCGCGCAGGTCGCCGGATCCTGGACCCCGCTCGGCAGGTCGGCGCGGAGGCGAGGCAGGTCGCGCGGGAGGTCCTGCAGATACTCGTGGATCTCCTCGGCGTCCTCCTCGCTGACGACCTCCTCGGGGAACGCGGGCATGATGTCGCGGGGATGTCGAATCTGACCGAGGAACGCGTCGATGGGCAGCGGCGTCCCGGCGAGCGCGGGGCCTACACCCCCGCGCCCGCTGGCGCCGTGACAGCCCATACAGCCACGCGAGATGTAGAGCCGCTCGCCGGAGTCCTCATCGTCGTCGCGGTCCTGGGCCAGCGCCCCGGACGCGGCGAGGAGCGTCAGGCAGACGATCGAGAATCCGATTCGAGAGAATCCGCCACTCTGCTTCCTCGCCGGCTCCACGCCCTCAAGCTATCAATGTCCCATTCCCGCGGCGAGTTCGACGCCCCCGACCTGGAGAACGCCGACGGCGCCCTTGTCGGCGTCGGCGAAGGCATGGGTCACGAATGCATACGCCCCGGCGCCGCTCGCACCCTCCTCGAACACGGTCTCGAACACAGCCCCACCGCCCGCAGGGACGCCGTACGTCTGAACGCCCGTCAGCGCGTGCGCCGGATCGCCATCCGGGTACACGCGATCGAACACCGCGCCCACAACGTGGAACTCGCTCGACAGGTTCGGGCCGGCGTTCACCACGAAGAACCGCACGCGATCCCCCACATCGGCTGTCAGCGGATGATCCTTGTACTGGAACGCCTTCCCGTTGAACACCACGTAGCTCGCGTCACGCGAGCGGGCGGCCTCGTAATCCGGTCCTGCCGGCACGTCCGCTCCCCCCGGGGCGATCTCGGTCTCCCCCGCGGCGGGATAGAACTCGCTCTGGATCAGAACGAACTCCTTGTCGGCTTCCGTTCCCCAACCGTCTTCTGGATCGACGACGATAGCCAGGTACATGCCCTGCATGATGTGGAGCAGCACCGGTGGGGTGCCGCAGTGGACCATGAACGCGCCCGGGTCCTTCGCCACGAACTCGAAGGTGAGTTCCTCGTTCGGACCGATCGTCCGGAACGCCTCGTTCATCGGGATCCGCGCCGAGTGGAGGTCGATCGAGTGGCCCATCGGGGATTCGTTGACCAGCGTGATGCGCACCGTGTCGCCCTGGCGGACCCGCAGGACCGGGCCCGGTACCGTGCCGCCGAACGTCCAGCCCTCGTACGTCACTCCGTCCGCGATCTCGATCGTCTCGTGCGTCATCGGGATACGGAACTCCTTGATGCGCGCAGCCGATGGCTTCGGTGCCGTGGCGTCGAACGCCGGCACGAGGGCGGTTCGCACCGCTCCGAAGTCGATTGCCTCCACGGCGGCGCCCCCGCGGCGCGCCGCCGTCATGGCGACCCCTGCGACTACCGTCGCGGACAGAGCCGCCGTTACCCATACCGCTCTCCGTACAGACATCGATTCCTCCAGCCGTGGATGAGAATGCATTTCAACCATGGGCCGGAACCTAGGAAGGCCGGAGCCTCGATGGTGTCGGGACCGTGTCGGAGCGTGGGGTAGGAGTCTGGCACCGCCGCTGTGGGGAAAGGCCCTACGGGCGAGGCGAGGGCGAAGGGGAGCATGGCGGGAACGTGTGGGAATCGAACCCACCCCGGGCGCGACGTGCGCGCCCGATGACGGTTTTGAAGACCGCAGGGGCCACCAGACCCCTTCCGCTCCC
>JAICQP010000052.1 GCA_025937815.1 Gemmatimonadota bacterium
CGACGACGAGAGAGGTAGATGCCCGGCAACCCCCGTGCGCCCGGAGGGTTGCGACCCCGCGACCGCATCCGCTGCGCTGGTCCTCCTCGCCGATGACTCGGGCATCGCCGTCGTCGGACCGCCTTGCATCTACCGCCGCGGAGTCGCAACGCGAGCCTCGTATAGCATTTCCACGAACTGTTAGAGGAGGAGGAGGATGAACAAGCAGCGCTGGCTCTCGGGGCCCTCGATCCGCCCTGATCCGATCGCCGCCGGCATGACCGCCGCGGAGCTCGTGGACAACGCCTACCTCGCGTACAACGGCGGGCGGCTGCGCGAGGCGTGCGAGCTCTACACGCAGAAGATGCTGGCCGATGACGCGCGGGTCGGCATGTCGCTGACGGGGGCGTTGACCCCCGCAGGGATCGGCATGACGTGCCTCATTCCCCTCGTCGAGGCCGGATTCGTCGACTGGATAGTGTCCACGGGCGCGAATCTGTACCACGACACCCACTTCGGCATCGGGCTCGAGATGCATCGCGGACGGCCGCATCTCGACGACACGGTGCTGCGCGAGGCGGGCGTGGTGCGGATCTACGACATCCTGTTCGACTACGAGGTGCTGCTGGAGACCGACGCGTTCTTCCGGCGCATCATGACCCAGCCCGAGTTTCAGAAGGAGATGGGCACGGCCGAGTTCCACTGGCTCTGCGGCAAGTACGTCGCCGAGCGGGAAGTGGCGCTCGGGCGCAAGGGCACGTCGCTGCTGGCGGCCGCGTACAGGCACGGCGTGCCGGTCTATACATCGTCGCCCGGCGATTCGTCGATCGGGATGAACGTGGCGGAGCTCGAGCTACGCGGAAACAAGCTCCGGATCGACTCCGCGCGCGACGTGAACGAAACGGCGGCCCTCGTGTGGGACGCCAAGAGCAACGGAGGGAAGAGCGGCGTCTTGATCCTGGGGGGCGGCTCCCCGAAGAACTTCGTGCTCCAGACCGAGCCTCAGATCCAGGAGGTGCTGGGTCTGGAGGAGGCCGGCCACGACTACTACCTCCAGATCACCGACGCGCGGCCCGATACAGGCGGTCTCTCCGGCGCCACGCCCGGCGAGGCCGTTTCGTGGGGGAAGGTCGATCCCGAGAAGCTCCCCGACGCGGTCGTCTGCTACGCGGACACGACGATCGCGCTGCCGCTCCTGACGGCTTACGCCCTCGACCGCCACGCTGCCCGCGAGCCGCGGCGGCTCTTCGACCGCCGGGAGGAGATGTACGAGCGCCTGGTGGCGGCCTACCGCGAGAAGGCGGGCTCGCGCGAGCCGGGGGAGGTGGTGGAAGCCGGGTGATCCGACTGGCCGACCCTACGGACCGGCCGGGGCGGGCTCGCGAGTTTCGCTGCACCGTCCACGGCCTGTGCTTCGAGAACCGGTACCTGCTGTTGGAAGCGATCCACGCCGGCGACCCGCTGGTTCTCAGGCGCGAGCCCGACAACGCGATCGGGGCCGACGCGATCCAGGTGCAGACCGCCTCGACCCAGACGATCGGCTACGTGCCGCGCACGATCTCGACCTGGCTGGCCCCGCTCATGGACTCGGGGCACGAGGCGGTGGCCTCGGTCGTCAAGGTCCGCTCGGACTGCCCGTTCTACGAGCGGCTGATCATCGAGGTGCTCATAGACCCACGCTAGCGCGCGGGCGCGGTCGCGGTTCGGAGTCGCGGTTCAGAAAACGACGAAGCCCCCGGGATCCGGGGGCTTCGCTTCTTGTCAGGGGGTTTGGCCCGCCGGAGCGAACAGCTCCAGGGGGAATGACTACTTGGACTCGACCTGCTTGCGGCTGTTCCCGCCTTCGATCTGGATCTCCCGCGCCTTGGTCTCCTCGCGGCGCGGCAGCGCGATCGAGAGGACGCCGTCCTGGAGCGACGCCTGGACGTTGTCGGTATCCACGTAGGCGGGCAGGCTGAACGACCGCTCGAAGGAGCCGAACGATCGCTCCGTGCGGCGGAACGTCTCGTTCTCGCTCGACGTCTCCTGCGTCTTCTCGCCCCGCACGGTCAGCATGTTGTTCTCGACCGCGATCCTGATCTGATCCCGGTTGAGCCCCGGTACCTCGAGGCGGAGCGTCACCGCCTCCGGGGTCTCGGAGACGTCGGTCGCCGGAAGCCACTGGCGCAGGTTCTCGCCGACATCCCATCCCCCTCCGAACACGTCGTCCATCAGGCGGCTCAGGTCGCGGGGCACGGCGAAAACGCTGTTCAACGGGCGATGGCGAGTGATGTTGTTCATGGTAGTCCCTCCTCATGGCTTTGCTTGGTCGCGTGGCGCCGGAGACGATCGAGCCCGGCGCCTGGATCCATCGATCCGAATGCTCCGCTCGAGCAAAAAGCAATCCGCGGGCCATTCCAAATCCTGCCACTTTTGCGGATTCGTCTGCCAAGCGGGCAGCGCTCGCCTACTCCAGTGGGAGCTCGAGCGTCTCGCCGGGCGTGTGGTCTGCCCGGGCGGCAGGCGTTCCCGGGTCTGGCCGCTCGGACAGCCACCGTGGCTCTATGCCTTCGATGAGAAAGCCGATCAGCTGGTGGACGAGTCGCGAGACGTCCGGAGGAGTCTCTCCGAAGGGGTGGGAGGCATGGTGCTCGGCGCGGTGCAGCGTGCCCAGCGTGGCATGACCGAAGACGAAGTGCACGAATCCCTGCTCCTCGAGCGCCGTGATCCGCACCTCCCGCTCGGTCGGCTGGTAGGCCAGTCGGATTCCGGCGGAACCGATCGGCTCGGTCTCGATCTCGGGGATCCTTCCCAGGATGTCGACCAGCTCGCCGAGCAGATGGTCGTACCGTTCCTGGAACGACGCGTCGGCGGTCGGATGAGCGGCCTCGCGGCGGGCTTCGCGCGAAGAGATGCGCTCCCGAAGCTCACGGACGAGCGCGGCCCGATCGGGGGAGGGCTCGCTCTCCGTCCGGGGTGCCATGGGCGCAGTGTAGGTCGCGCTCCGGAAGGCCGTCAATGGCGCTTCGCCCGTGTGATTGCCGCGCGATCCGGCGGTTCCTAGTGTAGAGGCCGAACCCCGCGGCTCGCCGCGAGTGGAGGCAGATGATCGACTTCCGGGAAAAGAACGTCCTGGTGACCGGCGGTTCTCGAGGCATCGGAGCCGCATGCGTGCGCCTGTTCGCGGAGCTCGGCGCCCGCGTGGGCTTCACCTGGCGGACCGGCGACACCGAAGCGCGGGACCTGGAGCGCGCCTGCGACGGGATGGCGCGTGGCTGGCGAACGGACGTCACCGACGGCGCGCAGGTCGCGCGCTTCGTGCGCGAGGTGGAGGAAGCGTGGGGCGGCGTCGACGTGGCGATCGCCAACGCGGGCATCTGGAAGGGCGCCCGCATCGAGCGCATGACCGCCGAGGAGTGGGACGAGACGCTGGAGGTCAACCTCGGGGGGACGTGGCGGCTCTGCCGGGAGGCCGTGCCCGCGATCCGGCGCCGCGGCGGCGGGTCGATCGTGGTCGTGAGCTCGACCGCCGGGCAGCGCGGCGAGTCGCTCCACTCGCACTATGCGGCGTCGAAGGGCGCGCAGATCTCGCTCGTCAAGTCTCTGGCGGTCGAGTGTGCACCCGAGGTACGCGTAAACGCGGTGGCCCCGGGCTGGGTCGACACCGAGATGAGCGCGGGGCCTCTCAGCGGAGCGGAGCGCGCCGCGATCGTCGACGCGATCCCCCTCGGGCGAGTAGCCACCGCCGAGGACATCGCGGACGCGATCGCGTTTCTCGCCAGCGACCGCGCGCGGCACGTCACCGGCGAGATCCTCAACGTGAACGGGGGCTCGGTGCTGTGCGGCTGAAGACCGCGGTGGCGCGCGGCGTCACGGCCGCCGTGCGGCGGATGCCGCGTGGACTGACCACGCCGCTGGCGGCCGCGGTGGGGACGCTGCTCTGGGTGGGGTTCGATCGGCGGGTGGCGAACGAGAACCTCGAGCGCGTCTATCCGCTGTGGTCTTCGTTCAGCCGCCGGCGCATCGCCTATCGCTCCTACAAGCGGATGGCGCGCTCCCTGGTCGAGTTCCTCCACACGCACAAGTACACGCGCGAGGAGATCCTCGCCCGCGTGAAGCTCGACAATGAAGGCGCCCTCGACGCGGCGCTCGAGCGCGGGCGCGGCGCGATCCTCCTCTCGGGACATTTCGGCAACTGGGAATGGCTGGCCCGGCGGGTGGCCGCGGCGGGCCATCCCTTCGCGGTGCTGTTCAAGGAACCCGGGGACCCCGTCCTGGCGGAGCGGCTGCGCGCGATCCGGGCGAGCGCGGGGATCGAGCAGATCGATCACGACGACATGCGCGCCGCGGTTCGCTGGCTCAGGAAAGGGCGCGTCCTGGGGATCGTCATGGATCAGGAGCCGCGCCGGGTGGGGGAAGGGGTGATCGCGCCACTGTTCGGCCACGCGACGATGACCCATGTGGGCCCCTTCCGCCTCGCGCGGATGTCCGGCGCGCCGCTCCTGACGTTCTTCTGCCGCGCAGCGGGGCGGGGGCGATATCAGGCGCGCCTCGAGCCGCTTCCGGAAAGCGACGCAGCGGATCCTGAGGTCGCGGTGGCCGAGGACGCCGCACGCTTCAACGCGCGGCTCGAAGCCGCCGTTCGGGCGAGCCCGGAGCACTGGATGTGGATGTACAAGCGCTGGGCGCGGATCGACCGCCGCGCGCGAGCCGGCCAGTCGACGGGCCCGGTCGTCTCGGAGAAAGCGACCTGAGGAAGCGCTAGAGCGGCGGCTCCGCGTCCAGGTCGCGGGCCACCCGCTCTCCGTACGCCGCCGCGAGCCGGAGCGTCCGCGGGCCGGGGACGGGGGAAGGCAGCTCCGCCTCGTCGATCGCGGCGACGGGCATGATCCCGGCGCTCGTGAACGTCAGGAAGCACTCGTCGGCCCCCGCCACGATCTCCGGCGGGTAGCGGCCTTCGACGGTGCGAAAGCCGCACCCGGGAGCGAGCTCGAGCACGAGGTCGCGGGTGATCCCGAGGAGGATGCCGCACTCGGCGCCGGGCGTGTGGAGCGTGTCGGCCTCGAAGAAGAACAGGTTCGAGGCCGTGCCCTCGAGCGCCCAGCCGTCCCGGTGGACGAGGATCGCGTCGTCGAATCCGCGCCCGCGCGCCGCGCTCCGCGCCCGCGCGTGCGCGAGCCTGTGCGCGTGCTTGACGGCGGGCAGATAGGGAACGATGCGCTCGTCGTGGCACGCCAGGCGCCAGAAGGGGGTATGCTGTGCGACCCAGGGCGGGGGCGGCTCGACCCACACGATCGACGTGGGTCCCCGCGACGCGACGCCGGCGGTGCGATACAGGCGCGCCATGCCGTCGGTCCGGTCGCCGAAGAGCCGGCCCAGGATCTCGCGGGCCTCGGCTTCGGCCCACACCGGCCCGAGCCCCAGGGCGCGCGAGGAGTCGGCGAGACGTTCCAGGTGGCGCGCCAGGTATAGCGGCCGGCGCCCGACGATCTTGACGCCTTCGTAGACCGCCTCGCCGTACAGAAACCCGCGGTCCCGCGCCTCGAGCACGGGTCCATCGAGCGGCCGGATGACGCCGTCGACCCAAACGTCCAGAGGGACCTCGATGCGCTGGAGATTCTGGAGCCGACAGCGCTTCGTGCCGGAGCCCGATGTCGAGGAGATCGACCACGGGCACCCGGCGGAAGGCGTCGCGCTTGCCGCGCTGGAGAGCCCTGCCGTCTTCCGCGTCGGCTCGAATCGCGTCCTGCGCGGCTGGCTAAGGTACGACTCGACCGAAACGCGCGCCCGGCTGGAAGCCGCGCTGCAGCCGCTGGACGTGAGCTGGTTCTTCGAGCGTGTCGACGGCCGCACGCGGGTGACGGTTACCCACCCCGCCGCGCCTGCCCTGCCGCGCGAGTGGCCGTGGAACCTCCTGGCCTTCGTCCTGACTGCGCTCTCTACGCTGATAGCGGGGGCGTATCTCGAGGGCGCGCCGCTGGACTTTCCGCTCCGCGATCCGGGGAGAATTGCGCAGGGCGCTCCGTTCGCCGCTTCGCTCCTCGGAATCCTCGCCGCGCACGAGTTCGGCCACTGGTTCGCCGCGCGACGCTATCGCCTGGACGTCACACTCCCGTTCTTCATCCCGCTGCCGATCCTCTCGCCGATCGGCACCCTCGGCGCCGTGATCAAGATGAAGTCGCCGATCTACACCCGTCGGATGCTCCTCGACGTCGGCGCGTCGGGCCCGCTCGCCGGCCTGGCGGTGGCGATCCCCGTGACGATCTGGGGAGTCGCCCACTCGGCGGTCCTCCCGGTGGAACCCGGCGCCGGCATCATGCTCGGCGAGCCGCTCCTGTTCAAGGCGATCGTCGCGCTGTTCGGGCCGCCGGTGCCGGAGGGACAGGATCTCTATCTGGGGAACGTTGCCTTCAGCGGCTGGATCGGGCTTCTGGTCACGGCGCTCAACATGCTGCCGGTGGGACAGCTGGACGGCGGGCACGTCATGTATTCGCTTCTCGGGAAGAAGCAGCACGCCATCGGCTGGCTGTTCTTCGTCGTGATGCTCGTCTTGGGATGGTGGTGGCAGGGCTGGTACGTGTGGGCCGCGCTGATCCTGTTCCTGATCCGGATCCGTCACCCTGCGGTGCTGGACCCCCACCTGGAGCTGGACCCAGCGCGGAAGGCGGCCGGGTGGCTGGCGGTGGCGGCGTTCGCGGTGTGCTTCACGCCCGTGCCCTTTCAGCTGTAATCAGTCGGTGAAAACGGCCCATCCGCGTCGTTGCGCTTCGTCGCCTTTCCTGCGACGTGGGTAACGTCACGTCTCGGAAAGGCTCCTCGCGCGCCTAGCATCTGTGCACTCCCCCCCCCGCGGGGTCCGGTCAGCGGCGGTCCCAGCGACGTACGACCAGTGCGGAGTTCTTCGAACCGAACGCGATGCAGTTGACGACCGCGTGCTGGAGGTCGGCCTCGCGGCCCTCGTTCGCCACGTAGTCGAGGTCGCAGGCCGGATCGGGCTTGTCGTAGTTGATCGTGGGTGGAAGCCACCCCTCCCGCATCGCCTCGACGGTCTCGACCAGACCCGCGGCGCCACACGCGCCCTGCGGGTGGCCGGTCATCGACTTGAGCGCCGACGTCGGGAGCCGCTCGCTGTGCCCGTCGAAGGCGAGCCGCACCGCGCGGGTCTCGATGCGATCGTTCAGCTCGGTGGCGGTGCCGTGCAGGTTCACGTAGTCGATGCGGTCGCGGGGAAGACTGGCTTCCTCGAGGGCCAGCTCGATCGCGCGCGCGGCTTCCTCGCCCGTAGGCTCGGGCCGCACGCGGTGATACGCGTCACACGTCGTGCCGTAGCCCAGGATCTCGGCCTGTGGCTCGGCGCCTCGCCGGCGTGCGCTGGCCAGGGACTCGAACACCAGAATCCACGCGCCCTCGGCCATCACGAACCCGTCACGGTCGGAGTTGAAAGGCCGCGACGCGCGCGCGGGGTCGCCGTTGCGCTTCGTCATCGTTCCCATTCGTGAGAAGCCGGCCATGATGCCCGGGACGATGCACGCCTCGGCGCCTCCGGTGATCACGCGATCGACCCGTCCGTACTGGATCGACTGGAACGCATATCCCATCGCGTCCGAGGCGGACGTGCAACCGGTGGACACCACGTGGCTCATGCCGCGCAGCTCGTGCTCCATCGACACCTCGCTGGAGAGCATGCCCACGAACGTGGCCACGATGCTGTAGGGGCTCACCCGGCGGGAGCCCTGGCGGTAGTAGACCTCGTACTGCTCCTCGCCGAAGGCGATTCCCGCGGCGCCGGTGCCCAGGATGACGCCGGTCCGACGCCGGTCGTCCTCGGTCAGCCGGCGGGTATCGATCCCGGCGTCGGCCAGCGCCTCGGCCGTGGCGGCGAGCGTCATGGCGACCACTCGCATCCCGTAGCGGCGCGTCTTCGCCGGCAGGTGCGCCTCGACGTCGAAGCCCCGCACCTCGCCCGCCACACGACAGTCATGGTCGGCCGGGTCGAACAACGTGATCGGACCGGTCCCGCTCTGGCCGCGGGCGCAGGCGCGCCAGAACTCCCGGCGCCCGACGCCGTTGGGGCTCACGACCCCCATTCCCGTCACCACCACTCGCGCCGCATCGTTCATGGCGGCGAATATACGCGGCCCTCTAGATTTGCTAGTGTGGCGCCGCAGAAGTCTCATGTGCAGCGAGATCGTCGATGCGCCCCAGTGGCAAGGGGCGACGAGGAGGAATAGCATCGCTATTGCGACGAGTCGCAACGCAGCCAATGGGGATGCAGCGATGATCGAATGCCATAAGACTTCTGCGACGCCACACTAGGATGAGCGTCGATCGGTACGCGCGACAGCGGATCCTGCCGGAGGTCGGGGAGTCCGGCCAGCGGCGGCTCTCCGGCTCGCACGCCGTGATCGTCGGTTGCGGCGCGCTGGGCTCGGTGCAGGCCCAGCTCCTCGCCCGCGCGGGCGTGGGGCGGCTGACCGTCATCGACCGCGACTTCGTCGAGCGCGGCAACCTCCAGCGTCAGATCCTGTTCACCGACGCCGACGCGGACGGGGCCACCCCGAAGGCGGTGGCGGCCGAGCGCGCCCTGTCGGCGATCAACCCGGAGATCGTCGTTCGCGGCGTGGTGGACGACCTGCGCGCCGGCACGGCCGAGGATCTCTTGTCCGGCGCCGACGTCGTGTGCGACGGAACCGACAACTTCGAGACCCGCTACCTGATCAACGACTGGGCCGTGCGGGGCCGGATCCCGTGGGTGTACGGCGGCGTGATCGGGACCGGCGGGCTCGTCATGCCGATACTCCCCGGCGAGAGCGCCTGCCTGTCGTGCGTGTTCGAGATTGCTCCCGAGGCGGGCAGCCTGCCGACCTGCGAGACGGCGGGCGTGCTCGGCGCGGCCGTGGCCGTCGTGGCGGGAGTGCAGACGACGGAGACCGTGAAGCTCCTCGTGGGCGCGCAGGATCGGCTCCTGACGGGGCTCCTGCGGTATGACGGGTGGGAGGGCTCGTTCACGACAATCCGCACCGGCGGCCCTCGTCCCGATTGCCCGACCTGCGGCGAGCGGGATTTTGCGTGGCTCGAAGGCCGGCGCGGTTCGCGCGCGGCGCGCCTCTGCGGGCGCAACGCGATCCAGATCCTGCCGCGCCAGGAATCGGCACCCTCCTTATCGGCGGTCGCCGCGCGGATCGGAGGCGAGTGGGAGGTGGTCCTCGGAGAGCGCATGCTCCGCGCACGACGGAACGGCGTGACGGTGAACCTGTTTCACGATGGCCGCGCGATCGTGGACGGGACCACCGACGAGGCCGAGGCGCGCTCGATACTGGCCCGGGTGATCGGGACCTGATAGGCCGTAACCCGTTGTCGCACAACGCATTCGAGTGCGCCTAGACACGGGCGGGCAGGGTGGTATAATACGGACCTTCCAAACCGGCAGAGGAGGTGTCTCTTGGCATATTGCCCCGAGTGCGACGCCGAGATCGAGGGCGAGCCGTACGAATTCGAAGAGGGCGAGGTGATCGAGTGCCCGGAGTGCGGCTCCGAGCTCGAAGTCACGAGCACGTCGCCGCTCGAGTTCGAGGTGGTGGAAAGCGACTGGGAAGCGGACGAGGAGGAGTGGGACTGAGCCGATAGACGTGGCCCGCGCCCGGAACTGACGGGGCGCGGTGCGCTCGCAGGGCCCTCATGCCTACCTCCGACCCACCTTCCGCCGCCTTCTTCGCACTCCTAGCGGCGGTTGCCCTCTTCGTTTACCTGCTCTATCGAAATCTTCGCGCCGGCCGCCGGCGAGCGACCGACCTCGAGCTCTTGCTCGAGGCCGACCCGAACATGATCTGCGTGGTACGCCTGGACTCGGTGACGTTCGCGAATCGGGCGCTGCGCGAGCGCTGCGGCCGCTCGCTGGCGCAGTTCGAGAAGCTCGCGCGGGTCCGCCGAGGCGACGCGGCGTCGAGCTTCGAGATCGAGCTCCGCGACGACCGCGGCCACACGGTGCCGGTGATCCTCCACGCGCACCCCATCCAGTGGCGCGGCGCCCCGGCGTGGCGCTACGAGCTCGTCGACATATCGGAGCGCCGCGAGAGCGAGCGGGAGGTCCGCGAAATGATGGTGGAGCTCCGGCGGATGAATGCGGAGCTCGAGAACGCCAATCGCCTGCAGACGGAGTTCCTCTCCAACACGAGCCATGAGCTCAAGACCCCGCTGACGTCGATCATCGCGAACGCGGAGATTCTCGAGTACGAGATGTGCGGGCCGGTCACGGCCGAGCAGCGCCGGATATTGACCAACATCTCGCGTAACAGCCAGCACCTCCTGAAGATGATCACCAGCCTGCTCGCCTACGCGAGTCATCGCGAGGGGGACGACGTGCTCCGCCTGCAGGAGGTGGCGGTCGGGATGCTCCTGGAGACGGTCGTCGAGACGATCAAGCCGCTGCTGGAGGAGGGGGAGCTGGAGGTCGACCTCGACGTCGACGACGACATGCCGCTCTGCAATCTCGATCCCGAGAAGATCTATCGCGTGTACCTGAACCTGATCGAGAACGCGATCAAGTTCTCGCCCCAGGGAATGATCCGAGTCGGCGCGCACGTGGTGGACGGCGAGCTGGAGGGGAGCGTCTCCGACCAGGGAGTGGGAATCCCCCCCGACATGCTGGAAGCGATCTTCCAGCCCTTCCGCCAGGCCGACGCTTCCCCGACACGAGCCTACGGCGGGGTGGGGCTGGGTCTCGCCATCTGCAAGCATCTCGTCGAGCTGCACGGCGGGCGGATCTGGGCGGAGTCGGAGCCCGGAGGCGGCGCTACGATCCGCTTCCGGCTCCCGTGCGACGGCCGGGCATGACGGCCGGCCCGCGCGTGAGTGTCGTGATCCCGGCCTGGAACGAGGCCGAGCGTCTGCCGCGGCTGCTGGACGCGCTGGAGCGGTGCGACCCAGCGCCGCACGAAGTGATCGTGGTCGACGGCGGATCCGACGACGCGACCCCGGACCTGGCCCGGCCCAGAACCCGGCTCATCCAGGCGACGCGCGGTCGAGCGCGCCAGCAGAATGCCGGCGCCCGCGAGGCCTCGGGCGACGTCCTGTGGTTCCTGCACGCCGATTGCGTGCCGCCCCCTTCCGCCGTCGGGGAGATACGAAGCGCCACCCTCCGCGGGTCTCCCGGGGGCTGCTTCCTGATCGCGTTTCCCGCTGCAGAGCGGACGCTCCATCCCCTCGTGCCGTGGATCGAGCGGGGGATCAACGCGCGGACGCGCGTCACCCTCAAGGGAACCGGCGATCAGGGGATCTTCGCCACGCGAGAGGTCTTCCACGCGGCCGGCGGGTTTCCCGTCTGGCCCTTGTTCGAGGACGTGGCGCTGGCCGCGGGGTTGCGCCGCGCGGGGCGCCCTGCCGTGTGTCCCGGACCGCTGGAGACCAGCGCGCGGCGCTGGCTGCGGCACGGGGTGGGGCGCACCATGGCGCTCATGTGGGCCCTGCGTCTCGCCTACATCGCGGGGGCTTCGCCGGAATCCCTCGCACATCGCTGGAGGCAGGCGGGCTGAGACTCCGCCGACCGGAGGACGAATCTTGCCGACCGGGGGTCGGACTCTAACTTCGCCACCCAACCCGAGCGGGGAGCCGAGGCGGACGTGGAAGACCTGCTTTTCGAGCGGCTCGACAGGATGGAGTCCAGCGTCGACCCGGAGGTCGTGCTTCAGGATCTCTACCTGATCGACAGGGTGGTTCGGCCGCAGACCGGACCACGCGAGCAGGAGTACCGGACATCGTTCCTGCTGGAGGCCCTGGAAGCGCGCGATTTCTTCTCCGACCCGAACGATCGCTGCGAGGCGGTCGAGCTCTTCGACGGCCTCTGCGATCTCTGCGACATCCGCTCGTACGCCGGTCTCGCCTCCGTGCTGGAGCGGTTCCGGCACTACCGCCACGCACGCGATCCCAGCGCCATAGGGGACCGGTAGCCGGGCGTGGACTTCGCGGCCGCCGAAATGTGGATCAAGCTCGGACTGGCGATCGCGTGCGGCGCCGCCATCGGGATCGAGCGCGAGCTCCACGACAAGCCGGCCGGCCTGCGGACGAACATGCTGATCTGCGTCGGGTCGACCCTCATCACGATGGTCTCGATCTCCGTCGCGCTCACCTATGCCGAGCGGCAGATCAACATCGCCGATCCGGGCCGGATCGCCGCGCAGATCGTGTCGGGGATCGGGTTCCTGGGCGCCGGCACGATCATCCAGGCGCGCGGCTCGGTGCACGGCCTGACCACCGCCGCCACGATGTGGGTCCTGGCGGGGATCGGGCTCGCCATCGGCAGCGGCGCCTACGAACCCGCCATCGCCGGCACGGGGATCCTCCTGGTCACGCTATCCGTCCTCGGATGGGTTGAGGGCCGCATCACGCCACCGCGCCACTTCGTGTACTTCCACGTGGTCGCCGATCGCAGGCCCGGACTGATCGACGACATCAACCGCCTCGCGGAGGGTGCGCGCGTCTCGCTGGGAGATTTCGCGCTGAAGCGCGAGGCCGAAGGCATGCAGATGGATTTTGCGCTGACGCTGCCGGCCTCCAAGCGCGACGCGCTGATCGACGGGATCCTCGACCTCGAGGGAGTGCGGGACGTGCGGGTGAACGAGTGAACGCGTGACCCCACGCCTCGGGGGCCTGTTGTGCCCCGTCACGACTCCCTTCGACGCGGGAGGCGACGCGTCCCCGGCGAGGTTGGCCGAACAGATCGAGATCTACCAGCGTGTCGGCGTCCGCGGCGTCGTCGTGTTCGGGACGAGCGGGGAGGGGCCGCTCATCGACCCGGGGGAAGAGGCGCCGCTCCTCGCCGCCGCGCGAAGTGCAGTGAGGCCGGACCGCGCCCTCATCGCCCAGGTTGGGCACGAGAGCCTGCGCGCGACCCTGGCCTCGGCCCGCCGGGCGGAGGCCGCGGGCGCGGACGCTCTCCTCTGCCTCCCGCCCCGCTACTATCCGCTCGGGGCGGAGGGGATCGCGCGCTTCTACCGCGCCGTCGCGGACGCGTGCGGACTCCCGCTTCTCGCCTACCACATCCCGCAGCGGAGCCACGTCGACCCGGGGGCCGGGGTTCTCTGCGAGCTGGCGTCCGATGGCACGCTCGCGGGGATCAAGGAGTCGGCCGGCGACATCGCCCTTCAGCGCGCGCTGCGTGATGCCGGCGGCCGCGAGTTCGCGATCTTCAACGGCAGCGCCCGCCTCACGCTGGAAGCCCTGCGGGCCGGAGCTGATGGGGCGATCCTCGCGGTGGCGGACGCCGCCCCGGAGCCCGCGCTGGCGATCCTCGAGGCGCACGCCGCCGGAGACGCCGACGGCGCGCAAGCCTGGCAGCGCGCGATCGAGCCGCTCGCGGACTGCCTCGGGGCGCGCTTCGGCGTGCCCGGCATCAAGGCGGCCCTCGACATCCGAGGCTGGCCTGGTGGCGGCGAGCCGCGTCCGCCACTCGCGCCGCTGGGGCCGGCGGAGCGGGACGAGGTGCGGGCCGCGTTGCTGGCCGCGGGCGTCGACCTATCTTGATCCGCGCATGCCCACCGCCGCCGACCGCGAGACCCGACGCGAGATCCTGAAGTTCCTTCGCAAGGTCGAGACCGCCTGGCTGGGTGGTCGCTTCGACGAGCTGCGGTCGTGCTTCCGGGAGGACGCCGTCCTTCTGGGAGCGGATCTCGAGCAGCGGCTCGAGGGCCGCGACGCGATCGTCGACAGCTACGCCCAGTTCCTGCGCGAGGCCCGGGTTCTCGCCTTCGAGTCCGAGGCGCCGATCGTCGACGTCATCGGGGACGCGGCGGTCACGGTGACGCCATGGGCGGTCCGCTACGAGCGCGAGGGCACGATCTACGACGAGACGGGTGGCGATCTCCTCGTGCTGGCCCGCGATGAAGAGGGGTGGAAAGTGGCGTGGCGCACGCTCCTTCCGCGGCAGTCGGCCGATGAGTAGACGCTGGACACGAATCCTTATCGCGGCGGTCGCGCTGACCGCGATGGCCTGCCGCGACACGGGCGAGCCCGATCCCGCCCCCCGGCCGCTCGGAGACGCGACCGACCTGCCCGGAGCCGCGGTGGCGCCCCCGCAGGAGCAGGCGCGCGTGATCGCCACGAGCCCCCGCCTCCTCCTCTTCGACCTGCAGACCGCACTCGAGGGCGTCCGCGAGACCCGGGGGTCGTATCCCACCGAAGACGAATTCGGCGCCACCGACTCGTGGGCACTCCAGCGGGCGGCGCTCGACGAGGCGTTCGAGTCGTGGAGCTACGAGTCGGACGGCGGGACGTATCGCTTGACCGGCGTCTCGGCCGGCCGCGAGCTCGCGATCGAATCGCCCCGGTGAGTGGCGCGGCCAGCCGCGACGCTCTGGTCGCCTACCTCGACGAGTTCCTCGACATCACGGCATGGAGCGACAAGTCGCTGAACGGCCTTCAGGTCGAGGGGGCGGAGCGCGTGAGCCGGGTGGCCCTCGCGACCGACACCGCGCAGGCCACGATCGACATGGCGGTCGAGGCCGGGGCGCAGATGATGATCGCCCACCACGGGCTCTTCTGGGGACGGGTCGAGCCGGTGACGGGGCCCTTCCGCGCGCGCCTCGCGACCCTGCTGCGCGCGGAGATCAGCCTCTACGTGTCCCACCTGCCGCTGGACGCGCACACGGAGGTCGGCAACAACGCGGTCCTGGCCCGCCTGCTCGAGCTCCGCGATCTGGAGCCCTTCGGGTCGTGGGGAAGCGGGGCGATCGGAGTCATGGGGCGCCTTCCCGCGACGCTCGACCGAGCGGGCCTCGCGGCCAGGCTCGAGGCGCTCCTCGGCGAGCGTCCTCACCTGCTGGCGTTCGGGCCCGATTCGATCGCGCGAGTGGCCGTCGTGTCGGGGGCGGCGGCGGATCTCATTCCCGAGGCCGCCGGCGCGGGCGTCGACGCGTTCGTAACCGGCGAGACGAGCCACACGGCCGTGCACCAGGCGCGGGAGCGGCGCCTGAACGTGCTCTTCGCCGGCCACTACGCGACCGAGACCCTGGGCGTGCGGGCGCTGGGCGACCATCTGGCGGAGCGGTTCGGGCTGGAGACGGTGTTTCTCGACGTCCCGACGGGCTACTAGACAGGTCGCTGGAAACGGCTCATGTGCTGCGTTCCGCTACTCCGCGCGGGCGGATGCCTAGGGGAGGAAATAGAACATCACGGCGATCATGAGATAGACGGCGAGGAGCTGGACGCCCTCCAGCCAGTTCGACTCGCCATCCTCGGCCACCTGGCCCACGATGATGACCGACACGGCGACCGCCACCACCTCGGCGGTCGTGAACACCAGGTCCATCGGCGCCGGCCCGATCACATAGCTCAGCAGGACGAGCAGGGGCGCGGCGAAGAGAGCGATCTGGGTAGCACTTCCGATCGCGATCCCCAACGACAGGTCCATCCGGTCCTTGACGGCCATCAGGATCGCGGTCGAGTGCTCGGCCGCGTTTCCGACGATGGCCACGACGATCACGCCGATGAAGACCTCCGTCATACCCAGCGCTTCGGCGGTCGGCTCGACGGCCCCCACGAGGATCTCGGCGAGCACGCTCACGAGAACGGTGGCCCCCACCAGGACTCCGAGCGCGCGGCGCACGCTCCACGCCGCGTGGGCCTCCTCCTCGAGCAGGCCGGCCTCCGCGGCCTCGCGGGTGAAATACCGCTCGTGGGTGTGGAGCGAGAACAGTAGGGCGAGACCGTACACCACCATGAGCAGAATACTGATCTCGAGCGACAGCGCGCCCTCGCGCGCGGGCCCGTCGGGTCCTGCCAGATGGTGGAACAGGGCGGGGATGAGGAGCGCGATCGCGGCCAGCGTCAGTTGCGTGGCGCGAGTGCGGCCTCCCGCCGGGTTGAACTCCTGCGTCTTGAACTTGAGCCCGCCGGCGAGCATCGAAGCGCCCAGGATGAGGAGCGCGTTTCCGATGATCGACCCGGTGAGAGACGCCTTGACGATCTCCGTGAGCCCCTCGCGGAGGGCCATGATCGCGATGATCAGCTCTGCCATATTGCCGAACGTGGCGTTCAGGAGTCCGCCGATCCCCTCACCGGTCCGTGCGGCGAGATGTTCGGTCGCCTTCCCCATCCACCCGGCGATCGGGATGATCGCCACACCCGCCAGGAAGAACAGCCAGATGTCCTCCTCGGGCGCCACGAATCGCATGACGATGGCGATGGGGGTCAGCGGGAGGAGCCAGTCGAGCGAGGGCTTGAGGGCGCTGGGCATGGGCCCGTAAGCAAACACTCTCGGCGGCAGGGGACAAGGAGGAAGGCCCCAAGGGCGCCGCGGAACTGGTTCGTTGACGCGCGTGCCCGCCGCGAGCAGTTTCAGCGGAGGATGCGCCGCCCGGCTCCCCGGACGGCGCTTTTCTTTGGCTTCGACTCTCGAGGCGCGCAGGCCCGAACGGCGCGCGAGGCAAGCGATGGCTCGTTCCCACGGCACCTGTCAGGTCGTCGTCGGCGCCCAATGGGGTGACGAGGGCAAGGGGAAGATCGTCGACGTGCTCGCCGAGCAGGCCGACGTCGTGGCCCGGTATCAGGGTGGGGCCAACGCCGGCCATACGGTGGTGGTCGAAGGGGAGGAGTTCATCCTCCACCAGGTCCCCAGCGGAGTCCTGCATCCGGGCAAGGAATGCCTGCTCGGGAACGGCGTGGTCCTCGACACGGAGGAGTTCTTTCGAGAAATCGATCTGCTCGAGGAGCGAGGAATCGACGCCGAGACCCGCGTCTGGGTCTCCCACCGCGCGCACCTCGTCCTGCCATGGCACAAGGCGCTCGACGCGGCTAAGGAGGGAAGCCGTGGGGCACGCGCCATCGGAACCACCGGCCGTGGCATCGGGCCGGCGTACGAAGACAAGGTCGGCCGCGTCGGCATCCGCGTGGCGGACTGCCTCGACGGCGAGCGATTGCGGGAGCTCGTAGAAGAGGGGGCCGAAGCCAAGCGCGCCGCGCTGGCGCTTCTGGGCTCCGACGCGGAGGTGTCGGCGGAGGCCACCCTGGCCGAGATCGGGCGCTGGCGCGACCGGCTGCTGGCGCGCGCGGCGGACGTCTCGCAGCGGGTGGCGGATCACATCGCAGCCGGGCGCCGCGTCCTGCTCGAGGGCGCCCAGGGGTCACAGCTCGATATCGACCACGGGACCTACCCCTACGTGACGTCCTCCAGCACGACCGCCGGCGGCGCCGTGATCGGGGTCGGGCTGGGGCCCAAGTTCCTGGATGACATCATCGGGGTCGTGAAGGCCTACACGACGCGCGTCGGCAACGGGCCGCTTCCGACCGAGGTCGAGAGCCCGCTGCAGGAGCGGCTCCGCGAGGCGGGCGACGAGTACGGGGCCACCACAGGGAGGCCACGCCGCTGCGGCTGGTTCGACGCCGTCGTCGTCCGCTACGCGGCGCGGATCAACAGCCTGACCGAGCTGGCGGTCACGAAGCTCGACGTCCTGGACGGGTTCGAGAGCGTGCGCGTGTGCACGGGCTATCGGTCGGCGGGATCGGACGGAGGCGGCGAGCTGAAGGAGTTTCCCGCCAACCTCGCGCTCCTCGAGCGGTGCGAGCCGATCTACGAGGAGCACCGCGGTTGGGAGGGCCCGATCGACGGGGCCCGCTCGTGGAACGAGCTCCCGTCCGCTGCCCGCCGCTACCTGGAGCGGATCGAGGAGCTGGTCGGCGTGCCGATCCGGCGCGTGTCCGTCGGCCAGGATCGTGACCAGATCCTCGAACGCGCATGACGACCGCTCAATCTGCCCGAGCCACCGACGTCCGGGCGAGGTCGTTCAGGCCCCAGTCGTAGGGAAGCTTGCCGAGATCGTGGAGGCGCACCCCCTCCAGCCGCCCCGTCACGCTCGGTTGCGCGTGGGAGCGCAGGAACGCGAGGACCCCGCCGACCGCCTCGAACTCCCGATGGTTCCAGAGCAGCAACTGGGAGACATCGACGCCCTCGGCCGTGACGCGCGCTCCGCGGCGTTCGTTCGCCAGGAACGACCGCGCCGCCGCCTCCAGCTGGGCGTCCAGGCCCGCGGAGTCGTAGGCGCGCAGGTCGGGGCACGATACCGCGGCCGCGACCAGGGCGAAGTGGATTCGGGGGTCGCCGAAGGCGCGCAGCGTGTCGTCGATCCAGCCCAGCGATACAGCGCGCCCGCCGGCGGTGCCCGCCTCGATGTCCCATGCGTCCAGGTCGCCGTCCCGCACGTCCCGGATGCTGCCGATCGGATAGCGGTCGACCACGAGGCGGATGGCGAGCAGGTTGTAGGCGTTGATCCAGAACGCCATTCGCTCCTCTCTACGCATCGCCTCGGGCCG
>JAICQP010000059.1 GCA_025937815.1 Gemmatimonadota bacterium
CCCGGCGAAGAACAGGATCACGATCCTCGTCACGGACCCCACCGTGGGACGCCATCCAAGAAGAAGGTCGTCCAGAGTGTAGCCCGCGCGGCGGATGGCGATGACGGGCACTACGAGCAGGAGCCCGATCTTGAAGCCGAGCGCGTAAGTCACGTCGGACGTGAGCGCGGTGGCGCCCCAGAGGGGCGCCGGCCAGGTGCGCTCGATCAGACCCGTGACGAATGCGGCGCCGATGTATGCCACCGCGAACGCGAGGGCGACGCGTGTCTCGCGTGCGGGATCGAGGATGCGGATGTCGCTCGCCGGCAGGCGCTGCCGGGTCACGAATGAGGCCGCGTACGATCGCGGTCTCGGCAGAGTCGCTGTCGTCATGAGGGATCCTACGGTCGACGAGCGGAAAGGGTTTCGCCCGGATTGGCAAGCCTGATCGTCGTCAGCCGATCATCATTTCGAGGATTTTGATCACCGCGGCCCGCTTGTCGCCACTGTCGCCAGATGTAATCGAAACGTCCGCCATCCAGGCGCGTTCGCCGGCAACTACGTAGCCCTGGCCATAGCCCGGCGAGCCCCATGCGTGGCCGCGATCTCCCGTGTCGATCGACACGACCTCCGCGCTGTACGGCACCGCCGCGTCGCGCATCTCCTGCTCCACCTGATCCGCCTGACCGGGCGACATTCGCATGATCGTGACGGAGGCCCCGAAATCCGGGGTCTCGTAGTAGCAACCCCCGCCGTACGGCTTGCTCTGCACGGGCTGTTCCACCGCCGCGGCGACGTCGGTCTCGGGCGGGCACGCCGGGTCGGTGCCGGCGCCGATTTCACTTCCGGGCTGAGCGCCATCGGACTCCTCTTCCGCCGGGGCGACCGTCGCCTGGTCATCGCCGCCCTCGCCGGTGTCACCGCAGGCGCCAAACACGGTCGCGGAAAGGACCAGCAAGGAAAGCAGGATCGATTGGTCAGCTCTCAGCATTGCGATTTGCCTCCACCTCGTGTATGGGCCCGCTCCATGTCGACTATCCGGCCGCAGGCTCGAGCGCACGTGCGACATCGTTCAAAATATCGTCGGACGACTCACATCCCACACTGAATCGAATGAACCCCTCGCTGATCGCGTCGCCGCCCCAGCGGGCGCGCCGCTCGGCGGTGGAGTGAACCCCGCCGAAGCTCGTCGCCTCGCGCACGAGTGAGAGCGAGCTCAGGAATCGTTCGGCACGCGCCCTTGTTCCGAGGTCGAAGCTGACCACGCCTCCGAAGGCCTGCATCTGTCGCTTCGCTATGGCATGTCCCGGGTGGTCGGAAAGACCCGGATAGTAGACGGCTTCTACCGCGCTCTGCGACGTCAGGAAATCGGCCAGCTGATGCGCGGATGCGCACTGGCGATCGAGCCGCAACGGCAACGTCGCGAGCGACCGATGTGCCAGCCACACCTCCATGGGCCCCGGAATGCTGCCCTGCTGGGTACGCCAGGTTCGCAGAGCCGTCACCCGCCCCGGGTCGGCGGTGGCGACATGGCCGAGAACGAGGTCGCTGTGGCCGGTCAGCGCCTTGGTATCGGAGGCGACCACGTAGTCCGCACCCAGCGCCAGCGGCTGTTGCAGCCAGGCCGTGGCGGTGGTGTTGTCGACGGCGACGAGCACGCCGAGCGACCGCGCTGTCCGGACCAGCGCCTCGATGTCGCACACGTCGAGCTGCGGGTTGGTCGGGGTCTCGATCCACAGGAGCCGCGCGCCCTCGAGAACGCCGGCCTGGGCATCGTCGCGCGTCGGGGCCAGACGCACATCGACGCCGATCGCCTTCAGCCAATCGGATGCGAGCCAGCGAGTCGTGTAGTACGAGTCCGCGGGAAGCACGATCACGTCGCCCGGCTTCAGACAGACCCCGAAGACCGCGGCGACCGCGGCCATGCCCGATGCATAGGCGACCGCGTGTCCGCCCTCGAGCACGCCGAGCGCCTCTTCCCACGCGGTCCACGTGGGATTGTGGAAACGCCCGTACGTCAGAGGATGACTCGAAGGTTCCCCGGGCGCCGTGTAGGTGGATGAGAACTGCGGACCGGCGAGGAACGGACCCGCTTCCTGGTGCGCGCGGTATCCGGCGTGGAGGATCATCGTGTCACGGTGCATCTTCAGTCGGATCGACCCCCTCGGGATCCTCCATCATCAGGAAGTGTCCGACCTCAGGCAAGAGGAGGACCTCCGCCCCGTAGCGCTCGAGCGACTCCACGTCGGTTCCCAGCCCGTCGGGATTGATCGCGACGAGGGGGAGGTCGAGCTCCTCGAGGAGACCCGGCATCACGCGATCGTAGCTGAGCGCATTGTAGACCGCCTCGACCGCGACTTCCGGCGGGGCTGAAGACATGTCGACGGCGACACGCTCAACCAACTCCGGATCGGCCTCGGCCGGGAACATCGACCGGACGAACGTGCGGGTCGCGGGCACGAAGTCAGTGCGCAGCTCGCGGCGATGGCCTTGCTGAGCCACCTGTGAATCCTTTGCCTGCAGCGCACCGATCCTCCCCGCTGGAATCGATCCTCAGCCTACTCCCGCTCGGCCGGGCCGTCCATCACGATCACGACTTTCCCACGCGCGTGTCCCGCCTCCAGATACCGGATCGCCTCCGGGACGCCCGATAGCGAGTACGTGCGGTCGATTACCGACGTCACGGTCTTCGACTCGAGCAGCTCCCGAAGGGTCGTCAGGTCCTCATTCTTGATTTTCGCCAGAACCGGTAGCAGACGCTGGCTCACGAACGGCGATACTACGACAGATGCGGGCATCCACCTGAGCTTTTTCCCACCTACCAGCACGAGGGTTCCCTTCCGAGTCAGAGCGCGCCTGAATTCGGACAGCGAGCGGTTCCCGACCATGTCTAGGATCAGGTCGTACGGCCCGCTCCGCACGAAATCCTCCCGCGTGTAGTCCACGACCCGGTCCGCGCCGAGCCCCCGGACCATCTCCACGTTCCGCGTGCTGCAGACGCCCGTCACCTCCGCCCCAAGCCACTTCCCGATCTGTACGGCGAAAGTCCCCACGCCGCCTGCCGCGCCGTTGATCAGGACCTTCTGCCCCTGCTGGAGGCGCCCCCGGTCGCGAAGCCCCTGCAAAGCTGTGACCCCCGCGACGACGGAAGCCGCCGCCTGCTCGAACGACACGCTGGCCGGCTTTCGCACCACGGTCCCGTGGGAAGCGCACGCATACTCGGCGAAGGCGCCATTGCAGGACCCGAAGATTTCATCGCTCGGACGGAACTCCGTGACGTTGGCGCCTACCGCTTCTACGCGGCCCGCCACGTCGACGCCGAGCCGCGCGTCTCTGGGTTTCCTGAGGCCCGACATGATGCGAATTCCGTACGGCGAGCCGCGCATCAGGCGCCAGTCGAGGGGATTCGCTGCCGCGGCACGGACCCGGATCAGGATCTCGTCGTCCTTGGGGCTCGGCGTTGGCACGTCCACGAGACGAAGGACGTCCGGGGATCCATACTCCGTGTAGTGGATGGCCTTCACTGGACCCGATCACCGCAGGCGCTTCTCGTAGCGCCAGACCTCGAGTGGAAAGTTTCCATTCGGCGTTTCCAGCTGTTTGACCTCGGTCCCGACACGGCGCCACCCGCACTTCTCATAGAACCGCGCGGCTCGGTCGTTGCCGATGGCGCACGCGAGCCAGGCGACATCGACACCGCCTTGCGAGAGCCGGGCTTCGGCATCAGCGAGCAGCGCGGCCGCGACGCCCGAGCCCCGCGCCTTGGCTGATACGTAGAGCAGGTAGAGTTCGTCGCCTTTGATCGCGCACAATCCTGCGGGCTCGCCGGACAGATCGACCACTCGCACGCTCGGAAGCATTGCCGCGAGGCGCTCTGCGAGTCCTACCACCGTGCGAAGCTTCGGCAATTCGACAGGTACGATCCTGGCATGCCCATCCTGCCATGAGTCGTACCAGAGCCTGGCCAGTCGACCGATCTCCGCTTCCTCGGCGTCCCGGATCTCGACCGCGGGATCCCTCATGATACGACGAGCCTACTCAGGCCCGTCGCGAGCGGGTAGGAGGCGGCTAGTCGGGCTGACCGTCGACGAGCCGGCGCTGATCGCGGACGCTGTCGACGCGGTAGAGCTTCCAGCCCTCAGGTGTTCTCCGCCAGGTCTCGTTCTGCGACGCCCACGTCTCCACGTGATGCACGAGACCGTCGGGCCGTAGCGCCATGCGAACGAGGTGTTGCCGCACGACGGCCCGAGCCAGGTCGCCGGTGACTTCGAGGTTGTCGATGTCGAAATCCATCGAGATCCAGCGGTCGATTCCATTGAGGAGGCCGATGGTATAGTGCTCCATCGCGGCGCGGTCGTTCACCGTGCCATCAGGCGTCACGCTATGGAAATCCTCCGTTCGGAGGGCCATGATGGCGTCGACGTCCTCCGCGAGGAAGGCGCGCTTGTTCTCGTCGTACCACTGCTCGATCTCGCGTCGAACGGAAGAGGTGTCAGAGGTGCTCGTGCTCTGCGAAGGAGGTGGTGCAGAAGCACGAGTGCAGCTCGCCGCGGAGAGTGCAAGGAGTACCAGGAACAACCGCATTCGCATGCTCCAGCTCAGGTCGTTGAAGCCCCGGATCCGGAGAATGGGACACCCTCAGGGAATCTTTGGTTGCGGCCTACCGCCGCACCCGACGAGCGTTAGACCTTGAACTCCTGGTCGAGGATGAACACCTGGACCGTCTCCCGCTTCACGCCATCGAACTCCATGGCCTCTGCCGTCACAGGCGAATCGAGGACCTCCATGAACTTCTCGAGGTCGTCGGGCTTGCAGCACACCGCGGCACGGTTGCCCGAGATCCCGAAGTCGACGGGCTTCTTGACCGTCATGCTCTTGAAGAGCTTGCCGTGCGTTCGGAACCCCTCCTCCCACTTCTCCGGATCTTCGACTTCCGCGATGACTAAGACCTTGGTCCTGGCCATTCTGCCTCCTGTGGTTGAGGGGGGTCGCGCGAGGATTCGCGGCGACCATGGAGAACGTACCACCGAGGAGTCGTCGAGGCTTCCCCCCTTAAGGCTCAGCAGCGAGGCGCTCCGCTTCCCTGCGCGCGTGCTCGTTGCGGGGATCCAGCTCGAGCGATTTCCGGTAGCTCGCGATCGCCGCCTCCTTGTCCCCAAGCGCGACCAGGCCATCGCCTAGACTGTCGTACGCGTTCGACGACTGGGGAAATTCGCCCACGTTCCTCTCGAACAACGCGACGGCATCTACCGGGCGGTTCAGCGCGAGGAACCGATATCCCAGGGTGTTCAACAGCGACTCCGGGAATGCGCTCACGCCGAACTCGTTCTTGAGCCTCTCGTACACCTCGAGTCCGGCCGCGACTCCCTCTGATCGAATCGACTCTTCGAGGCGATGCCTCACGATCCGGGTCGGGCTGTCGTAGGGTTCGTAGCCCATGAACGCCGGAGCCGCCTGGCCGCCGCCCACGACAGCGAGGACCTCACGGACGATGCCCAGCCCCGTGCTGCTGTTCGCGAAGTACACCACCGCATCCTGCCTGTCCAGATTCATGTACACGAGCGCCGTAAATCCGGAGTTCGAGTTGTCGCCCCAGTGCCAGAGGGCGCGCGCGCCATCGGAGGTTTCCAGCGCCCAACCCAACCCCCAGTCGATCCCGTCGGCGACCTCCACGTGGGGGTTTACCATCTGCTCGAACGTCTCGCGCCGCAGACCGTGCCCGCGCATGACGGCACGCACGAAAGCCGCGTAGTCGTGTGCTGTCGTGTGAAAGCTGGACGACCCCCGGGCGACGACGGGGCGGGAGGGGGATCGGGGGCTCTCGAAGTCTCGATGGCCGACTGCGGCGTTGTCCGCCCAATCATCTCGCCAGACGAAGCCGCTCCGGGTCATCCCGAGGGAGTCCAGGACCGTGCGGCTGAGCGAGTCCAGCGATTCTCCGGCGATCGACTCCAGCACTCGCTGCAGGAGCAGGAACCCTTCGCCGGAGTATCGGAAGCGCTGGCCGGGATCGAAGGCAAGGGCGAGGCGCTCCTCGCCGATGCGCTCGTTCTGCAGCCCCGTCGTATGCGAGAGCGCCATACGGGCCGTGATCCGGCCTGCGCGCTCGTCCGGCAGCTCGGGGATGGCGCAGTATTCGACCAGCGGGCGGTCGAGGTCCAGGAGCCCGGCATCGACGAGAGTGAGCGCGACGTAGGCCATGACCGGCTTGCTCAACGACGCGGCTTCGAACACGGTGTTCTCGTCGACCGGGTCGTCGTCGGCGGCTCCGCGCACACCGAAGCCCTTCGACCAGGCGATCTCTCCGTCGTCGAGCAGCGCCATGGCCATCCCCGGGATGCCGGCGCTGTCCATTAGGGAGAGGAGGTTCGTCGGCTCGGTGACCGGCGGCTCCATCCGCTCCCGCTCATGCGGGGCCGAACGATGGACGCACCCCGCGGCTACCAGGATCGGTGCGAGTAATAGGAGACCACGACGGGTCATGGCTTGCACTACTCCGAATCGAGGATTGCCCGCACTCGGGTCCTTCCGGGAGGTTGGAGCCCCGGAGTTGACGCAAGGTTGGTCGCCTCGTATGGTTAGGGTAATGCCTAAGTATTCCGAAATGGATCCGGTCTTCCGTGCCCTCGCCCACCCCACCCGACGCGCCGTCGTCGAACGGCTAGGTCGGGGACCGGCAGCCACCACGGAGCTGGCGCGTCCTTTCCACGTTGCGCTCCCCTCGTTCCTCGAGCACATGGAGATCCTCGAGGCGTCCGGGCTCGTCTGCTCGAAGAAGAGCGGGCGTGTCCGCGTCTGGAGCCTCGCCCCGCGCCGGCTCGAGGCCGCCGAGAGCTGGCTGGCGAAGCAGCGCGCCATCTGGGAGCGGCGGCTGGACCAGCTCGACGCCTACGTCCACGAGATGGACGACCACACCACCACATGAAGGAGACCCACAATGGATAGGCGCTTCACCCCCGATCTCAGGCTCGATCTCGTGATGGAGCGCGTCGTCGACGTGCCGCCCGAGAAGCTCTGGGCCGCCTGGACCCGGCCCGAGCACGTCGTGAAGTGGTTCACGCCGCGGCCCTGGTCGACGGTCGACTGCGAAATCGACCTGCGGCCGGGCGGGATCTTTCGCACCGTGATGCGCTCGCCCGAGGGTGAGGATCACGAAAACGTGGGTTGCTTCCTCGAGGTCGTGGAGAACCGGCGGCTTGTGTTCACCGATGCCCTGGGACCCGGCTGGCGGCCGAACCCGGAGCCCTTCATGACCGCCGTCGTCACGTTCGAGCCCCACGGGAAGGGGACGAAATACACCGCGATCGCTATCCACAAGGACGAAGACACCCGGAAGAAGCACGAGGAGATGGGGTTCCACGAGGGATGGGCCAAGGCGCTCGATCAGCTCGTCGAATACGTCAGCTCTAAAGAGCCCGAGACCGGTTTGCCATGACCGGCAGCGATTGGGCGACCTCCTCAGCCGCTCGCGAGATTTCCACGGGGGTCTTCGACTAGTTCCGGAAGAACTCGTCGACCGCCTCGCGCACCTCGCGGCCGGAAGCGGAGCGTCACGCCGAGCACCATCGTACGTGACGATCAGGGTCGGCTGAACACCGCGCCGTGCGGGATCCCTTTCGCTTGGCCTCCGTGCGGCCACGTCTCGTCGTCCATCCGGAAGCCCGGTTCGTCGGCGCCTTCCTCCCGGAAGCGCTCGTCGAGCGTCAGCTCGCCGCTCGCGGGATCGAAGCGCGCGATCAGCACGCGGTGCTGCATGGCGCCGTACCCGGTGATCGCCACCCGTCGCCCGTCCGCTGAGACCGAGATCCAGTGGGGCACTTCGTCCGCCCCGAGCGTCAGGCGGGACACCTCCCGCGGAGCGGCCGGATCGCTGATGTCGAGGCTCACGACCGCGCTCCAGGCGGGGACTGTCACCAGGTAGTGATCCCCGACGATGACGGGAATCGCGCAGTACTCCCCTTCCTTCCGCGGGAACGAGGCGACCAGGCGCGCGCTCGGTGCCTCGGTCTCCAGGCCCTCCATCAGGTAGATGCTGCAGTTGAACGTGGAGACCAGCACCGTCCGGCCGTCGGCCAGGACCCGGGGCTCGGCGGTCAGCAGGGACTCGTCGCCTGCCGGCCCGTCGGGAAGCGTGATCGTGTGAAGTGGCGCGAGGTCGGACAGCCGCCAGATCTGAAGCTGGCGCGAGGCGGGGGAGTCGCCCTCCATGTCGGTCGTCGTCGTGACGATCCGGTCGAGCGCGGGAACGACGCCGGCGCTATAGACCCGCGTCTCCGGATCGAGGCCCGGAGTGTTCGCCGAGCTCGTGCGCACCGGCTCGCCGGCGGGCGTCAGCTCAACCAGGCCGCCCGGCGCCATGCCATCGGGGCCGTGCCGCATCTGGAAGGTCGCGAGGACGTTCCCGCCGGGGAGTCTGAGGTACGAATGCGGGTGGCTGTACCCCTCGAGCTCCCCGAACTCCCCCGCGATACGCGGACGCGCGGGGTCACTGAGATCGAAGATGAAGGTCTTCCCCGCAGCGAAGCCGTTCGCGAAAAGCTGCCGGTCGGGCGGCAGTTCGTGCTCGGTGTGGTGCGGCAGGTTCCCGAGGCCCGGCACCGGCAGCGTGGTGACGAGCCGCCCGTAGCGCGTGGAGTCCTCGGTGACGTCCAGGACCGCCAGGAAGTCCGGCTGCGTGGAGTCCTCGGACGCGGTCCACAGGTAGAGGTACTCCGCTGAGGCGGACTGCGCCACCAGACGGGCCGTCCACGTGATCGAGGCGAGGAGGGCAAGCAGTGCGAGTCGGGCCATGGAGAACCTCACAGGATGGTGTAAAGAGATGGAATCAGACATACAAGGTGCCGTACGCCGCCTTCGCCGCATCCGACTGGCGGCGACGCTGTGCGATCGACCACTCCCGGGTGGACCTGTCGATCGCAAGTGTGGTCCAGCCCTGACCAACCTCTCCCGAGATGTGGATCAGCAGCGTGTCTTTGTTGTGCTCCACCCGCACGCGATGCATGGGATTCCCTTCCTCTTCCAAACCGCGAACGACTCGACCACGGGGATTGCTTCCGACGAACGAGGTCCAGCGAACGCTTCTTCGTTTGGGCCTTTCGAGGGTCTTACTGCACGCATCGGGCATGCTGGCTCCTTTGCTGATGGCGCGTCGTTCAACGCACGACTACTAGCGGAAGAATTGGGCGCAGATCCACACGCTGTCCTCGATCGCCGCCGGTCAGATGCAACTCGAGCAGCGGTTCCGACCCGCGAATCATCTCCACCCGCGCCGGTCGCAGTACGAGAAATGCCGCGGGTTCATGTTCCGGTGGACCGTGGATCCGTACGAGAGCGACCTCGTCACCACCACCGGGATGCTGCAGCAGTTCAGGGCTCCGCTCGCGCAGTCGCTCGATCCACGAGGGTACTGCGCTGATCGGGGGCACGACGAAAAGTTCGGCGGCCAGCGAATCGGGTGGCTGCCGCAAGAGCTCATAGGCCGCGCCCGGCTCCAGCCACTCGGCGGGCTCGAGCTCGACGGGAACTGGCAGGGCCGCGGTATCTCCGGGCATACGATGCAGTCCCAGGCCAAAAGGACTTTGACCGCTCGCGCGCCACGCCTCGGCGTCGCGGAACCACCGAGCTGTCTCCGCATGCTGCGGCTCGACGGAGACCGTGCTATCGGGCCAGATCAGTTCCAGATAGGCATTCCTGAACATCACCCCCACGGATGCAGTCCCCTGACCTTCATGCCTTGTGACCATCGAATCCACGGTGAGACCGGCGGACCGCAATGCCGCTATCTCGGCCTCGGCCCCTGGTCGTACCGTAATGAACACGTGGTCCAGCTCCACTCGAGGATCTTGCGCGAGGAGGCGAACGGGTGTCGCCGCGAGGGAGATCAGGATCAGGAGGGGCGATCTGGATCGGTTCAATATCCCTGATCTCTCAGCTCGACAAGATCCCAGAGGTTCCCGTAGAGCCTCGAATACGGAGACTGCATGAAGGATTGTCTGCCTCACAGATGCGCGTGGAATTCGGGAGCCCCATGCGGTCGTGCATCCCGTCGACATACGTGAGGGGGATCTTCGAGAGCTCCTCCTCCGTGACGCCCTCCAGGCAGCCGATATTGATGCCGTACATCTGACAGCGATCTTCGGTCATTAGCCGCTGCACATCATGGGTGGGTTGGTTGGAGACCCTATTGCGATCTCAGGCCTTCAAGGTACCCGCGCCGTTACGTCCACGTCGATCTTCCGGCGAGCGCGCCTCCAGGAAAGGCACGATCTTGTGGAGGATCGACCGAGATTTCCTCGTCTATGGAATCGGAGGTTCCCGTGCACCGACGCTTTCTGAGGTTTGCGTGGATCGCGTTGCTGGTTCTCCCGGCATGCGCTACGACCGCTGACCGCGAGTTCGTATCCGATCGCATCAGCGTCGTCGCCCGAGGGTCGGGCTCGGACGTGATCCTGATCCCCGGACTGACCGGGCATCGTGAGGAGTGGTGGGGAGACGTCGTCGAAACGCTGGATGACCGCTACCGCCTTCATCTGGTGCAGGTGAACGGCTTCGCTGGAACCGCGCCGGGTGCCAATGTCCAAGGGCCGGTGTCGGTGCCCGTGGCGGAAGAGATGGCGCGCTACATCCGGGAAACGGATCTCGACCGTCCCGCGGTGATCGGCCATTCGATGGGCGGCACGATCGGCATGATGCTGGCCGCGCGTCATCCCGATGTCGTGGGACGCCTCATGGTCGTCGACATGATGCCCTCCATGGGCGCGTTCTTCGGTCCGGCGGGAGAAACGCCGGAAGGACTCCGCGGCATCGCCGATCAGGCGCGCGCCCAGATCCTCGAGGCTCCGCCCGGGACGGGCTTCATCGCGCAGTTGTTCGAGGGCATGACCTTGAACACGGAGATGCAGCCGGTGCTCATGCGACTCGCGAGGGAGAGCGATCGGCAGACGGTCGCCAACGCCTTCCATGAACTGGTCGTTACCGACATGCGGCCCGAGCTTGCGCGCATGAGCGCGCCGGTTACTGTGCTCTACGCGCAGCCGCCGAACGTGCAGGTTCCGGCGGACCAGTTCGATGCCTCCATGGCCGGCCTCTATGCCAACGCGGCCGACGCGACGCTTGTGAGGATCGACAACAGCCGCCACTTCATCCAGTGGGACCAGCCGGCGCGCTTCATTGCCGAAGTGGACAAGTTCATGTCGAGGTAACCGAAGTCCACGACCTGGAGGCCATCGTGTCCGGACTGGAGGGTGGGTGCGCTTGCGGGGCGGTGCGATATCGACTGACCACCGCACCGATGTTCGTCCACTGCTGTCACTGCCTGAACTGCCAGCGGCAGACGGGGACGGCCTTCGTTCTCAACATGCTGATCGAGGCCGCGCGGGTCGAGCTGCTCGATGGAACCCCGACCGCGGTCACCGTGCCCAGGGAGCACGGGCTCCATCGGATCTTCCGCTGCCCGACGTGTCAGGTGGCGGTCTGGAGCGAATACGGCGGGCGGTCCGAGGTCCTCTTCGTTCGCGCTGGAACTCTGGACGAACCCGCGGCGGTGTCGCCGGACGTCCACATCTACACGCGATCGAAGCTGCCCTGGGTCACATTGCCGGCCTCGGTGCCGACCTTCGCGGAGTACTACGACACAAAGAAGCTCTGGCCACCCGAGAGTCTGGCGCGCCGCCAGGCCGCTCTCGGATAGCAGCGGAAGGTTCTCGACACCGGAATGGAGGGTGCGATGAAGCGAAAGATCGTGTACTGGGCGAGCACCACCATCGTGAGCCTGATGCTGCTGGGTTCCCTCAGTTATCTGACCGGCAGCGACCAGGTCGTTTCAGGGTTCGCCCGAGCCGGATATCCGCAACACCTGCGGATCGTGCTCGGGATCGCGAAGCCGGTGGCCGCCATCGTCCTGCTCTTACCCGGATTGGCGCTGCTGAAGGAATGGGCCTACGCGGGCGTAGCGTTCGCGTTGACCATGGCCTTCATATCGGCGATGGCATCTGGAGAGCCGATGCAGACCCTGGTGCTGCCGCCGATCCTCCTGGGTCTCCTCGTGGTTTCTTACGCAACGAGACCAGCAAGCCGACGACTGACGCTACATGGCGCGAGCGTCCGTTAACCGATCCTCTTCCGTAGCAGGAAGACCCTGACCAAGCGCCCGACCCGCGGCTCCGCCTCGAAGAGTGACGGCGAGCAGGAATCGATCGTGGTCGAAGGCCGCGAGATCTCGATCTCCAATCCGGGCAAAATCCTCTTTCCGAAGCCGAAACACACGAAGCTCGACCTCGCGCGCTACTATCTCGCCGTCGCCGAGGGCGCGCTGCGCGGCGCCGGTGGCCGCCCCAACGTGATGGTCCGCTACCCGAACGGAATCGGCGGCGAGTTCTTCTATCAGAAGCGCGCCCCGGAGAAGCGTCCGCCCTGGATCGAAGTGGTGTCGCTGCGCTTTCCGTCGGGTAGAAGCGCGGAGGAAGTGGTTCCGCGCGACGCGGCGGCGCTCGCGTGGCTCGCCAACCTGGCCTGCCTGGAGCTGCATCCGCATCCGGTTCGCGCCGAGGACCTCGACCACCCGGACGAGCTGCGCGTCGACCTCGACCCCGTGCCCGGGGTCAAGTGGGCGCAGGTCCGACGTGTGGCGCAGGTGGCCGAGGAGGTGTTGGCGGATTTCGGGCTCACCGGCTGGCCCAAGACCTCGGGTGGCCGCGGCATGCACGTTCTCGTCCGGATCGAGCAGAACTGGGAGTTCGCCGAGGTGCGTCGCGCCGCGCTCGCGCTCGCCCGCGAGGTCGAGCGGCGCTCGCCGAAGCTGGCCACGAGCAAGTGGTGGAAGGAGGAGCGACACGGCGTCTTCGTCGACTACAACCAGAACGCGAAGGACCGCACCGTCGCATCGGCGTACTCGGTCCGTCCCGTCCCCGATGCGCGGGTTTCCGCACCGCTCACCTGGGACGAAGTGGCGGACGTGAACCCCGACGACTTCACGCTCGCGACGATGCCCGCGCGCGTCGCGGAGATCGGCGATCGCCACGCGGGAATCGACGAGGCCGCCGGGTCACTGGAGCCGTTGCTCGACCTTTCCGCGCGGCACGAGCGCGAGGGGCTGGGCGATGCTCCGTGGCCGCCGCATTACCGGAAGCAGGCCGGCGAGCCTCCGCGCGTTCAGCCGTCGCGCGCGCGGGGGGCGAAGGCCAAAGCCGCGACGTCGAAGCCAAAGTCCGTGGCGTCAAAGCCCAAGTCCACGACGTCGAAGCCGAAGACGCGGCAGTCGAAAAAGACCGCAACTTCGAAGGGAAGGCGGAAGTCGAAGTTCCCGCTGATCGAGATCGGCCGCTCCAAGAGGAAGAAGGATGCGCTGGCCGGCCTCGAGCGGTGGAAGGCGCGTCACCCCGAAGCCGCCGCCCACCTCGAGCCCTCCGACGTGCTGGTCGACTCCATGCGCGGGCGATCATCCACGTGGACGCGGATCCGGGTCAATCTCAGAAACGTGCCGGTAAAGTTCCGACCGCGTCAGGAGCGACTGGATCCGGACGAGAAGACCCTGGAGAGGTCGTAGCCCCGAGCCTCGCTCTCAGCCGAGCCCGACCTTGCGCTTGATCTCGGCGAAGCGCGGATGAGAGCGGAGAGGCGCAAATGTAGGCTCTTCGAGAATCTGCGGGGCATACGGATGGCGTGACGTGACCAAGCGCTCGAGGTGCTCGAACGCCTCGTCCACCCGCCCGAGCTGCGCGCAAGCGGCAGCCATGCCGAAGTATGCATACGGATCGTCCTGGATATGAGCGGAGGTCCATCGATGAGAGGCCTCCCAGTATCCTCGCTCCCCGCCCTCGGCATAGCCCGCGCTCAACGCCTCGATGGACTCCGGCGGTATCGAGTCCGGGTCCAGTCGGCTGAATTCACCCATGGCCGCGAGCGCCTCTTCGAATCGTCCCATCGCAATCAGGCAGTTCGCGAGGTTGTTGTACGTCGATGCGTACGCTGGATCGAACTCGATCGCCTTTCGGTAGACTTCCTCCGCCTCTTCGAGACGGCCGTTGAACATGGTCGCCGTTCCGATCGCCATCTGGATCGGGAGCGAGAGAGGGTCGAGGCTCAGCGCCCGCCGCAGGGTCGATATGGCCTCGTCGTGCCGGCCTACAGCCCGGAGGAGGATGCCGAGCCAGTGGTGCCCAGTGGCATAGCCCGGCGTCAGCTCAAGGCCCCGCCGGAACCGGCGCTCGGCCTCCTCCCACTCCCACTGGGAGCGCGCCAGGAAGCCGAGCGAGATCTCGGCCTCCCCCAGATCAGGACTGAGCGCGAGCGCCCTCTCGGCGGCCGAACGCGCCTCGCCGGCAACCTCGGACAGGGGCGTTGCGCTGTAGTCGGCGAGGAGCACCAGCCCGTCGGCCAGGCCCACCCACGCCTGGGCGAACGACGGATCGGCCGCCACCGCCTTGCGGAACCGCTCGATCGCCTGCCGCAGCGTCGGCGCGGTCCGCCGGCTCAGGTAGTGCCGCCCCTTCAGGTACCACTCGTACGCCTGAACGTCCTCGGTCGGCCGCTCCGCAATCCGCGCCCTCTCCCGCGGCGTCAGCTGAACCTTGAGGGTCTCGACGATCCGCTGCGCCACGTCGCTCTGGATCGCGAAGATGTCGTCCAGGTCGCGGTCGTAGTTCTCCGCCCACAAGTGCTCGTCCGACACGGCATCGATCAGCTGCGCCGTGATCCGAACCCGGTCCCGCGCCCGGCGCACGCTCCCTTCCAGGACCATGCCGACATCGAGCTCGCTCCCGATCTCGCGCACGCTCTTCGAGGTGCCCTTGTACTGCATGATCGACGTCCGGCTGATCACCTTGAGGTTCCCCAGCTTCGTCAGCGCGGTCAGGATCTCCTCCGTGATCCCGTCCGAGAAGTACTCGTTCTCCGGATCGGCGCTCAGGTTCGCGAAGGGAAGGACCGCGATCGAGGGCTTCTGCGAGGGAGCCGGGGCTTCCGGCGTGCGGCTCGAGGGTCCGTCGGCGCCCGGGGTCCCCGTTGCGGGACGCCGAGCATCTTCTATGGGGGCCGTCGCTACCCCCGTCACGAGGAAGAGCCGCACGGGCTCGACGCCCTTGAGCGCACGCTCGCCGAGCGGCTCGAACCGGAACGCAGGACGGCTTCGGAGACCGAGGGCCACGAGCTCGCTGACCACGATCTGCCCCGGCTCGGCCTCCGTCTGGATCCGCTGCGCCGTGTTGACCCCGTCTCCGTACAGGTCGCCGTCCGGCGCCACGGCCACATCGCCGAGGTGGACTCCGGTCCGCACCGCTTCCCCCTCGCCCAGCGACTCGCGCAGCGTCGCCGCCGCGACCAGGGCCGACTCCGCGCTCTGGGACTCTACCAGCGCCGCGTCACCGATGAACTTGACGATCCGGCCGCTGTCGGCGGGAACCGCCGCCCGCATCGCGGCCTGGAAGCGGCGGACGAGCGCGATCGCGCGGTCCTCGTCCTGCGCGCTCAAACGGCTGTAGCCGACCAGGTCGGTGAACCACACCACGGACAACCGGTGCGGGAGGCGGTCCTCGGTCATCGATCTCCGGGAATGAATGGTTCAGCTGGTCGGGAGCGCCCCCAAGGTACCCTGGCTCCGCGTCCGCGTCAGGAGCGCCTGGATCCCGACGAGAAGACCCTGGAGAGGTCGTAGGGGGTCGTGACTTCGAGCTGGTCGTAGCGGCAGTCGCGGGGCTTCTTGTCCGGCCGCCAGCGGAGGAACGTCGCCGCGTGCCGGAAGCGGTCGCCCTGCAGGTGATCGTACTTGACCTCGCACACGCGCTCGATGCGGATCGGTTCCCACGACAGATCCTTCCCCGCGCTCCATCGGCTCTGACCGCCGGGCATGCGGGTTCCGCTCTCCTCCGCCTGCGCCCATTCCCGCCAGGGATGCCCCTTCATGGCGTTTTTCCTCAGCGGCTCGAGCTCCTTCACGAGCTCCTTCCGCTTCTCCATGGTGAACGACGATGTCACCCCGACGTGGTGCAGGACGCCGTCGTCGTCGTACAGGCCGAGGAGGAGCGAGCCGACCCTGTCCTTCCCCGACTTGTGCCAGCGGAAGCCGGCCACGACGCAGTCGGCCGTCCGCACGTGCTTCACCTTGATCATGGCTCGCTTGCCCGGCTTGTACGGGAGATCCACCGGCTTCGCGACGACACCATCCAGGCCTGCCCCTTCGAAGCGCTGGAGCCACGCGGCGGCCGTTCGGTAGCTCCGGGTGACGGGCGTCACGTAGAGCGGCGGGCGGGACTTCGCGAGAAGCTTCTCGAGCCGGGTGCGGCGCTCCTCTTGCGGCATCGCCATCCGGTCTCGCCCCCCGTCCGCCAGGAGGTCGAACGCCACGAACGACGCCGGCGTCTTCTCGGCGAGCATCGCTACGCGCGAGGCGGCGGGATGCAGGCGCATCTGAAGCGCGTCGAAGTCGAGACCGTTCGCGGTCGCGATCACGATCTCCCCGTCGATCACGCAGCCAGCCGGAAGCCGTTCGAGCAGCGCCTCGTGCAGATCCGGGAAATACCGGTCGAACGGCCGCGA
>JAICQP010000165.1 GCA_025937815.1 Gemmatimonadota bacterium
ATGGTCGCGCTCTTTCACCGCGAGATCGACGTGCTCGTGACGTCGGCGATCATCGAGTCGGGCCTGGACGTCCCGAGCGCCAACACGATCGTCGTCGCGCGCGCCGACCGGTTCGGGCTCGCCGACCTGTACCAGCTCAGGGGCCGCGTCGGCCGCTCGCACCACCGCGCGTACTGCTACCTGTTGACGCCGCCGCGCGACGTCATGACGCCGGAGGCGGAGAAGCGCCTCCGGGTGCTGGAGGAGCACACGGATCTCGGCGCGGGATACCGGATCGCGCTCCACGACCTCGAGATGCGCGGGGCAGGGAACCTGCTGGGCGCCGACCAGTCGGGCTTCATCGCCGCGGTCGGGTTCGAGACGTACCTGAGGCTCCTCGAGGAGACGATCGGTAAGCTGAAGGGGGAAGAGGAGCGGCCGGTCGCCGAGCCCGAGCTCGCCTTCGACGCCGACGCGTTCCTGCCCGACCGCTACGTCCCCGACGCGCAGCAGAAGCTCGCGCTCTATCGGCGGCTCTCGCGCCTCCGCGACGCGGCGGCGATCGAGGATTTCCGCCGGGAGCTGGAGGACCGCTACGGCCCGCTGCCCGAGCCCGCCGCGCACCTCGTCGACGCGGTCCACTTCAAGGCGCTGGCCTCGCGCGCGGGCCTCGCCCGCATCCGCATCCGGCCGCGCGAGGCGCGGGCCGAGCTCCGCTGGCCGCCGGGGGTCGAGCCTCGGCTCAACGCGATCCAGCGATCGGCCGAGGTGCGGGGCGTGGGGCTCGAGATCCAGGGCCTCGACCCGTTCCGGCTGTCACTCCAGGCCGCCGACTACGCCGCGCTCCGCGAAGCCCTCGCCGGCATCGTGGGCGCGTTCGAGGCCGCCGCCGCATGACGAGCACGGGTTCGCGATCTCGGCGGTCGCCGTTCCTGACGGGGACCAGCGGACAGACTGCGCACGTTGCGCTCGTCGACTAATTCAGCACGAACGGCTCGTGACCCACGACGTCGTGCGCGAGGGCCCATGCGGCGACCCTTCGTCCCAGCACGAGCCCGGCATCCGTGTCGAAACGGAAATGGATCCCCCCGTACACGCGGGAAAGCGCGGCTTCCTCCGCGAGCCCATCCAGACGCGCGCGTTCGGCGGGAAACGTCGCTCCCAGGATCCTCGCCATGGCGGCCGACAACGTCGCGTGGTTTGCCGGATACGACGGGAAGTTCGGGAGGCCGACCGCGAGCTGAATGCCCGGATCGGCCTGGGACGGGCGAATGTGCCAATACGCGAACTTCCCGTCATGGCTCGCTATCAGCGCATCGAACCCGACCATGTTCATGAGTGCGAACAGGTGAGCGGCGTCGCGCTCGTTGAGGCGGTAGCGAACCGCGAGCTCCCCCGCCACGTCGTTCCAGTAGCCCGGTGGCTGGTACGTGCCCGCGGGAAGTGCCCAGAACTTTGCGATGGCATCCTGTTCGGGAGTTCGCGTATCCGAGATATTGCGAACCTCCGCGAGCGACTCCAGGTACTCGGGCGATCCGCATGCCGGCGGGGGTTGCGGTCGGAACTGGTCGCCGGATACGAGGAAGTAGGGTCTCGCCTGGCCGAAGAGGGCCCCGAGGGGAGGTGCGGGCGGGGTCGCGGTGCTGAACCACAGGCAAGGACCCGTGGGCACGGTCCCGGTCCACGTGGCGAAGAAGTTGTCGGTCTTCGCGCGCTCCACCACCTGCTCCGCGGCGGCGCGTCCCAGCGCCTCTCCGGCCGCGGCGTCCGTATGGGTTTCTCCCGGCCACGCCGGGGCGGCGAGCTGTTCGTCGACGAGCGTTTCGAGTGCGGCGGCATTGGACGGGTACAGGTAGGCCAAAGCTACAGCCGAGGCCCCGATGACAGCCGCGCGCGGCGAGGGATGGATCTTGCCGTCCTTCCCCTGCTCTGCCGCGATCAAGGCGTTGTACTGCGCCAGACCGAGGATGGCGAAACCGCGCATAGCAAAAAAGGCGTTGGAGCTGTTCTGGATGACCAGACCGCGCGCGACCTCGTTCCAGGAGACGGTGGCGCTGTTCTCCCAGAACTTTGGCGCGCTTGCCTGGACGAGCTCGGCGTCGTGGGGTGAAGCTCCGGTCGGTCCTCCCGCTCGATCCGTGCAGGCCCCGAGGAGGAGGGCAAGGAACGCAAAAGCGAAGGCCCGGGGCAGCCAAGTAATCGCGCTACCCTGCGCGAGCGTCGCCGGTGTCGAGTTGCGCTGCATTGTTGTACCTCCTGAAACGGGGTTGTGGCTGGTGCCTGCGCGCATTCGGTGTTCCTGCATCGCCGCACGAGGCCTGCGGCGGCTGCCGCTCCTTTGATGCCCAACTATCTGCAGTACCTGCCCGAGGCGAAGTCCGACAGCTCCATGTCCAGGCTGTAGTCGACGTCCAGACAGCCCGCCTCGAGCGTGGCGGTCGCGGTCCAGCTGCCGGGATTCGAGGAAAACAGGAGCCTCAATACCGTGCCTGCCGAGCCGGACTCCTGGAAGAAGGCGCCCGAAAGCTCGTAGATATCCCCCCACTGGTCCGCGTACTCGAGCCGGAAGAATCCGTCGGCCTGGAGCACGAAGCGTTCCGAGAGATACCATGGCGTCTCCCCGACCGGGATCTCCCGCTCGTAGCTCCCCGCCAAAGAACCGTGGACGGGGGGGCAGGATGCGGCGAGCTCGATCGTCGTGACCTGTCCCGCGACGATCGTGAACGGATTACCGCCGGCCTCTCCGGCCGCACAGTCGTCCGCCACGGGTTCGACCCGGAGCGAATGGGTCCCCGGCGGGATGGCCGAGATCAGGGTCGAGGCCCGGGATGCAAACCGGATGAGCGGTTCGGCGACGTCGTTGACCTGAATAACCACGCGAGAGCCGCCGAGGACTACCGCGGGGTGCCCGGTCAGGCGAACCTCGAGGCTCCCGGCCGGGGCGGGAGGAGCGCCCGGACCGGGGCAGGAGATCGAGATCTTCGCCCGCGTCGTCGCCCCCGGCTGGATGGTGAACGAGACCGGGTGGGTTCCCGTTACCCGGCACTGGAAGGCGAGCCCCTGCACCCGGAGCACGTGCGTGCCGGCGGGGAGCTGGGAAAGCAGGAGCGTTCCACCACCTGGCTCCACGGATCTCATGAGTGGATCGGCCCCAGTAGTGAGCGTGATGGCTACGTCGTAGCCGTCGGCGTCGGGCCTCGTTCCCGTGACCTCCACCGTGAGCTCGAAGTCCCCCGAAGTCTCCAGCTCGGGCTCGATCGGACCCTGGGGGGTCGTCTCGGACGAGCACGCCGCGGCAAGGACGAAGGCGAGAACCAGGGAAATCGAGGGTACCCTGTTCATGATCGGCAGCGGTGTGCGCGCCGGCATGATGGTAGGGGAGCTGCGCATTTCAGTACCTCCTGACGGGTTGGTGGTTCGTCCAAGGCTGGAGGATGCTGGAATCGTCTTCATCTGCATGAAGGCGCCCTGGCGGAGCGAGGGGCTTTCGAGCTCGGTGAGTCCCGGACGACTCACTGCCCGCCGCCGATCCAGGTCGGCTCGTAGTCCTCATGGGTGGACGAGCCCGTGGTGAGGTCCTGGGGCGGACCTCCACCCGAAGCGTTGACAACGGCGAGCTTCCGCGATCCGAGCTCGCGCCGCGCGAAAACGATCTTGCTGCCGTCAGGGGACCAGTTGGGGGTGGAGTAGTAGTCCACGTCCCCGATGTCCCCGATCGAGGAGCGGTCGGTCGTTCCCTTGTAGATCGAGCCGCCGTTGATCGAGATACCGAACCCGAAGCTCCAGTAGGCGATGCGGGTGCCGTCCGGAGACCAGGAGGGACCGCTCTCGGCAAATTGGATGCCGGCGGTTCCGTTCAAAGGACGGACGTTCGTCCCGTCCGCATTCATCACGAAGATCTGTGTGAACCAGTCGCCTTCCCACGGCTCATATGTGTGATTGAATGCGATCCGCCTGCCATCCGGGGACCAGGCGGGGTATTCGTCGTGCAGGCCCTCGGTAAGCTGGGTGACTCCGGAGCCGTCGGCGTTCATCACGTAAATCCCGGTGGACAGGGACCCGAGCGTCCATTTCCCGAACGCGATCCTGTCTCCGTCCGGAGACCACGCAGGGGTGATGTCTCCGCAAGCGCTCGTCAGCCTATCGAGGCCAGAGCCGTCGGCGTTCATGGCGTAGATGCCGCACGAACTGCTGTCGCCGGCGCGCGCGAACGCGATCCTCGAGCCGTCGGGAGACCATGCCGGACGGCTGTCGGCGTGCGGACCGGTTGTCAGTTGCCGCAGGCCCGAACCGTCCGTGTTCATGACGTAGATCTTCGGGGTGCCCCCGCGATCGCTGACGAACGCGATCCGCCCGGCGGGCGCAACGTCGAAGGCTGCACTTGGACCGGTGCCCATGCCGTTCGCGCTGGCCTGGAGCGTGAATCCGCTGCCGGGCGCGGCGATACGCAGATCCTCGAACGTGGCCATACCACGGACGGCCCTGACCGTCGTGGTGCCGAGCAGCTCCCCGCGGCCGGACGCCAGCGCGATATGGACCTCGCCTTCGAAGCGCCTGACCACCTGCCCGGCCGAGTCCCTGACGACAACCCGGACGGGGCGGAGATACAACCCCGCCAAGCCGGGACCGGGGTCTTGCGTGAACGACAGCTCGACGGGAACGGGGGGCTGGACGACCACGATGCGGGCCGCCGCCGACGTCGTGTCCCCGCCGACCGCGGCCGTCGCGGTGATCTCCGCGCTTCCCACCGATCTGGCGGTCACCTTGCCGGACGAGTCCACCGTCGCGACGGCGGGGTTGTCGCTCGAGAAGGACGGGACCACCCCACCCACGGGCCGACCATCCTGATTTCGGACGAACGCATACAGCGACACCGAATTCCCCGGAGCCGTCAGGAACAACTCCGCGGAAGCCGGATGGACCTCGAGCGGGGATGCGATCTCACCGGAAGGCAGGGGATTCGCCGGGTCGGTGGGACCGTTCGCGCTCTCGCAGTCCCATGCCAGGAGAGCCAGGCACAGAGGGAGCAGGGAGGCGAAGACCGGACACGTGATACGCATGGATCACTTCCTCCCTGTCGGGATGCGGTGACGGCTGGCTCGCGTCACGGGATGACGCCTGTCTGGAGCTTGCCCTGTCGTTCCCGGCGCTCGCGATCGATCGCCTGGCGCGCGCTGGTGGGCATGGCCTGGCCGCGGGTGGTGTCCGGCTGGATCCGGTCGCCGGA
>JAICQP010000226.1 GCA_025937815.1 Gemmatimonadota bacterium
CAGTGAACGCCCGACCGTCGAGCCAGCTTCCCCATCGCGTCTCGGTCGTCTGGTTCAGCGACCTGGTGGGGTGGAGCAGCCTCACGGCCGAGAACGAGGATCAGGCGATCTCGCTGGTGCGGCGCTTTCAAGCCGCCGTGCGCGCGGTGGTCGCCGGGGAGAGGGGTCGGATCGTCAAGTTCATCGGGGACGCCGCGCTGGTGGAGTCCCCGAGCGCGGAGGCGGCGGTGAAGGCAGCTGGCGAGCTGCGCGGGCTGATGCAGGCGGGTGAGACGATCCGCACCGGCATCCACCTGGGCGACGTGGCGGTGGCCCCCGACGGGGACCTGTACGGCGACGGTGTGAACACGGCTCAGCGGATCCAGATGGTGGCCACGCCGGGGCAGATCGTCGTGAGCGGGGATGTCTGGCGACAGCTCCGGAACCGCCCATCCTACCGGTTCGAGCCGCTCGGGGAGCAGACGCTGAAGGGAGTCGAGGCGCTGGAACTCTACCTGGTCCTCGAGGCGCCGAGCGATTCCGGAACGGCTCTCCGGACCGAGCCGTCGAAGAGCGCCGCCAGGGAGTCCCCGCCGATCGTCGAACGCTCGATCGCGGTGCTGCCGTTCATCAACTTGAGTTCGGACCCAGAGAACGAGTACTTCAGCGACGGAATCACCGAGGAAATCCTGAACGCCCTGGTCAAGGTCAGCGACCTCAAGGTCGCTTCGCGCACGTCCTCGTTCGCCTTCAAGGGGCATCACGGAGACGTGCAGGAGATCGCGGAGAAGCTCAAGGTCGCCACCGTGTTGGAGGGAAGTGTTCGGAAGGCGGGCAACCGTGTCCGCATCACCGGCCAGCTGATCGGCGCCGCAGACGGCTACCACCTGTGGTCGGAGACGTACGACCGCCAGCTCGAGGACATCTTCGCCATCCAGGACGACATCGCGCTGGCGATCGTCACTGCGCTCAAAGCCACGCTGGCGGTCGACGAGGGAGAGAAGCTCGTCACCGCGGCGACCGACAATGTCGAGGCCTACACACTGTATTTGAAGGGCAGATTCGAGTTCAACAAGTTCACCGAGGGCGGTCTGCGGCGAAGCCTCGAGCTCTACAAGGAGGCCCTGGAGAAGAGCCCGGACTACGCGAATGCGTACGCCGGGATCGCCGACTCGTGGATGAACCTGGCAGACGACTGGGTCGCCCCCGAAGTGGCCTACCGGGCGGGGAAGGAAGCGGCGGCCAGGGCTCTCGCGATCGATCCCGATCTCGCCGAGGCCAACACCGCCCTGGGAAAGGTGCATACGTGGTACGACTGGGACTTTCCACGCGGCGAGATCGCACTGCGACGGGCGGTGGCCTCGAACCCCAACTACACGGACGCCCATTGGGCCCTCGGCACCCTGCTGCCGGCCGTCGGCCGACTGGAGGAGGGGATCCGCGAGATGCGGGCCGCCCAGAAGCTGGATCCGCTCTCACCAACCTTCAGTCAGTGGATCGCCCGATTCCTCTTATATCAGCGCAGGCCCGGGGACGCGATCCGTGAGTCACTCCACACGCTCGAGCTGAATCCGGAGTACGCCCGTGGACACATGACGCTGGGCCTTGCTCGGTCGATGGTGGAGGGACCGGCGGCGGGGCTGGAGTCCCTTCGACGGAGCGCAGAAGTGAGCTGGTCGCCTTCCTTCCGTGCGTTCCTGGCCTACGGACTTGCCGCGGCAGGCCAGGAGGCCGAGGCCCGTCGCGTCCTCGAGGAGCTCCAATCCGAGGGTCAGGCGAGCTACGTCCGGGCGGAGTTCCTGGCGGCCGCCTACGCGATGCTGGGGGATCGGGACGAAGCGTTCCGGCAACTCGACACGGCGCTGGAACAGCGATCGGCGGGCATGATCTACCTGCACCTCGATCCGCTATACGATTCCCTGCGCGAAGACCCCCGGTTCAGCGCGCTCGTGCAGAAGGTCGGCCTGCAGTAGCGAGCGATCGCGTGCCCTTTACCGGCTCGAGATCGATCCGGAACTCCGCGTCGCTGGGCGACGCCTGCAGCACCTCGACTCCCTGGAAGAACTCGTCCGTCGCGATCAGCTCCGCGATCCGGTTCCTGTCCTCCTCGGACGCGCGACTCCCCAGGATGACCGTAGTCAGAAGTCCTTCGGGCAATCGAACATGCTGCTCGTCCTCCACGCGCTCGTTCGGGTCCAGCGGCAGGACCAGCCGCCATTCCGACTCGTAGGCCCAGTCGTCGCTCTTGGTGAAGAAGAACTCGTGAGCGAGGCGCTCGGAGAAGAGGTCCTCGGGGACTCGGGCATCAGAAAAGACGACCCGGGGGCGGTGCCGGGAATACACGACCTTCCGGAACAGACGGGTGCCTTCGAACCCCTCGCCCGAGTGAAAGAAGGGATGCCGGGGGTCGAATCCGTACGCGAACCCGCGATGTCCCTCCGCGTAATGGCCCCACATGAGGAGGCTGTCCGCCTTGTCCGTGAAGCAGACGATTCCCAGGTGCTCGCTGATTGTCTTCTGGACCACACGATAGAGCCCCGGCGCCAGTTCCTTCATGATCCCTGCCATGCCTTCGGACTCGAATCGGTCCCGAAACGCGTGAGGAGGGATTTCGCTCCGCAGCTCGTGGGAGGAGACTCCCCGGTCGCGAGCAGCCTCGTCGTACACTTCGTCGATGTCGTCGCCGTCCAGAGTCTGCGAAAGAAGGGACTCGAGCTGGTCGGCGGGCATCAGCGCCTCGAAGCCCGGCAGGATCTCGAACGGATCGTTGAATCCGATCGGCGATGGGACCTTCAGCCTCTTCTCCTCGAGGAGGCGCAGTCCACTGCGACGCACGTACTTGTACAGAGTCGAAGGGAGAGGGGACTCCGGTCCCGTTCCCTTTGCATCCACGTCGGTGG
>JAICQP010000063.1 GCA_025937815.1 Gemmatimonadota bacterium
CCCGCGATCGCGCTCGCCGCCGGGCTATGGTGGGACCGGGCGGTCGCCGGGCTCGCGCCGCTCGGGAGAACGCTGCCGCGCGCGCTGGCGCTCGGGGTCGCGGCCTTCGGCGTGGCGTTCACCGTGGCGGCGTTCGTCGTCGGGGACCTTCCCCGCGAGGTGACCGCGCTCGGCTGGCTGTTCGGACCGGCGTTCGCGTTGGGCGGAATCGCCGCGTGGCGGGCGGCGGGCAGGGCGCGCCTCGACCTCGCGTTCGTCGCGCTATTCCTCCCGGTCCTCGGCCTCCTCATGGGAGCGGTGGCCGTCCTCGGCCATCCGCGCGTGGAGGCATGGTCGAAGATCTCGCGACCCTTGATCCGCGAGATCGCGGCGCATCGCTCATCCGGCGAGCCGATCGTGAACTACCACGTCTGGCTGCGGGCCATCCCGTTCTATCTCGACGAGCGCGTGATAACGGTTTCCGACGAGGGTCGGGTGACGGCCTTCGAGGAGGACGACACGTGGCGGGACTACGTGTTCACGGCCGACAGCAGCTTCCTCCGCTTGATGGCCGCGCCCGAGCGAATCCTCGCCGTCGTCCGGGGCACGGAAGTCGACGACATCGAGCGCGCGCTGGGAGCGCCGGTAGCGATCCTGGCGCGCGATTCGCGCCATGCGCTGATCACCAATCGGCCTACCGCGGCCGAGCACGCCGCGGCCCCCCCGACGAGACCGGGCGCCTACCCGTAGCCCAGCTCGTCCAGCTTGTCTTCATCCATTCCGAAGAAATGCCCGATCTCGTGAAGGACCGTGATCCGCACCTCCTCGACGACCTCTTCCTCCGTATCGGCCCACTCGAGCAACGGCCGCCGGAAGATCGTGATCGAGTCGGGGAGCAGAACCTCGTCGAAGCCGCGCTCGGTCAGCGGCACGCCCTCGTAGAGGCCGAAGAGGGTGTCTTCGGGGTCGTCTGGGTCCATGTCCATGGACTCGAGGAGCTCACGGTCGGGCTCCTCGGCGATGACCACGCTCACGTTTTCCATGTGGGCGTGGAACATCTCGGGCAACCGGTCGAGCGCGCGCGCGACCAGCTTCTCGAAGCGCGCCGGGGAGATGGACAGCATGGACGGGATCGAGCGGGCGGGGCTGGTGCCCCGCCCGGTTCCGCGGTTCTAGGCGGTGGCGGGGCCGGCGCCCATGATCTTGTCGGCGAACTGGGCGATCAGGGGCATCCGCCACATGCGTCCGGAATAGCCCTTGATCAGGCAGATGACCCACAGTATCACGCCGCCGATGAACACCACGATGTAGATCAGGAACCCGATGATCGTGCCGATGATCGGGAGGATCGCCGAGAGCACCATCGAGATGACGGTGAGCGCGATCCAGATCACGATCCAGGCCACGCCGAAGACGATCGACTGCGCCGCGTGCCACCGCACCACCTGGTTCGATTTCTCGATGAGGAAGAAGATGATGCCGGTGATCGGCGGAACCAGATAGGCGAGCAGTCCCGCCAGCTTGGGATCCATGCCGCTCGACTGCGTCGCGCCCGCGCTGTGCTCCATCGTGCCTCCGATTGCGGTGGGGGAAGGTGGGGAGCCGACGGGAATATAGCGAAATGCCCGGGGTCCCGGCCTCGTTTTCCGCGCGGACGCTAGGGGCGGAACTGGTCCAGGACGGAGTCCAGCTCGGCCGGCCCGCGCTTGCCCGCCTTCTCGCGCAGGAATCCAAGCCGCTCTTCGTAGGTGGGCCGCGCCTGGCGCCAGATGATCCCGAACGACATGTCGTAGATGTCGGTCTGGTTGGCGATCTCCCACGCCGCCCCCCAATCGGAGGGGTCGTGGTCGTTCCCATCGGTGTTCAGCCAGCGCGCACGCTCGCGGATCGTCTTGAACTGCTCGTTGCCGCGGAAGGTGACGCACGGCGGGATCGACTGGATGAAGGCGAAGCCGGGATGGCGGAACGCCTCGAGGATCATCTCGGCGTGGTGGTTCACGTTGCCGCTGAACGCGCGCGCCACGAACGAGGCGCCGTAGGCCATGGCCAGCGTGGCCGGGTTGACCGGCGACTCGATCGAGCCGAAGCGGGTGGTCGTCGTCACGTCGCCCATCGGCGTGGTCGGCGAGAACTGGCCCTTGGTGAGGCCGTAGACCTGGTTGTCGAACATCAGATACGTGATGTCGGGATTGCGCCGGGCGGCGTGCGGGAAGTGGCCCGCGCCGATCGCGAGCCCGTCGCCGTCGCCGCCCGCGGCGAAGACGAGGAGGTCCGGGCGCGTGAGCTTCAAGCCCGTCGCCAGCGGGAGGACGCGCCCGTGGAGCGCGTTGAAGCCGTAGCCGTTGACGTAGCCCGGTAGCCGGCCCGCGCAGCCGATGCCGGTCATGACCGCCACGTTCTCGGGTGCGACCTGCACCTCCGAGAGCGCCTTGGTCAGGGCTGCGAGGACGCCGAAGTCGCCGCAGCCCGGGCACCAGATCGGCTTGAGATCGGTCTTGAAGTCCTTGGCGGAGAGCTTGGTCTCCGCGCGCGGGATGCCGGCCAGGGCGGTCGCCATCTATGCCTCCCCCAGGGCCAGGACCTGGTCGACGATCTCCTGCACGCTGAACGGCATGCCGCCGCTCCGGGCGTACAGGTGACCGTGCGCGGCGTCGAGGTCGAGCCGCGCCCTGGCGTAGTGGTAGAACTGGCCCTGATGGTTGAGCTCCACCCAGAGAGCGCGCTCGACGCCTTCTAGGAACGCCGCGATCGGCTCGACCGGCAGGGGGCAGAGGAGCTGCGGCACGCAGACCCCGACCGCGTGTCCCGCCCGGTTCAGCCGCCGCGCCGCCTCGCGGGCCTGCGCGCTGGTCGAGCCCCAGCAGACGATTCCGAGCTTCGGGTTCGGCGCGCCGAACGTGCGCACGAGCTCCGCTCCCCGCTCCCGCGCCAGGCGCTCGAGCTTGGCGTGCCGCCGCGCGTTCATCCGCGCGTGCACCGCGGAGCTGGACGTCGGGTCCCCGGACTCCACGTGCTCGAGGCCGCTGATCGTGTGCTCTCCCCCCGCTTGTCCCGGGATCGCCATCGGCGACACGTCCCCGTCACCCTGGCGATACCGGCGATACGGCTCGGCGCCGTTGCCGCCGAACGTCAGCCGGTCGACGACCGGCCAGGCGTGGATGTCGAACGGCACCACCGACTCCTTGCGCTGGCCGAGGTACTGGTCGGAGAGGATGATCACCGGCGTCTGGAACTCCTCGGCGATATTGAACGCCTCCACCGCCATGTGGAAGCAGTCGGCCACGTCGTAGGGCGCGACGACGACCCGCGGCGTGTCGCCGGGACCGGCGTGCGCGACGTGCGCGAAGTCGCACTGCTCGGTCTTGGTCGGGATGCCGGTCGAGGGGCCGACCCGCTGGATGTCGGCGATCACGACGGGGATCTCGGCGATCGAGGCGAGGCCCAGGAATTCGGTCATGAGCGAGAGGCCCGGTCCGGCGGTCGAGGTCATCGCCTTCGTGCCCCCGAACGAGGCGCCCACGCACATGCCGATGGCGGCGATCTCGTCCTCGGTCTGCATCATCGTGCCGCCGAAGCGCGGCAGCTCGTTGGCCAGCCACTCCATGACGTCGGACGACGGCGTGATCGGATAGCCCGCGTAGAGCCGGCAGCCGGCCTTGAGCGCGCCGAAGGCCAGCGCTTCGTTCCCGGTCATGAGGAGCTTGGGCTCGCCCTTCTCGTGGACGAAGGACAGCGGGACCGGCGCCTCGGCGAGCTCGCGGAGGACATACGCGCGACCGGCGGCGAGCGCCTTGCTGTTGGCCGCCCGCACCTCCTCGCTCTTCCGGCGGAACTTGCGCTCGACCGCCTCGGCGATCCCGTCGGTCGGGAGGTCGAAGAGCTCGCCGAGGACGCCGAGGAGGAGGATGTTCTTCGAGAGCGACGAGCCGGTCGCCTCGTTGGCGAGCTCGTGGAACGGGATCTGGAGGATCACGGGCTCGAGGGCCGGGTCGACCGGGATCTGGTCGACGGGCGTGCCGTCCTTCGAGTCGTAGATCACGACCACACCGGGCGCGAGCTCGAGCTCTTCCTTGAAGCGCGCGAAGTCGGCCCAGTTGAACGCCACCAGGACATCCAGGCGGTCCCCGTAGGAGAGCGCCTCCTCGCGGCTGATCCGCACCCGGCACGAAGACTCGCCGCCCCTGATCTGGGGGCCGAACGACTTGAGGATCGTGGCGTAGAGGCCCTCGGCGGCGGCGGCCGACACCAGGAGCTCCCCGCTCGAGATCACGCCGTCGCCGCCCGAGCCCACGATCCCGATGACGATGTCGTCGGTCGTGCGGCGCGCGGAGACCGCCCCAGCGGGAGTCGTGGAGGTGGCGACGTCGATCACGGGAAGGGCGCTCCGATCGGGCGGCGGAAAGTCAGACGAAATTGGTCCGGAAAAGATACGGGTGGCCTGAGGACCGGACAACCGGCGCCGCTTGCTCTCCGCCGCGTGCCCGTATACCCCTTCCGGCGTGATCGATCCCACTGGAGCGAGGGTCCCATGCCGATGAACGTCCGCTAGCGTGGCGTCGGTCTTCCAGCCACACGAGGCGGGGTCGACCTGGCGGCGCGAGATCGTCGCCGGGACGACCACCTTCGCGACCATGGCCTACATCATCGTCGTGAACCCCGCGATCCTCGAGGCCGCGGGGATCCCGTTCGGGCCGTCGATGGTGGCCACGATCCTGACCGCGGCGTTCGGCACTCTCCTCATGGGGCTCTGGGCGAACCGCCCGTTCGCGGTGGCGCCGTACATGGGCCAGAACGCGTTCGTCGCCTACACGGTCGTCCAGGGCCTCGGCCACACGTGGCAGACCGCGCTCGGCGCGATCTTCGTGAGCGGCGTCCTGTTCACGATTCTGGCCCTCTTCCGCACGCGGTCATGGCTCGCCGCCGCCATTCCCGAGAGCCTCAAGCTCGCGATCGCGGTCGGGATCGGGCTCTTCCTCACCTTCATCGGCCTCGCCACGATGGGGGTCGTCGAGGCGGGGCCGGGAGCTACGCCGGTGGTCCCGGGCGACTTCCACGACCCCACCGTCATCGTGGGCTTCGCCGGCGTGCTGGCGATCGTCCTCCTCCTGCTCGCGCGCGTGCCGGGCGCGATCCTGATCGGGATCCTGGCGGCGAGCGGGCTCGCGTTCGCGCTCGGGATCGCCGCCGTCCCGGATGACGTGTTCAGCCCGCCGCCCGATCTCGGGCCCACCCTGTTCGCGCTCGACGTCGGCGCCGCGCTCACATGGGGATTCCTGTCGGTCGTCCTGACGATCTTCGTGCTGGATCTCGTCGACACGATCGGGACCCTCACGGGGCTCTCGGTCAAGGCGCAGCTCCTGGACGAGGATGGCCGGCTCCCAGGCATCGAGCGCGCGCTCCAGTGCGACGCGTTCTCGACCGTGCTCGGATCGCTCCTCGGCACGACGACGAGCGGGGCGTACATCGAGTCGGCCGCGGGGATCGAGGCCGGCGGCCGGACCGGGCTGACGGCGATCGTCACCGCGGCCTGGTTCCTGGCCGCTCTCTTCTTCGCGCCGCTCCTCTCTGCGGTGCCGCCGTCGGCTTACGGCCCGGCGCTGGTCGTCGTCGGGATGCTCATGATCGAGCCCATCGCGCGCTTCCGATTCGACGACATCGGCGAAGTGGCCCCCGCGTTCCTGACGATCGTTCTCATGGGCTTCACGTACGACCTGGCGATCGGGCTGACGGCGGGATTCGTGGTCTGGGTCCTGCTCAAGGTCCTGACCGGGCGCGCGCGCGAGGTGCCGGGCGGGATGTGGGCGCTGGCGGCGCTGTCGGCACTCTTCTACGTGCTCTATCCGTACTGATCCGCTAGAGGAGCGGCCGGATCATGGGGAGACTTGCGTCCCGTCCGCCGCGACCTTCACCTCCACGAGCAGGATCCGAACCGTGGTGTCTCCCACGTTCTCGACCCAGTGCCTACCCACGTGGTGGCTCCAGTGCGTGGCCGCGGTCTCCGCTTCGCTGAGGAATGGCCCGGCGCCCTCCGGCGTGTTTTCAGTGTTCCGCCGGCGAGGACGTAGGAGAGCTTGGGAGGATGGGTGAGCAGCTGCGATCCGGGGGAGGATCGCGAGCGCGAACAGAGTCAATACTGCGGCGCTTCTCGACATCCTTGTGGCTCCTACGTTCGTGTTGGCGGTAGCTACTCGAGCTCCTTGCGCATCCGGACGAGCGCGATCGTGACGCCGTCGTCCATCTCGTAGTCGATCCGCTCGACGACTCCATAGCCGAGCGCGCCGTACAGCTTCTCGCCGGGCAGCGTGGCCATGAGCTCGGCGGACCGGAAGCCGTGCGCCCGCGCATCGGATTCGCAGCGCTCCAGGATCCTCCTGCCGATCCCGCGCCGGGACCATTCCGGGTGCACGAAGAACGCACGGATCCTGGCGGGCTCGGATCGAGGGTCGAGCTCTTCCGCTTCGCGTGCCGCAAACCGGTCGCCTCCGAACAGGGTCCTCCGCCGGCTCCAGCCGCCACATCCGACGATCCGCCCTCCGGCCTCCGCGACGAAGTACGTCCCGTCGCCGATGAGCGCCGAGTCGACTCCGAATACCCCGGTGCCGAGGGCGCTCTCGATCTGCTCGTCGGAGTAGTCGCCGCGGCTGAGGCCCCGCGCCGATCGCGCGATCAGGTCGGCGAGGACCGGCCGGTCGTCGGGCGTCGCCCCGCGGATGACCACCTCCAGCCGGTTCCGATTCACGAACCCTCTGAGGCGCCCGGCGTCCCGGCCTCCGCCATCCGGCGCGCGACCTCCGCGCCGACGTCGAAGGGTTCGCCCGGCGCGGCGCGGAAGCGGCGCTCGAGCGCGTAGGCGTCCCGCTCCAGCGGGATCGCGGCGTACTTCCGACCGTTCTCGAGCCATCCCCGGACGTACCGCTCGACGAAGCGCCGCACTCCGAGTTGACGCGCCTGCTCGACGTGGACGAGCTCGTGGAAAAGGGTAGACAGCGGAACCGGTCCGGCTCTGCGTTCGGGCACGACGATCGTATCCAGGTACGTGATCCCGAGGAGCCGGTCGGCGTCCACGGCAGAGATACCGAGGCGGCGCGCGATCCGCAGCATGCGCGAGAGCGGAATGCGCGGGACGATCGCCACCCGTGCCGCCGCGAGGGTCTCTGGGGGGAAGAAGGGCGCCAGGGCGCGTACCGCATCGTCGGGGATCGGCCCGGCCGCTCCGCGATGACGCGCGCGTCCGCGGTGGAGCCAGCGCACGCCCCACCAAGGCAGGTAGCGGCCGACCGGCGCCAGCACGCGGGAGAAACGCGCCCGCCCCTCGGCCATCAGGGCTCGCCGGTCGTGACTTCGGCGGCCGCGCCCTCCTCGACGGCCTGCGCGGCGGCTGCCCGGATCGCGGCGGCCTCGGCCTCCTTGCGGGCGGCCTCCTGCTGCCGGCGCCACATGTCCGCGTACACCGCGTCCCGGGCGATCAGGTCGTCGTGCCGCCCGCGCTCGACCACCCGGCCGCCCTCGAGCACCACGATCTCCTCGGCGTCCACCACCGTGGACAAGCGGTGGGCGATGACCAGGGTCGTCCGCCCGCGCGCGACCTCGTCGAGGCTCGCCTGGATCTCCTTCTCCGTGCGCGTGTCGAGCGCGGACGTGGCCTCGTCGAAGACCAGGATCGGCGGGTCCTTGAGGATCGTGCGCGCGATCGCCACGCGCTGCTTCTCGCCTCCCGAGAGCTTGAGGCCCCGCTCGCCGACCTTCGTCTCGTAGCCCTCGGGAAGGGTGGCGACGAAGTCGTGGATCCGCGCCAGCCGCGCCGCCCGCTCGACCTCCTCGCGGGAGGCGCCCGGCCTCCCGTAGGCGACGTTGTGGTAGATCGTGTCGTTGAAGAGAACGGTGTCCTGCGGGACGATGCCGATCGCCGCGCGCAGGCTCGCCTGGGTCACCTCGCGCACGTCCTGCCCGTCGATCTCCACCGAGCCGCCGCTCACGTCGTAGTAGCGGAACAGGAGCCGCGAGATCGTCGATTTGCCGGCGCCGCTCGAGCCCACGATCGCGAGCCGTTTGCCGGCCGGGACGGTGAACGAGACGCCATCAAGGATCGTCCGGTCCGGTCCGTAGCCGAACACGACGTCCCGGAACGCCACCTCCCCGCGGGTCACTTCCAGTGGGCGGGCGTCCGGCGCATCCTCCACTTCCACGTCCTCCCCGAGCAGCGCGAACATGGCCTCCATATCGACCAGCGACTGCTTGATCTGGCGATAGACGAACCCCAGGAAGTTGAGCGGCTGGTAGAGCTGGATCAGGTACGTGTTGACGAGCACGAAGTCGCCGATCGTCAGCGTCCCGCCGACGACTCCGCGGGCCGCCATGACCATCAGGATCGTGACCCCGATGGCGATGATGAGCCCCTGCCCCATGTTCAGGAGAGACAGCGTGGTCCGGCTCCGCACGGCGGCCCGCTCGTAGCGCTGGAGCGACTCGTCGTACCTCCCCGCCTCGTACGCCTCGTTGCCGAAATACTTGACCGTCTCGTAGTTGAGGAGCGCGTCGACCGACCGCACGCTGGTCTCGGTGTCGATGTCGTTCAGCTCGCGCACGAACCGCGTGCGCCACTCGGTGATCCCGATCGTGAACGCCACGTAGGCGACAAGCGTGACCAGGGTCACTAGCGCGAAGCTCGCCGAGTAGAGTCCCCACAGGACGGCGCATACGAGCCCGATCTCGAGCAGGGTCGGCAGGATGTTGAACAGCATGAACGACAGCAGGAAACCGATCCCGTTCGTTCCCCGCTCGATCGCCCGAGTCACGCCCCCGGTGCGACGGTCCAGATGGAAGCGGAGCGAGAGCCGGTGGAGGTGGTGGAAGGTCTCCAGCGCCACGCGCCGGATCGCGCGCTGGGAGACCTTCTCGAAGAGAGCGTCGCGCAGCTCGGAGAAGGCAGCCGATCCGATGCGGACGATCCCATACGCGACGATCAGCGCCAGCGGCACGGCGAGCGCGGCACCGGCGGCATCCGGCGTCAGCGCGTCGACCGCGCGCTTGTAGAGGATCGGGACGTAGACGGCGCCGAGCTTGGCCACGAGCAGGCAGAGGAGCGACAGGACTACGCGCGCGCGCAGTCCCGGCTCTCCCTTCGGCCACAGGTAGGGCAGGAGCGTCCGCAGCGTCGCCAGATCGCCGCGGCGCTTGATGACTTCGACTTCGCTCATCCTACGGAATGTCGGTCGATTCTCAGCCGCCGAACAGTTCGGAGACCTTGCAGCGGAAGCCGGGGAGGACGTTCCCGCCGTCGATCTCGTCGTCGGCGGTCAGCAGTTGGATCGCGTTGCGCGATTGATACACGGTGACGGTTCGGGAGCCGGGTTCCGCCACCCACACGAGGCGTGCCCCCGCATCGAGGTAATCCAGCACCTTGTGTTGAATCTCGGACACCGTGTTCGACGGGGATAGGATCGCAACAGCCAGATCCGGGGTCATCGGTGCGAACCGCTTGGGGTCGAACCCCAGCCGCTCCTCGCGGACGAAGGCGATATCGGGCGCCCGAACCGTCGGTGGCTCGTCGAAGAGAATGAAGCCGGCCTCGGTGCCGACGACTTTCCCCAGCGCATGCTCGTCCACGAATCGCAAGAGGATCGATCCCATACGGCCTCCTCGATCGTCAGGAGTCGCGTGTCGCGGTGCCTCGTCTCGGTCGTCATGCCATCCGAGTGTAGGAGGCCGGCAAGCGGCGCGCCACGCGCACGGAGCGAGCCGTCTAGGTATAGGTCTGGCGCGGGCCGCCGCCGCCCTCGGGCGGCACCCAGTAGATGATCTCGTAGGGATCCCGGATGTCGCACGTCTTGCAGTGGACGCAGTTCGAGGGATTGAGCTTCAGGTCTCCGTCCACCCACTCGTACACGTTGGCCGGGCAGAACTGGACGCACGGGTTCCCGTACTCCGTGGTGCACCGGTCGCGGCAGATGTTCGTGTCCAGGACGACGAGGTGGCTCGGCTGGTCCTCGGCGTGCGCGGCGCCCGAGTTGTAGACGTCGGTCAGCTTGTCGAAGGTCAGCGTGCCGTCGTAGCCGCGCGGGTCGGGGCGCGGCGGGTCCTGCGTTCCATAGTGCTCTGCCAGCGTCTCGTACCCCTCGTGGTCGGCGTTGCCCGGCATCGCGTCCGCCCAGTCGCGCCCGCCCGTCAGCCACTGGATCCCCACCCGCGCCATCCCCATCCAGCGGCCGTGCGCCATGACCTGATGCACGTTCCGCGTCTTCCGTAGATCCTCGCCGATGTAGGACGAGCGGACGGCGGCCTCGTAGGGGGCGAGCGCCTCCGCGGAGACGTCGCCACGGGCGAGCGCGTCGAGCGCGACCTCGGCGGCGAGCATCCCGCTCTTCATCGCCAGGTGGATCCCCTTGAGCTTCTGGCCGTTCAGGAGCCCCGCGGCGTCGCCCACGAGGAGGGCGCCGTCGACCGCGAGCCGCGGGATCGAGTACCAGCCCCCTTCGGGGATCGCCTTGGCGCCGTACTCGACCAGCTCGCCGCCCTCGAGCACCGCGCGCACCGCCGGATGGGTCTTGAACTCCTGGAACTTCCGATGCGGGTCGAGGAGCGGGTCGGCGGCGTCCAGGCCCACCACGTGCCCCACTGAGACAAGCCGGTCGGGCAGGTGGTAGATCCAGCCGCCGCCGAACTGGGAAGCGTCGAGCGGCCAGCCCACGGTGTGGATGACCGTCCCCTCCTCATGGCGGTCCTCGGCGACGCGCCAGATCTCCTTGACGCCGGTCGCGTAGACCTGGGGGTTGGAGCCCTCCAGGGCGAGCCGATGGACGAGCTCCTTGGTCAGGTTTCCGCGCACTCCGTCGCCGATGATCGAGACCTTCGCGCGGATGTCGTAGCCGGGCTCGTAGTTGGGCTTGGGCTTTCCCGAGCGGTCGACGCCCTGGTCTCGGGTCTGCACCCCGACCACGCGGGTTCCGTCGTAGAGCAGGTGGTCGGCGGCGAACCCGGCGAAGATGTCCACGCCGCCGATCGACTCCAGCCGCTCGGCCATCCAGCGGCAGACCTGCGACAGCGAGACGATCCGCTTGCCCTTGTTGACGAACATCGGCGGGACGATCGGCGCTCTCAGCGCCCGGCCCTTCGTCAGATACCAGAATCCGTCCCTGGTCGCGGGCGTCGAGGCCGGGATCGCGGCGAGGTCCGCGTCCGGCAGGAGCTCGACGAGCGCGCGCGGGTCCATGACGCCCCCCGAGACCTGGTGCGCGCCGAACGCGTGCGCCTTCTCGAGGAGGAGCACGGAGGGGGTCTCGCCGCGCTCGGCAGCCAGCTGGGCGATCCGGATCGCGCTGGCCAGCCCCGCCGGGCCGCCGCCCACGATCAGGACGTCGACCTCCATCGTCTCACGCTCGACGTCGGTGAGGTTCAGCGTGACGAGGGGGAGATCTATGCGCGCCGCGGACGGCCGCGGATCGGGATTCGCCGTGCGCTCCATCATGGGGTCGTCAGCCTAACCCCACGCCGATAGGGCGGCAATCGCGCTACCGCGCGGCGGCGCGGAGCGAATCGAGATCGATCGCCTGCGCGGCGCGCCCGGGGATGTGCCACGCGAAGGGGCCGGAGACCCGGTCGGCGAGGAGCCGGACGGGCGCGCCGCCGGCTGCGCGGACGACGAGCAGGTCCTGGTTGGAATCCCGGACCAGGATCCACTCGCCGTCCGGCGACCAGCGGGCCTCCCAGAACGTGTACGTCGGCGGGCCCGAGACGCGGGCGACCTCGCGCGGGGATGCGTCGACAGGCGCGAACCCGAGCACGGCCTCCCTTCCCGACCGGCGGACGATGAGCTTCGCGCCGTCGCTCCGGACGTCGTCGCTCCCAGGGAGCGGCCGCTCGGCGAGCGGCTCTTCGACGGCGATCCGCTCCAGCACGCGGCCGGTCTCCGGATGGACGACGATGGCCTCGGAGCCGGCCGGGCCGAACGCCTGTACGACGATCCGTCCGTCGCGGGTCCAGCGGATCGGGCCGCCGAACCACGCGACTTCGCCCCGCTCCCAGGTATCCTCGTCCGAGCACAGGAGCCGGCGGGCGGCTCCTCCCCCCGCCGGGACGACGTGCACGCACGGCCGCTCCCCTAAGCGGACGAAGGCAACGCGGCCGGGGATCGACGGGTCGGGGCGGTCGGCGAGCGAGGGGAAGTCCGGAAGGGGGGCGATCCCGAAGGCCCAGATCGCGGTCGCGACCGAGAGCGCCACTCCGATCGCCGCGAGTCCAGCCCGCTTTTCGCGGGAGCCCCGCGCCGGCTCTTCGCGCCGGGTCTCTTCCTCGCGCACCCTACCCGTGAGGCGGGCCGCCAGGAACGCGCCGGCCAGGAGAGCGACCCCCGAGACGAGGAGCGCCAGCGGCGCGCCCAGCGTGGCGCCCAGATACTCGAAGACGATCTGCGGGAGGAAAAGCAGCACGCCCGCCGCCCCGAAGCCGAGGTGCGCCATCGAGCGGAGCGGGACACTGGCGGCGAGGAGCGCGACCGCGGTGGCGATCCCCAGCGAGAGCCCCGCCGGGCGCCAGCCGAACGAGAGGATCTGGGCGCCGAGGAGGAGCAGGACTCCCGCCAGCGCGAAGGTCCCCCGCGTTCCGAAGAGGAGCCGTCCCCAGCCGAGGAGCGCGAGCACGGCGCCCAGCCCCCACGTGGGCAGGCCGTGGAACTCGTCCGGCGGGCCCGGCAGGTGCTCGAGGACAGACTCGAGCGCCGTGGCGAGCCCGGCGATCACGGCCATCTCGAGGAGCGTGCCGGGCCGGATCCGCCATAGCGGGAACGCCCAAGCCGCGGCGGCGAGCCCGCCCATCAGGAAGAACGATCGGGCCTCGAGGTCGAGGACGTCGTAACCCACAAGGCCGGCAGTGAACGCCGCGCCGGCGGCGGACAGGAACCACAGGAACCCGTCGAGAGGGCGGAGCGCGGGGTGGCCGCTCCGGCGGGCCAGGACCCCCGCCGCGAAGATGGCGAGCGTGGCGCCGGCGGAGATCGCCAGCCGCGCGGCGGTCCCCATCTCGGACCACTCTCTCGAAACGGCCACGATGCCACCCACCAGTGCCACCGAGGCGCCGAGGTACCCGAGCGCGGTGGCGGCGAGGGACGGGCCGCGCGGCCCGGAGGACCGGGCGTCCTCCGCCGCGCGGATCGCCTGCGCCTGCCCGGGGCTGATCAGACCCCGCTCGACCCACTCGGAAAGCCGCCGCTCCAGATCCCGCATGGCGGCCACGCTACGGCTGGTCGTTCGGGCGGTCAATCCGTCGCCGGTTACAGCTCCTTGCACATATTTTGAAAGTTGTCCAATAAATGCGTACGCTCATATTGTTCATCTCCAACTTGTTCAGTAGTACGGATGGACCGGAGCGCCTTGGGCCGACGCTTCGGGCTTCCGTGTCGTTCGCTCGGAGGTGACGCTCCGGTGACGCAACCGTTTGCAGCCTCCGGGAAGATTCGGGCTGCGTGTCCGCGCCTTGTGATACAACAGGGTCGATGGCTTCGAGCTCGCCGGAAACCTCGCCGAGCATGGAGGCATACCCGCGATGGGTCGAGGATGAGGAAAGCGACCCGTTGGAAGAAGAGGCGTCGGCCGAGATCTCCGAACGGATCGATCTGGGCCTCATAAGCAAACAGGGATCGTTACCCGAGCCGCTCTTTGGAGAACGCCATGCCCGGCCCCGGACCCGAAACGGCATTTCAGAAGTTCTGTGGAGCGGAGTACGAACGCGTGTTCGAGGTCGCCCACCGGATGATCCGCGACAGCACCGGGATCGACGGCGATCGAGCCGAGGAGATGGCCCGGAAGATCGCCTCAGCGCATGCCGATGCACTGTACGCCCGCCTGACTGGAGAAAAACCAGCCGGCGGCCGACGGGCGACAGTATCGCGCAAAGACAGCGGCATGCACGGTGAGCGGCGTTCGCGCGCGATCGAAATGCATCCCAGCGTCGCGGGCGCTAGAATGGGGGGGTGAAGGACCGCGTCGCGTACTTCGGCTTCGCGCTCGCCATGGCCGCCGCGCTGGCGGCGGCGGCCGCGGGCCTCGGCTCCCGGGCCGAGCTCTGGACGTTCCGCGGCGGCTTCGAGGTCCTGCGCTGGGCGGCGTGGGGCGGGCTGGCCGCCGCCGCGATCTCGCTCCTCGGCCTGATTTTCGCCTTCGGCGGACGGCGTAGCGGAAGCGCGCTCCTCCTGGGTGCGCTGGGTCTCGTGATCGGCCTCGTCACCGCCTGGATCCCGTGGTCGTGGAAGCAGCGCGCCGAAGAGGTGCCGCCGATCCACGACATATCGACGGATATGACCGATCCACCCGCCTTCGAGGCCATCCTCCCGCTCCGCGCCGACGCGCCCAACCCGAGCGAATACGGCGGCGACTCCATCGCCCGGCAGCAGCGAGAGGGCTATCCGGAGCTCGGTCCTCTGACCCTGGACGCCCCCCCCGAGGCGGTCTTCGTCCGCGCGCTCGATACTGCGCGGGATATGGGATGGGAGGTCGTCGAGAGCGATCCCGACCGGGGCCGGATCGAGGCCACCGCCACGACCGCCTGGTTCGGCTTCAAAGACGACGTGGTCGTCCGCATCCGGCCCGAGGCCAGCGGCAGCCGCGTCGACGTCCGCTCGGTCAGCCGCGTCGGCAGGAGCGACGTCGGCACGAATGCCCGCCGCATCGAGGAGTACCTGGAGCTGCTCGCCCCCGACTGACCCGCTGGTGGCCTACTTCTCCGGGTGCGCCGGCGACCAGGCCCCACGCCAGCCGTGCTCGCCGATCACGTGCACGCGACGCTTCGCCCACTGAATCCCGTCCTCCATCAGCGAGTAGAGGACGGGGATCACGAGCAGGGTCAGGAAGGTCGACGTCGTCAGCCCGCCGATCACCGCGATCGCCATCGGCTGCCTGAGCTCCGCGCCTTCGGAGAGGCCGAGCGCGATGGGCGCCACGCCGAAGATGACGGTCAGCGAGGTCATGAGGATGGGGCGCAGCCGAACCGGCCCCGCCTCCTTGAGCGCCGCATCGAGATCCCTGCCGCGCGCGCGCAGGGTGTTCGTGTAGTCGACCAGCAGAATCGAGTTCTTGACCACGAGCCCGATCAGCAGGATCAGCCCGATGAAGGAGTACAGGTTCAGGGACATGCCCGTGACGAGCAGGAGCCCGAGCGCGCCGATGGCGGCCAGCGGCACCGCGCCCATGATCGTGAACGGATGGACGAGCGATTCGAACTGGCTGGCGAGCAGCATGTACGTGATGATCGCCGCCAGGCCGAGGGCGAACAGGAGCGCCGCGAACGTCTGCTGGAACGTCTCCGAGGCCCCGGCTACGGCGGTGGCATAGGTGTCGGGCAGGAGCTCTTCCGCTTCGCGCTGCGCCGTGCCCACCGCCTCGCCGAGCGAGGCGCCCTGGAGGTTGGCCAGGATCGTGATCGCGCGCTGGCGGTCGCGGCGGTTGATGACGTTGATCCCCGTGCCCTCCTGAAGCCGCACGACGTTCCCGAGACGCACCATCTCCCCCGATTCGGTCCGGGCGGCGAGCGCGAGGATGTCGGCGGGCTGGTTGCGCTGCCGGTCCTCGACGCGCACCCGCACGTCGTAGCGATGCCCTCCCTCCTTGTAGATCGTCGCTTCCTGGGACCCGATCAGAACGTTGATCGCCCGCGCGATCTCCGCCGCGTCCAGGCCCATGCCGGCGGCCTTGTCGCGATCGAGCTCGACCCGCACTTCGGGCTTCTGCAGCCGCATGTCGGTCCGCATGTCGGTGATGCCCGGCACCTCTTCCCTGAGGCGCGCCATCAACGCGTCGCTGTACTGCTGCAACCCCTCGAGCTCGGGCCCCGTGATCACGAACTGGAACGGCTCGGAGGCGGCCCCTCCCGAGAATGCGCTCCCGAA
>JAICQP010000058.1 GCA_025937815.1 Gemmatimonadota bacterium
GAGGCACTGGTCCGTCTCGCGGAGCTTTACGCGGCCCGCGGCCAGGTCGATCGCGCGCGCCTGGCGCTGGAGGAGGCGCGCGTCGCGCCGCTCGCTCCCGAGCACTGGAGGGCGACCGCCAGGGAGCGCCTCGGCCTGCTCGCCGATCGACCAGCGGTGACGGACGTGCGCCCGTGAACGACGGCGTGTCGCTCTTCGTTCCGGTCTTCAACGAGGCCGAGATACTCGGCGAAACGATGCCCCGGCTGCTGCGGGCGGCCGAAGAGGCCGCGCGGGACATCCAGCTCGTGATCGTCGACAACGGATCTACCGACGCGACGCCTGCGGTCGTCCGCACGCTCGCGGAAGGCGACTCTCGCATTTTGGGGCTGAGGATTCCGGGGCGCGGCGTGGGCGCCGCCCTCCGCGCGGCCCTACCCCACCTCCGCCACGATCGCGTGGTGGCCGTGGATGCCGATCTGGCCATCGACCTGGCGTTCGTCGGCGAGGCTCTCCGGCGCATGGAGGGCGGCGCCGACGTCGTAGTCGGCGCCAAGCGATCCGACGCGCAGGCGCGGCCGTTCTACCGGGTGCTTACGAGCGACATCTTCGTCTTCGTGCTTCGGAGGGGGCTGAACGTCCCGTTCCACGACGTCTCGATCGGCGCCAAGGCCTACCGCAGGGAGGTCCTATTCGCCTACAGGCACCTGATCGGGTGGGGCAGCAACTATGTGCTCGACGTCCTCGTCCAGGCGTGGCGTGACGGGCTCGCGATCGAGGAGCTGGACGTCGCATGTACGGACAACCGGCCGAGCCACTTCAACCTCCTGCACGAAGGTGTGTACCGATTCGGGCATCTGTTCGGCCTCGTCGCCCGTAGCCGGCTAGGCCGCGTGCCTCCGACCGCGGCTGCGTCCGGCCGTCGTCCAGCGGCCCGCCGCCCGCCGGGGTCCGCGCGAGTAGAGGAGGAGCCATGGAGAGACGGGAATTCCTGAAGGCGGCCGTCGCGGCGCCCCTCCTTCCGCTGGCTTGCACGCGAGGGGCTCGCCCCTCGAGCGGCGACGCGTCCGCAGGATCCCGCTGGGTCCGCCCGGGGGATTCCGACTGGCCGTCCCCTGAGACATGGGAGACGCTCAGCCAGCAGGTCCACGGCCGCCTGATCCGGGTCGAGTCGCCGCTGGAGGTCTGCCGCGCGGATCCCGCGGGGGAGGCGTGCGCGGAGCTCTTCCGAAGCCTGAAGAACCCGTACTTCATCGGCGACCATCCCGCGCTGACCCAGACCTCCGGCTGGCTCGACGCGTGGACGTCGTCGCCGAGCGAGTACGCGGTCGCGGCGGAGGAGACCGCCGACGTCGTCGCCGCGGTCAACTTCGCGCGCGAGAATCGCGTGCGGCTCGTGGTGAAAGGCGGCGGCCACAGCTACCTCGGCACATCGAACGCGCCCGACTCGCTTCTCGTCTGGACCCGCCGCATGAATGCGATCGAGATCCACGATGCGTTCGTGCCGCAGGGCTGCGAGGGGCGGGTCGATCCTCAGCCCGCGGTCAGGGTCGGCGCGGGTGCGATCTGGATGCACGTGTACCAGGCGGTGACGCCGGGAGCCGGGCGCTACGTCCAGGGCGGCGGCTGCGCAACGGTCGGCGTCTCGGGGCTCGTCCAGAGCGGCGGGTTCGGCAGCTTCTCGAAGCGCTTCGGGCTCGCGGCCGCCGGTCTCCTCGAAGCCGAAGTCGTTACCGCCGATGGCTCCGTGCGGATCGCGAACGCGTGTTCGAATCCGGATCTCTTCTGGGCGCTCAAGGGCGGCGGAGGCGGGAGCTTCGGGGTCGTGACCCGGCTCACGCTTCGGACGCGCGAGCTGCCGGAGACGTTCGGGGTGGTCTTCGGAAAGATCCGCGCGCGTTCCGACGACGCGTATCGGGCGCTCCTCGCGCCCTTCCTCGCCCACTACCGGGACCGCCTGATGAACCCCCACTGGGGCGAGACTGTCCGGTTCGAGGACGACAATACGCTGGGGCTCTCCATGCTTCATCAGGGGCTGGACAGGGAAGAAGCGGAAGCCGCCTGGCGACCCTTCCTCGACTGGATCGCCGGACTGCCGGACGACTACGAGTGGGAGGAGCCGATCACGATCGTCGCCTTCCCCGCGCGCGGGTTCTGGGATCCCGTGTTCTTCCAGGCGGCCGCACCCGACGCGGTTCTCACCGACGATCGGCCCGGCGCGCCGGCGGAGAACATCTACTGGGCTACCAACCGCGGCGAGGCCGGCATGTTCCTCCACGCGTACCGCTCGGCGTGGATGCCCGCGTCGCTTCTCTCCGACGATCGACTCCCGGCTCTCGCGGACGCCCTCTTCGCCGCCAGCCGTCGCTGGACGACCTCGCTCCACTTCAACAAGGGCCTCGCCGGCGCCCCGCCTGACGAGATCCAGGCGGCACGCGACACCGCGATGAACCCGGCGGTGCTCGAGGCCTTCGCGCTGGCGATCATCGCCGGGGAGGGTCCACCCGCATTCGAGGGGATCGCCGGCCACGAACCGGATCCCGTCCGCGGCCAGCGCGCTGCCGACCGCATCAATGCCTCGATGGCGGAACTCCTGAAAGTGGCGCCGGACGCCGGCTCCTACGTATCGGAGAGCGACTGGTTCGAGCGCGACTGGCAGCGGTCCTACTGGGGAGCGAACTACCCTCGGCTGGCCGAGATCAAGCGCACCTACGACCCCGCCGGCCTCTTCTTCGTCCACAACGGAGTCGGCACCGCATCGTCGCGGTAGGCCCTTTCGGACCTATTCCCCCTTGTTCTTCTCGTCCCAGCTCATGGGCTGCCACAGCTCCACCTTGTTCCCGTCAGGATCCATGATCCAGGCGAACTTTCCGTTCTCGTGCGACTCGGGGCCGCCGACGACTTCGACCCCGTCGGCGCCAAGCTGCGCGATCAGTCCATCGAGATCGTCGACCCGGTAGTTGATCATGAACGTCGAGTCGCTGGGACGGAACCACTCGCTTCCCGGATCGGCGACGTGCCACACCGTCATGCCTCCGTCATCGGCCTTGTCGTCGGGCCATTTCAGAATGGCGCCGCCCCAGCTCTCGAGCGGAATGCCCAGGTGCGCCTGATACCATGCGGCAAGCCGGGCGGCCTCGGTCCTGCTCTTGAAGAAGACGCCCCCGATTCCCGTGACTCTCGCCATCTCGATTCCCCGATTCTGGCTGTGGTGTCGAACGTCCAGATAGTGACGGCAAGGAAGCAGGAACGTCGAAGCGACGCAAGACCTCTCGACCACGTCGCATGCCCCCCATGGGTGCCGGGGGGACGCCGGAAACATCCCGACAGAGAAAGCGCAAATGCCCGACAGATTTCGCGTTCCGAAGGGGTCATTGTGGAAGGGGTCGTTGTGGTTCCGGGGTGCCACGGACCGGACTTCGTTGCCTGGAGGAGACGATGAGACGGGGGATGTTGGGCGCGTTGCTCGCCCTTACGGCCATGCTCGGCTGTGACGATGGTACGCCCTCGGAGCCCCAGAACTTCGTGGTGGAGGGGCGTGTCGCCCTGGCCTCGCTCATGGCATTGAGCGACGGACATCTCCTGACGATCGCCGACCACTTCCAGATGCTCGCGAACACCGACGAGGCGCGCTCGGCCGATTGGGAGCGCATCCGCGGTCCCCTGGGCTCCCTCGAGAGCCTGGCCGCGCGAGGGTTGATCTGGTTTGCTCTGCCGGATGGCTCCTACTGGTCCGTGCAGGACGGGCCCGCCGCAGGCAACCTCTCCGACCGCCCCTACTGGCCACGCCTGATGGCGGGGCAGGTCGTACTCGGCGATCTGGTCGCGAGCAAGGCGACGGGCAAGAGCTCGGCGATCGTGGCGGTTCCGGTGCATGGAGCCGACGGCGACATCGTCGGCGTCCTCGGCAGCTCGGTCTACCTCGACAGCCTGAGTCTGCAGATCAAGCGAGAGCTCGATCTGCCGCCGAATCAGATCTTCTTCTCCATCGACGCCACGCCTATCGGAGCGCTGCAGGACGATCCCGAGCAGATTTTCCTGGATCCGTACGACCTGGATGAGCCCGATCTGGAGCGGGCGATCCGGGAGATGCTGACCCGGCAGGAAGGTGTGGTGAACTACCGCTTCCGCGGGAAGCCGCGGACGGTTCTGTACAAGAAGTCCCAGGTAAGCGGCTGGTGGTACGCATTCGGGCGCGTATGGGACTGACGCTGACGAATCTGTGGCGAGGCGCAGGAGCGGTCGTCCTGCTGGCGGGGATGGGCGCGATGATGGGTTCTTCCGTCGGCCCGCCTTCAGAGCCGGTCCAGAACGAGGTGCCGATCGGTGGCCTCTTTTCCCTCACGGGAAACTGGTCCAGCCTGGGACGAACGAGCCAGGCGGCGATGGAGATCGCCGTCGAGGACGTGAACCTGTACCTCGAAGGCAACGCGGCAGGGGTTCGCTTCGTCGCCGTCGTCGAGGACAGCCGGCTCGAGCCCGAGCTCGCGCTCGAGAAGCTGCGTGCGTTGGAGGCCCGGGGTGTCCTGCTCGTGATCGGCCCGCAGTCGAGTGCGGAAGTCGCCCATCTGAAGCCATTCGCGGATGCGAACGGGATCCTCCTGGTGAGCCCCTCGAGCACGGCCGGGTCGTTGGCGATCCCCGGCGACAACGTCTTCCGCTTCACCCCATCGGACAGCCTCGAGGCGGTCGCGGGCTCGGTCATGATCTGGGAGGACGGGATCCGCGCCGTCGTTCCTGTCTGGCGCGAGGACGCCGGCAATGCCGGCCTCGCCGCGGCCCTGCGCGCCCAGTTCCCTGCACTCGGAGGCACGGTGCTGGAGGGGGTCGGGTACGGTGCCGACGGGCCAGACTTCTCCGGGACCGTCGCAGCGCTCCGCTCTCAGGTCGACCAGGCGATCGCGCAGCATGGCGCCGACCGTGTCGGCGTCTACCTCGCCGCCTTCGACGAAGTGGTGCAGCTGTTCGGCCACGCCGCCGCTGATTCCGTGCTCGGCTCCGTGCGTTGGTACGGGAGCGACGGCGTGGCGCTCAGCGAGGCGCTGATCGGAGATCCGCAGGCGGTGGAGTTCGCGATCCGGACCGGCTACCCCAACCCCATCTTCGGGCGGGACGAGGGCGCGCGCGACATCTGGGAGCCGCTGGTCGAGCGGATTCGCGCGCGCACCGACCTCGAGCCGGATGCGTTCGCGCTCGCCGCCTACGATGCCGTGTGGGTCGTCGCCAGGGGGTACATCGCCTCCGGCGCTACCCAGGATATCCAGAAGCTGGAGCGAGCGTTCCGGACGGCGGCTGCCTCAGGTTACGGCGCCACCGGCTGGACGGTGCTCAACGAGGCGGGCGACCGCCGCTACGGCGATTTCGACTACTGGGCGATCCGGATGGATGCGGGTGTTCCCCGGTGGACCCGCGTAGCCCGCTATGAGTCGCGCACGGGAAGGCTGATCCGCTGAAGGATCAACCGTCAGGCTCGTCGCCACGTCCGGGAGTCCCGAAGTCGTAGAAGACGCGAAACAGATTGCCGTCCAGGTCCCTGGCCACGAATTCGTGTAGGCCCCAGGGGTTTGATTCCGGCTCGGAAACAAACTCGGCTTCGCTACGCTTCCAGAGTCGGAAGAGCTCGTCCACCTCCTCCTTCCTGTTCAGATTCAGCCAGATCAGGACCGGGGCGACATTCCCGCGATGCTTTCGAAACTCCGAGCTCGCCAGGAACATCCTGCAGTTTCCCCTGGAGATTCCGGCCAGTCCGATATCCTCGCCGACCCAGTCGAGCGTAAAGCCCAGCTTCTCCACGTAATAGGTGGCTGCTGCATCGACATCCTGGACCGGGATTTCCGGGACCGCACCTGGGAGCTCCATGGTTCCTCGCCTCCTCTCAACGCACCGCTTTCTTCACCAGCTCGCCGATCTTCGCCTCTTCGGCGGAGGTAAGCTCCTTCAGCGCGAAGGAGGTCGGCCACATGGCGCCTTCGTCCAGGTTCGCCACGTCGTTGAAGCCGAACGTCGCGTACCGGGAGTTGAACTTGGCCGCAGGAGTGAAGTAGCAGAGGACCTTGCCGTCCTTGGAGTAGGCCGGCATCCCGTACCACGTCCTCGGCAAGAGATCCGGCGCGCTGGCCTTGACGATCTCGTGGAGCCGCCTCGCCATGGCGCGATCCGATCCCTTCATCTCCCCGATCTTTGCCAGCAGGTCGCTTTCCCCCTCCGCCTTGTCCTTCTTCCATCGCGCTTCCGCTTTCAGCTCCTGGGCGCGTTCCTTCATCGCGGCCCGTTCCTCGTCCGTGAATCCCTTTGACGTGTTGCCGGCGGACTTCTTCGCTGCCTTCCTGGTCGTGCTCTTGGCGGACTTCTTCGCTGCCTTCTTCGGGCTCATGGAAAACCTCCTCATACGGAAGGGTGGAAAACCTCGCCTACTCGCCCGGAGCCCGGTATCGGACCTGCCCGGCCTTGCGCAGCGCATCCATCGTCTCCTCGACGGTCAGGAGCACCGTCGTTTCGAAGGAGCTGAGCGCGTCGCCGGCACTGATCGCCAGCGCGACCGCGGCCATGGACACGTTGTCGGGGGCCTCCCACAGGTTGTACCCGTCGTACGTTCCGAAGGCGTACCAGAACCCGTGGAGCTTGCCGCCGACCGACTCGATGTAGGACTGAGCGGCCAATCGGCGGTCTTCCGGCTTGCCGATGAGTCTCGCCCACGTCTCGGGCGTGTAACTGAACCTCGTCAAGTAAAGGGGCATCGTCTCTCTCCGCAGAAAGCGCCGGCTGGGGGGTTTTTGCTCAGTCTATTCCCCGATGGTCTCCACGGCAGGCATTGACATACCTAGCACTTCAATGTATAGTGCTCCTATGCAAGACTCCACACCCATCAACAAGGACCTCGTGGCCGCCTCCTCGACACCGCTCGTCCTGGCGATCCTGGCCGAGGGGGACAGCTACGGCTACGCGATCCTGAAGCGCGTCCGGGAGTTGTCCCACGGCCGGATGGAGTGGACGGACGGAATGCTCTACCCGGTGCTCCACCGCCTCGAGCGGCTCGGGTACATCGAAGCTCACTGGGAGAAATCCGAGAGCGGCCGGCGGCGGAAGTACTACCGGATCACGAAGCGCGGCCGGACCCAGCTCGCCGAAGAGCGCGAGCAGTGGCAGGCCGTGGACGACACGCTGCGGGGAATCTGGTCGGCCCTCGCGCTTCCCTTCCAGGCCACCGGCGATTTCCTGACCCTCACATGCAGGCCGGCCGCGGCCCTCCGCCCGTGCCGTTGACACGGAGAGGCTGACCATGGAAGCACAGGAACGGGGTATCCGACTCGAGGAACAGATCGAGCAGTGGCGGAGCTACGTGCGCCGCCGCCAGGCGATCCAGACGGTCGACGTCGAGGAGCTCGAGGACCATCTGCGCGAGCAGGTCTCGTCGCTCCTGCGCGCCAACCTCACCGAGGACGAGGCGTTCCTGATCGCGGTCAAGCGCCTGGGCGACCTCGATTCGCTCTCGCGGGAGTTCGCGCGCGAGCACTCCGACCGGCTGTGGAAGCAGCTCGTCGTGAGCCGCGACGAGTCGGACGAGACCCGCTCGTCGGCCACACGCGAGGGCGTGGTCGCCTTCGGGCTGGCCGTGCTCGCGGCCATCGCCATCAAGCTCCCCGAGCTGTTCGGGCTCACGCTGGACGGCGACGAGGGGTTCTACGCCCGCAACGTGAGCCTCTTCGTCTTCCCGCTCCTCGCGGGGTTCTTCGTCTGGAAGCGCCGCGCGGGGTCGGCGACACAGCGCTGGCTGGCGGCGGGCTTCGTCGCGGGAGCCGTCTTCGCGAACATCTATCCCTTCGAGCCCGCGGGCTCGACCGAGATCCTCACCGCGATGCACCTCCCGATCGCGCTGTGGCTGGTCGTCGGCGTCGCCTATGCGGGCGGCCGGTGGGGCGACCCCGAGGTCCGCATGGACTTCGTTCGCTTCTCGGGCGAGCTCTTCATCTACTACGTGCTGATCGCGCTCGGCGGCGGCGTCTTCAGCGGCCTCATGGCGCTCCTGTTCCAGGCGATCGGCATCGACGTCGAGCCCTTCTTCCAGCGCTGGATGATTCCCTGCTGCGCGCTGGGCGCCGTCGTGATCGCGTCCTGGCTGGTCGAGGCGAAGCAGAGCGTGATCGAGAACATGGCGCCTGTGCTGACTAAGCTCTTCACGCCGCTGTTCACGATCCTCCTGATCGCCTACCTGGCGACGATGACGTTCACGGGCCGCATGATCGAGTTCAACCGCGAGCTCCTGATCGCATTCGACCTGTTGCTGGCGGTCGTCCTGGGCCTCCTCCTCTACTCCATCTCCGCCCGCGACCCGCGCGCGCCGAAGAACGTCTTCGACGTGCTGTCTGTCGTGCTCGTGATCAGCGCGCTCCTCGTCGACGCGCTGGCTCTCTGGACGATCGCCTCGCGGATCTCGGAGATGGGCTTCACCCCCAACCGCGTCGCCGCCCTGGGCGAGAACATCGTCTTGCTGGTCAACCTCGCTTGGTCGGCCGTCCTGTACGTCCGTTTCCTGCGCGGCCAGACGCCGTTCACCTCGCTCGAGCGCTGGCAGACCAACTACCTGCCGGTCTACGGGATCTGGGCCGCCATCGTCGTGACGGCCTTTCCGCCGCTGTTCGGATACACTTAGGGCATGTCCGTTGCGCCGCTGTTCGGAAACACTTAGGGCATGTCTTCAAAGTGATGCGCCGCCTGCGACGTCTTGTCTCCGCCGGCCGGAGGAGAACGGCGGATCGCCGCGTCCGGAAGGCTCTGGCCGGCACCGCGGATCCATCCTACACGACTGACTACGTCTCGGGCTTCTGCCAGGACTGGGCGCGCGCCCTGGCGCCGATCGCGGGGCGACCCGGCATCCGGCTGCTCGAGATCGGCAGCCTCGAGGGACGCTCGGCGACGTGGTTCCTGCAGAACGTGCTGACGGACGAGTCGTCCGAGATCGTCTGCGTCGACCTGTTCTCGCGGCCGGGTCTCGAGGCCTACTTCGACCATAACATCCGACTGGCCGACCGACATGGACAGGTTCGCAAGCGCAAAGGCAATTCCGCCGACGTGCTTGCCACGCTGGAGCCCGCGAGCTTCGACGCGATCTATGTGGATGGCGGCCACGAGGCGGCTACCGTGCTCCTCGATGCCCTGCTGGCGTGGCGACTTCTCAAGCCGGGGGGGATACTGATCTTCGACGACTATCTATGGGAGCCCGAGCGCCCGCCTTCCGGGCGGCCTCAGCTCGCCATCGACCTCTTTCGCGAAGCGATGGGCGATACACTGAAGACCCTGCACGAGGGATACCAGGTGATCGTCGCGAAAGGGGAGCGCTGAGAGAAGCCGAGCACGCCGCCGCGAAGACTTATGATTACGTCATCGTCGGTGCCGGATCCGCGGGGTGTGTGCTCGCCTATCGACTTTCAGAGTCTCCTCGCACGACTGTCCTCCTCATCGAGGCAGGGCCCCCCGACACGAGCCCCGCGATTCACAAACCCAACGGCTACCTTCGAACCCACCGCGATCCTCGATTGCGATGGGTATTCCCCCTGACGGCGGATGCGGATCGCGGCGAATGCCAGGGCACGTTCATCGGAGGCAGGGTGCTCGGCGGCGGCAGCTCAATCAACGGCATGGCCTACGTGCGCGGGCATCCCGACGATTACGACGACTGGGCGAGCTCGGGCGCTCCGGGGTGGGGCTGGGAGAACATGCTCCCATGCTTCAAGAGCATGGAGGATCACGAGCTCGGCGAAACGGACGCCCGTGGCGCGGGTGGCCCTCTACACATCTCGCGACGGCGACGTTCCGGCTCCCTCTCCGAGGCCCTGATCCAGGCGGGAATCTCGGCGGGCCTGTCGTACTGCGAGGACCTCAACGCGTTCGACGGAGAGCGCATCGGGTACTTCCCGGCGACGATCCAGCACGGCCGGCGTGTGAGCGCGGCGCGCGCGTTCCTCGCGCCCGCCTCCGGTCGACCGAACCTGACCGTCCTCACCGACACGCTGGTCACCCGGATCGTCTTCGACGGCACCCGCGCCGTCGGCGTCACCTGCGGCACGAACGGAGGCGACCGCCGCTTTCACGCGGCCAGGGAGGTCCTCCTGTGCGCCGGCGCGCTGCAATCCCCGAAGATCCTGCAGATCTCCGGGATAGGGCCCGCCTCGCACCTTTGCTCCCTGGGTGTCCCCGTGGTCCACGACAGCCCTGGTGTCGGCTCGAACCTGCGCGATCACTGGGGGATGTGGATGCAATACCGTGTCCTTCGACGAACGAGCCTGGCCCGTCTTTGCAGAAGCGCCGGTTTGCCGGGCCGAGGGCTCCGGTATCTGATCCGCCGAACTGGGATCTGGATGGGCACCGGCGCGGAGATCGGCGCCTTCGTCAAGGCCGGCCGTGATGCCCGGAGACCGGACGCGTCCCTGCAGTTCTCGCCGTTTTCGATCATGCCCGGCACGGTGGACTCCGAGTGGGAGCCACGGCTGCACTGTGGGACGCAGCTGCTGCGGCCCGAGAGCCACGGGTCCGTCATGATTCGATCCCCCGACCCGATGGTCCCGCCGGAGGTCCGTGCGGACTTCCTATCGAGCGAGAACGATCGCCGACGCATCGTCGACATAGTTCGCTACGCGCGCCGGCTTCTCCGACAGCCCCCGCTTGGACCCTATCTCGGAGAAGAAATATCTCCGGGCGTGGCAGTAGAGACCGACGAAGCGATCATCGACCTGTGCCGGCGCTCCGGAGCTACCGGCGCGCATTATGCCGGGACTTGCAAGATGGGTCAGGACCGCATGGCAGTGCTCGACGAGGAGCTCCGCGTGCGCGGCGTCTCTGGCCTGCGCGTGGTAGACGGCTCCGTCATGCCCACGCTGGTCTCCGCGAACACGAACGGCCCCATCATGGCCATCGCCTGGCGCGCCGCCGATCTCATCCTCGAAAGGGGTTGAGATTCCCTCGCCACACCCTTTTTTCATACTTGACTTGGCTTAGTATGGCCGTATGCTGGATAGTTCCGGTCCAGTTGCCGACACGAGTGGCGCGTCTGATCGGTTCCAGCCCGCGACACGCAATTTTAGCTTCCCTTACACGAGGCTCTCGATGTTCCATACCTATCGCGTCATGGCACCCGAGGTCATCGCCGACATCATCGATGGCGAGGCGGTGATCATGAATCTGAAGACGGGGCAGTACTTCAGTAGCGACGGCGTCGGGAGCGAGTGCTGGGATGCCCTCGCCTCGGGGCTTTCGGTGGAGCTGCTCGTCGAACGGCTGGCGGCAAGCTACGCAGCGGATCGCGCGACGATCGAGTCTGCCGTAGCGGGTTTCGTGCAGGATCTCCTTTCGCACGAGCTGATAGCTCCGAGCGATGCCCCTCCCCCCGATGCCGTGAGTCCGTCGGCTCGCTCACGCTCATCGTTCCAGGCCCCGGTGCTGAACGTCTATTCGGACATGCAGGACCTGCTGCTTCTCGATCCCATCCACGACGTGGACGCCGCGGGCTGGCCGATGCCGAAGGGCGAAACCGCGGCCTGGCCGGCGCCTAAGAGCGAAACCGCGGTCTGACATGGCGCTTCCGAACGCCGGGGAGGAGCCCGGGCGTCTCGCGATCAGCGTGGTCTGCATCGTACGCAACGGCGAAGCCTATCTCGAAGCGGCGCTGCGCAGTGTGTTCGCGTCGACCTACCCGATTCTCGAAGTGCTGGTCGTGGACGGCGGCTCCACGGATCGGACCGCGGAGATCGCGGCCGCGATGGGCGCCCGGGTCCTTCCTCAACGATCCACCGGGATCGCCGACGCGTACAACGAAGGGATTGCGGCGGCCCGCGGAGACTGCGTGGCCTTCATCTCGCACGACGATCTGTGGGATCCCACGAAGCTCGAGAAGCAGGTCGCGTTCCTCACGCGGAATCCGGAGGCCCTGCTGTGCTTCTGCCACGTGCGCCACGTGCTCGAGGGTACGGTGACGCCACTCGGGTTCCGTGAGGAGCTCCTGGATCGCTCCGTGCCGGGGCTCATCATGGAGGCGCTCCTCGCCCGGCGCGAGACGTTCGACCTGGTGGGTCCCTTCGACTCCGCGTTCCCCGTGGGCAACGATACCGACTGGTTCGGGAGGGCCCGCGACCGTGGACTCGAACTTGCGGTCCTGTCGGAGACCCTCGTCATCAAACGGGTGCACGGGAAGAACGCTACGCTGAACCCGGAGGGATACAATCGGCAGTTGATGGACGTCGTGCGCGCATCCGTGGCGCGGAAGAGATCGCAGCCCGCCGGAGATGGACGATGAAGACCAGCGTTCTGATCCCCTGCTACAACGCGGCGCGGTATCTGGGCGAGGCGATCGAGTCGGCATTCGCGCAGGGTCTCCCCCTGCACGAGGTCATCGTGGTCGACGATGGCTCCACCGACGAAACGGAACGGGTGGTGGCCGCATTCGGAGAGCGCGTTCAGTACCACTTGCAGACGCACGCGGGGATCGGCCCCGCCCGCAACCGGGCCCTCGAACTCTCCTCCGGCGACGTGATCGCGTTTCTGGACGCCGATGACGTGTGGCCCCCCGGCAGCCTGGCTGCGCGGCTAACGGTTCTCGAAGCCGACGAATCGGTGGAGTACGTCTATGGCGAAGTCGAGCAGTTCGTCAGTCCGGAGCTTAGCGAGGGAGGGGCGAGACGACACGAAGCCGCGGTGTTGACGGCTTCCCCGGCCCGATTGTTGGGCGCGATGCTCGCGCGCCGCCGCGTGTTCGCCAAGGTCGGCGGCTTCAGCGAGAGGCTGCGGATCGGAGAGACGGTCGATTGGGTCGCGCGGGCGGACGATCTCGGGGTTCGGAACGAATGCCTCCCGCGACTCGTCCTGCGGCGCCGCCTGCACACGGCCAATACGGGGCTGACGCAGCAAGGAAGCCGGAGTGATTATCTGGCCGTGGCACGCGCCGCGCTCGCCCGGAGACGATCCTGATGCCGAGCCAGAGGCCGCTCTTCGCGCCATGGCCCACCGGCGCCCAGGCGCTACTCCTCGATGCCGCGCTGAGCGACCGGCCCCGTTCGCTGGCCGCCTTCGAGCAGTGGCTGGCATCGGTCGATCTCGACGAAGAGATCGGCTGGAACTCGGTTCGCCTCCTCCCGCTGGCTTACCAGAACCTCTCGCGTCACGGGTGCACCGATCCGCGCATGAGCTTGCTGAAGGGGGTCTACCGGCGCGTCTGGATCGAGACGAACCAGATCTTCCATCGCGCCGCTCCGGTGCTCCAGGGACTCCATGACGCGGGAGTCGACCTGCTCCTTCTCAAGGGCGCTCCGATCGCCGTGGCGTATTACCGCAACCCCTCCCTCCGCGCGATGAGCGACATCGACGTGTGCATACGGCGTGGTCAGCTCGAGGTTGCCGACCGTGTGCTCGCCGGACACGGCTGGAAGCCCTGCGCCCCCCTGCGTTCGATGGCGCGGCATCGGCACGGCCTCGAGTATCGGCACGAGGAGCTGGGGTCTATCGATCTGCACTGGCACGTCCTCAAGGAAGTGCCGGACGCGGCCGTGGACGAGCGGTTCTGGGCGAACTCCGAGCCGCTCGACTTTCTGGGCATCCGCGTTCGACAGCTCCATCCCCGGGACGCGCTCCTGCATACGCTGCTCCACGGGTTGTATGCGAATCACGAGCCACCGATCCGCTGGATCACGGACTCGCTCGCCATTCTGAGCGCGCGCGGCGCGGACATCGACTGGCCGGGTCTGATCGCGTTCGCCGAGAGGCACCGGCTCCTGCATCGCGTCGCCATCGGGGTCCTCTACCTCGTCGAGGCTCACGACGCGCCGGTGCCCGACCAGTACGTCAAGATCCTGCGCGACGCACGCGCTTCGCTCGTCGATAAGCTGGAGATGCGCTGGCTGTATCAGCCGCACCGCAGATCTCCGTTCGCCTGGGCCTGGAAGCTGGCCCTGATCCGCTACTGCCGGATGACGCGGACGCGGAATCCGCTCAAGTTCGCGCACGGGTATCTCGCATTCGTCCATAGAACCGAGACCCCGGGAGAGCTGGCCATCGCCATCGCCCGTACGCTGGGCCAGCTCCCGCTCAAGGTCTATCGCCGCCTGGGCCCATGCTAGAACCGCTGCGGTTCGCCTACCCCTACTACTCCCGCCGGGCCGGCAGGCTCGCCTTCTCCTCGGTGGCGACCGCTCTGCAATCGCTGCTCTTCATTCCGGCCCTGCTGCTCGTACGCCGGGCATTCGACACCGCCATTCCGGCCGGCGATGTGGCGGGACTGGTCTGGATCGGGGCGGCGATCGTCGCTATTCGGGTGGCGACCAGCGGCCTCACCCTGCTGGTCCGCGCCCACATGCTGCGGACGACCCGGGGCGCGGTAGCGGATCTGAGGGGCGATCTGATGGCGCGCCTGTACAGCCTGTCGCGGCGCTATTTCACCCGGGCGGACTACGCCAACCTGCACACGCGGATCGTGCAGGACACGCAGCGGATCGAAGCCACCAGTCAAAAGCTCTTCTCCGTGGCTTTTCCGGCGCTGCTCACCGTTCCCGTGCTCGCCGGAGTCCTGCTCTACCTCGACTGGCGGCTCTTCCTGTTGGGGCTTCTTCTGCTCCCCCTGCTCTGGCTCGCGACCCGCATTACGAGCCGCAACGTGCGCGAGCAGGTCGTCCAGAACCAGCGTGCGTTCGAGAGATTCAGCAAGAGCGTAAGGTTCGCCATCCATCACATCGATCTCACTCGAGTGCGGGCGTTCGAGAGCGAAGAGGTGATTCGACAGCGCTCCGCGATCGATGGTCTGAGCGATACCGGCCATCGCATGGCAATGGCGTTCGCCACCCATGGTCAGGTCCAGCATACGATCACGTACTTCGGGGGCATCTGTCTGTTGGTCGCCGGGGGCGCGCTCGTGGCATCCGGCGGGATGACGATCGGCGAGCTCCTCGCCTTCTTCGTCGCCGCCAATCAGCTCGGTAGCCACGCGAATACGGTCCTGGGGTCCATCCCGGACGTGATCGCGGCGAGCCAGTATCTCTCCACGCTGCGCGACGTCATGGTGCGGGGCGAGCCGGAGCCGTACAGCGGAACGCGAACGCCCGATGTCGGCGCCGGCATCGCGATCCGGAACGTGACGTTCGCGTATGAAGGCGCACCTCTTCTCCGCGACGTCTCGCTGTCTCTCTCTCCCGGATCGAACGTCGCGATCATCGGGCGCAACGGCTCGGGGAAGAGCACGCTCCTTCACCTCCTGCTCGGCTTCTATCGTCCCCAGGAGGGTTCGCTGGCCGTCGGCGACCTCGAGTACGACGACGTGGACATGCGCGAGCTGAGGCGCGGCTTCGGATTGGTACCGCAGCGTCCAGCGTTCTTCCATGGGACCGTGTACGAGAATGTCGCCTACGGATTCGCCGAGGCGTCGGAAAGCGAAGTGAGGGCGGCCTGTCGGCAGGCCCATGCCGACGAGTTCGTCCAGAGATTGCCTCAAGGCTACGAGACGCCGATCGGAGAGCTCGGATTCCGCCTGTCCGGCGGCGAGTGCCAGCGGCTGGCCATCGCCAGGGCGCTCCTCGGAGATCCCCGCGTCCTCGTCCTCGACGAGCCCACCAACCATCTGGACGTCGATACGGTAAGCCGGCTCATGCGCGAGCTCACAAACGACGACCGCACCGTGATCACGATCAGCCACGACCCCGACGTCGTTCAGCTCGCCGACACGGTGTACTACCTCACCGGCGGGAAGCTGGTCCGCCAGCCCTCGCCAGCGTCCGTCCCGGTCGAATTCGCGGCGCGGGGCGAGACGTCCGTGGGCGGATGAGCGAAGAGTCGCCGCAGGCCGCGCCCTCGCCGGAGACGGCGTTCAGGTACGACCTGCCGGAGATGAGCGAGGCCGCGCAGGTGGATTTCTTCGACGCGATCCTCGAGCGGACCCGCCGCGCTAAGGAGCGGCGCCGTCCGTTTCGGATCCGGCTCGACGTCGGGGGGATCCAGGTCGAGCTCGCGTTCGCCGGCGAGGCCCTCTCCCCGACCATCCTGCCCGCGCTGGGACACCTCGAGGTTCCGGCGGAGGGCGAGCCGGATATCCGCATCCACGTCTGGGACAGCGAATCGACCGGCGTCGACTTCATCCTGCCGCCAGTCAGCCGGGACTGCTTCACCACCCGCGGCGACATATGGGGCATGGGCAGCGCCCGGATCCGGAGCGCGTTCCACTGGATCGAGTTCTCGGTCAACGTCTTCGACGTGGAGCGCCGGGAGGGCGTGTTCTGGGTGGGCTCGAACGCGTGCGTGAACAACTGGACGCGCGGGTCGCCGCTCCGGACCCTGCTCCACTGGGCGATGGAGGCGAGCGGCCGACAGCTCGTCCATGGCGCGGCCGTGGGAAACGACGAGGGCGCCATCCTCATCACCGGCCGCGGCGGGGTCGGTAAGTCTACCACCGCCCTGGCCTGTCTCGAGGCGGGGATGCGGTTCCTGGGGGACGACTACGTGGTCGTGGGCCTCGACCCCGAACCGCGCGTGTACCGGCTCTACGGCTCGGCCAAGCTCACCGTGGAGCAACTCGAACGCTTTCCGAGCTTGGCCGCGCTGGTGGGGCCCGGCGACTTTCTCGAGGACGGCAAGGCCCTGATGATCCTGCC
>JAICQP010000106.1 GCA_025937815.1 Gemmatimonadota bacterium
CCCACACGCACTTCTTCGACGGCGCGTTCGCCGTCCTGTCGCCCGATCTGTTGAGCTCCGACACCCCCGAGGAGCTGGTCCGGCGGCTCGAGGCCTTCGCGGCGACGCAACCCCCCGGACGCTGGATCGTCCTACCCGCCGCATGGGACCACGAGCGGTGGCCGGGCCACCCGCTGCCCTCCCGGCAGCTGATCGACCCGGTGACTCCGCGAAACCCCGTATGGATGGTTCGTCCCGACGGCCACATCGGGCTCGCGAACTCGCTGGCGCTCGAGGCGGCGGGGGTCGACCGCGAAACCCCTGATCCGGCCGGCGGGCAGGTCGACCGCGACGCCGCGGGGGAGCCGACCGGCATCCTGCGGGACGCCTCCGGCCTCGTCACGCGGGTCATTCCGAGCCCGTCGGAGGCGGAGTACCGCGAGGCGCTCGACGCGGGGCTCGCGCACGCCGCGCGGCTGGGCGTCACCACCCTCCAGGACATGTGCTACGACCCGGGCGCGATCGGCATACGCCTCCTCGAGGAGTACGCGCGTGAGGGAAGGCTGACCGCGCGCTTCACGTGCCAGGGGTGGCTCGGCTCCTGGGAGGAGGAATCGCGTGGCGGCCGGAAGACGGGGGTGGGCGACGAATGGGTCCGGGTCGGCGGCCTCAAGTCGTTCGCGGACGGCGGACTGGGGGCCTCGACCGCGTACTTCTTCGAGCCCTACGAGGGCGAGGCCGAGTACCGCGGGTATCTCGATCCCATGATGATGCCTCCGGACACGTTCCGGTCGCGGGCCGCGGGCGCCGATCGCGCCGGGTTCCAGCTCGTCACGCACGCCATAGGCGATGCGGCGATCTCGATGGTCCTCGACGAGTACGAGCGGGTCGGCGCCGAGAACGGCGATCGCGACCGACGCTGGCGGATCGAGCACGCTCAGCACATGGCGGCCAAGGACTTCGCGCGCATGGCGGCGATGGGCGTGATCGCCAGCGTCCAGCCCTATCACGCGATCGACGACGGGCGCTGGGCCGAGCGGAAGATCGGCCCCGAGCGGGCGAGCACGACCTACGCCTTCCGCTCGTTCCTCGACGCCGGCGTGCAGCTGGCGTTCGGGACCGACTGGCCGGTGGCGCCGCTCGATCCGATGCGCTCGATCTACGCCGCGGTCACGCGCCGGACGCTGGACGGCGCGCATCCGGAGGGCTGGGTCCCCGAGCAGAAGATCAGCCTCGACGAGTCGTTCGCCGCGTACACCTCGGGTTCCGCGTATGCGGACGGAACCGAATCGTGGAAGGGCCGGCTCGCGCCCGGCTACGTCGCCGATCTCGTCGTGCTGTCCGAGGACCCGTGGGCGATCCCCGCCGAGGACCTGGCGGAGGTGGAGGCGGTGTTGACGATGGTCGGTGGGAAGGTCGTCTACCGCGCGGACGGAGTCCTGGCGACGGAATGATCTCTCGTCGCGGTTGGGGTCAAGGGCGGACCAGGGCCGCGAGGAGGGCCTCGGCCCGCTCGGAGCCACCGAGGTCGGACCATGCGACCGGGATGTCGGGCTCGATCCCCTCGATCTCGTTCGTCCCGTCGATCCGGAACCGCGCGCAGTCGGGCATCCACACTTCGAGGCCGCTGTTCGGCAACACGAGCGGCAAACCCCCGTCGAAAAACCCGCAGCCCGCTCCGTACGTCCGCTCCCCGATCACGGTCGCCGCCCCGTTGTCCCTGAGCATGGCGACGAACGCCTCCGTCGCCGACGCGCTGCCGCCGTCGGCCAGCACGAAGAGCGGCCCCGTCCAGACGCCGGCCGGCACATCGCGCCCGAGCGGGGAGTAGAGCTCTTCGGCGAGGGACGGCTCGACCCCCGCCAGCGCTCCCGGCGGCAGCCAATCGAAGATCCCGGTCGCGTAGGTAGCCGTTTCGAAGAGCTGGCCGCATCCGGGGTCCTTTCCGCGCCAGAGGGACGCGCGATCGCAGGGCCTGCGGGCCTCCATCAGGAGCGCGGCCAGGCGCCCGCGGGCGACCTCGAGGAGCTCCCGCGACGCAGCCGGAATCCCGGCGTCCGCCAGCGCCGCCTCGACCGCCGCCAGGCGGGTCTCGGTGGGGGCGATCGAGCGCGGATGGCGCACGGTCGTAGCGCGCATGGCCCGCAGCGGCCGGGGGCTGAATATCCGCGTAACGGGGTCGACCCACTCGCTCCCGCCGCCGTTCCCGGAGACGTCCACGACCAGCACCGACGCGCCCGCGGCCTGGAGCGCCTCCACGCGGCCGGCCACGCGGTTGGCGAGCGCGTCGCTCGCGCGGCGCCGGAAGGCCATCAGGCAGTCGTCGTCGCAGGGCGCATCGTGGCGCTCGGACTCCCACGCCTCGACGCACTGCGCGCGGTAGCCGTTCTCCCCGAAGTGCTCGATCCGCAGGAGGCCCGCGCGGCGGCCGTCCGGCGACTGGAAGGTTCCGGCGGGGAACGGCTCGTCGTCCGGCAGCGGCGACCAGCCGGGGAGGCGACCGACATCGAACGCGAAGTCATGGTCCCGGTCGCTGTAGCCGAGCGCGTCGCAGGCATCGTCGCCGGAGGCCCCGGCGGGAAGCGGCCCGCTCTCGCCGGACGCCTCGTCCTCGTCCTCGAAGAGACGGAACGCCCAGGCGATCCATGGGGACCAGCGGCGCTCCATGCCGAAATGAGGATCGCGGAAGGCCTCGACGAAACGCTCGAGCGCCTCGGCGGCTCCGCCGTCCGAGCCCGCCGTGCGGATCGACTCCCGGGTCCGGCGATCGAGCTCGGCCAGATCGAGGCCGCGGCGCTCGACGCTCCACTCGAGGTTCGCGTAGACGAGCCCCATGTGGGCCTGGAGCGCGTCGAGGTCCTCGAGCCAGGGCTCGGGCCGGTACGACCGGCCGCCGATGCCCATGGCGCACGCCAGCGCGACGCCCCCGCCGGCGACCAACAGCGCCGCGCGCGCGGGGGTGACGATCCGGAAGGCGCTCATCGACGGGGCATACGGCCGGCGGCCGTCCGGGTTAACCGGTCAGGGCGCGGGCTGGCCGACCTTCGATGACAGCCACCCCTCGCGCAGGCGCAGCTGCCGCTCGCTCGGCGCCTCGAGCTGCGTGACGGTCCAGCGAAGATTGCCGCCGTCCCCCAGCGTTACCTGCCGCTCGATCTCGCGACCCACCCGCCGCACGGTGACCGTCACGGCGTCTCCGGGAGAGTGCCCCGAGAGGAACGGGCCGATGTCCGCCGAGTCGACCGGCTGCCCGTCGAGCGAGACGAGCACGTCGTCGCGCACGATCCCCGCGGCGAGAGCGGGAGAGTCGGGCGGGACGCCGATGATCGTCACGTCGTCGCCCTGTTTCCGCAGGCGCCAGCCGAAGGTGGCGGCAGGGGCCTCCGGCTGGGCGACCCGGCTCGCGTCGAGGCCCACGACCTCCAGCGTCTCGGCGTAGGGGAGCTCGTCGGTGCCGGCCACGTACCGTGCGAAGAACTCGTCCAGGGACCGGCCCGCCACTTCCTCCGCCGCCGCCTGGAAGCCGTCCTCCGGATAGCCGCGGCCCTGTTGGTAGTACTGCTCCATGAGGAGCCGCATCACGTCGTCCAGACCGCGCGCGCCGTCGGTGGCGTCCCGGATCGTGAGGTCCAGAATGAGCCCCAGGATCGAGCCCTTGAGGTAGAAGGAGACGTTCGAGTAGGGGTTGCCGTCGCCGTACCCGCTGTGCCACGCCGTCAGCGAGGACAGCTCGGCGCTCGTGACCAGCCTGCCGGGCGTGGACTGAAGCGCGTTGATCGCGTTGGCGTTCTCGCGGTAGAACTTCTCGTCGTCCAGCAGGCCCGCTCGTCGCCGCAGGATGCTCTCGTAGTACGACGTCACGCCTTCCGTGACCCAGTGCAGGCGCGTCAGCTGTGGCGTGGAGTAGTCGTAGGGCCACAGCGCGGCCGGCCGGGCGCGCTTGACGTTCCATGCGTGGAAGAACTCGTGGGCCAGGATCGAGAGGAAGCCGTCGTAGCCGTCGGGGTTCGTGAAGATGACGTCCTGGATGACGTACGAGGCGCTCGACTCGTGCTCGACGGCGTGACCGAAGGGGTAGGGAACGAGCTGGAACAGGTGCCAGTACTCGTCGAACGGCGCCGCGCCGAAGATCGCCACCGCTTCCTCGGTGATCCGCGCGACGTCCGCGAGGATCTGCTCCTGCGTGTACTCGCCCAGGTCCAGCTCGCCCTGGACGACCCGGAACACGAGGTGATAGGGGACGTCGTCCACCTCGTAATCCCAAACGACGAGATCGGGCGCCGCGATCGTGGGCGAGTCGACCAGGCGATCGTAGTTCGGCGCGGAGAAGGTGTGGCCGCCGCCCGCGACGGGAGCGAGCTGGGTGGCGACCGTCCAATCCGCCGGGGCCCCGATCGTGAGGGTCGCCGGAGCGGCCTTCCGACCCTCGACCCATGGCAGGAGGTTCACGGGATTGAAGTAGGCCGCGTCGGGAGTGAGGGTCGAGCTGCCGGCGTCGAACGTGTGCGCATAGTACTCGTACGCGAGCGTCACCGAGGAAGCGGCCCCCGGATCCACGCGCCAGGAGTCGAGATCGATCCACTCGGCCGGCAACGGATTCCCCTGCTCGTCGCTGGCGCGGACCCGCTGCACGTTGGCGGCGTAGTTCTGGACGATGTAGCGCCCGGGTCGCCAGGCGGGCAGCGAGAAGACGATCGGCTGTCCCGCGGCTCTCGCGGTCACCGTCACCTCGTAGAGCTGAGAGGCGGGGTTCGACCACCCGATCGTGTAGCGGATGCTGTCGGACATCGCGGGCTCCTGTGCAGAGACGGTATTTGCCGCGAGCGACGTCAGCGCGGCGAGGATCGTGACCGTACGGGACATCGAATCTCCTTTCAGACGAGGTCGTACTCTCGCCCGCGCTCGACCATGGTCGCCGCGCGGCCGCGCGACTCCAGCAATCCGGCGAACGTCTTCATGACCGGGAGCTCCCCGTGCACGAGCCACGCGTGGGCGTTCCCGGTGCCCTCGAGCCAGGCCAGCAGGTCGTCCTTGTCGGCGTGGGCGGACAGACCGCCGATCGTGTGCACGCTGGCCTGTACGTCGATCTCCGTTCCGTAGATGCGCACGTGCCGGGCGCCGTCCACGAGTCGCCGCCCCAGCGTTCCCTCGGACTGATACCCGACGATGACCAGGCTGGCCTCCGGCTTGTGGAGCTGGTTCCGCAGATGGTGGAGGATCCGGCCGCCGGTCATCATGCCCGAGCCCGCGATAATGATCGCGCAGCAGTCCAGATCGTTCAATTTCTTCGACTCCTCGGCATCTACCGTGAACTTGAGCGTCGGAGGCTCGAACGGATCGCGTCCGGCGGCGAGATCGGCCGCGATCGGCTCCTTGAACTCGTTGGCGCTCTCCTGATACAGACGGGTCATCTTCGCGGCCATCGGGGAATCGACGAAGACGTCCACCTGGGGGATCCCGCCCTCGCGCATCATCCTGTTGATGTGATAGAGCACGATCTGGGCCCGCTCCAGGGCGAAGCTCGGGATCATGATCACGCCGCCCGTCTCGACGCCCTTGCGGATGACGCTGCGGAACTCCTCCAGCGTGTCGGGGAGGGTGCGATGCGTCCGATCGGCGTAGGTGGACTCCACGATCACGGCATCGCACTCGCGCGGCCGCTCGGCGTTCTGCTGGATGGAGCTCTCGCGGTTGCCCAGGTCGCCGGACGCGACGACCCGGCCGTCGGGCGTTTCGATCTCGATGAACGCGCTTCCCAGGATATGGCCGGCCGGCCGGAACACGGCGCGGACGCCCTCACCGAGGTCGATCGATTCGTCGAACCCCACCTCCCGGAAGAGCTCCAGCGTCTTCGGGATGTCGCCGGGGACGTAGAGCGGGGACTCGATGTCGCCCGGCTCGCGGGGCTTGTTCCCGGCCTTCCGCATGGCCCGCTCCCAGTCCTCCTGCTGAAGCTTCGCCGCATCGTTCAGGATGACCTCGGTGATCGACCGGGTGCTGCGCACGGCGTAGATCGGCCCGCGGAATCCCTGTTCGGCGAGCAGGGGCAGGCGGCCGCAGTGATCCAGGTGCCCGTGCGTGAGGAGGACCGCGTCGATCTCTCTCGGCTGGAACGGGAAGGGTTCTCGATTGAGCCGCGCGATCTCCCTGGGTCCCTGGAACAGGCCGCAGTCGACGAGTATCCGCCGGCCGCGGGTCTCGATGCGATGGCAGCTCCCGGTCACGGTGAGCGCGGCTCCGGCGCTGAGGAGCTTCACGATGCGACGGGCTCGGGGCTGGGCTCCAGGTGCGGGGCGGGCGCCGCGCGCGGCAGGAGGCTCGTCGTGGCGAGGTAGCCGGTCGAGTTGAGAGCCGTGGCGGCGAAGTCCCACAGCATGTCGACGGACCCGATCAGGACCACTCCCTCGACGGGAATGCCCAGCGCCAGGTAGGCGGGAAGGGACACGTGGCGCGCGTGCTGGTTGGGGATTCCCACCGTTGTCGCCGCGAGCAGCATGACGTAGCCGATGAAGATCAGGTATCCGATCGGATCGATCGGCACGCCGTACACCCAGCTCAGGAAGAGCAGCTTTCCCGGCGACGAGATGAGCCGGTTGGGCTTGAACGTGGAGGCGGCGAAGGGGATGCCGAAACCCACCACCCGGTCGGAGAGCCCGAGCCGGCTTCGCGCGCCGTCGATCAACGCGGGGACCGTGGCCAGCGACGAGCGGGTGGCCAGGGCCACGAGCTGCCCCGGCCAGGCAGCGCGGAAGAACCGCCATACGCCGACTCCGCCCAGAAGTCCCGCCACGAACGAGAGCCCCACGATGGCGACCACCATGACGATCGTGGTCATGATCGCGAAGGACACGAGCCCCCACGCCGCGCCGATGCCGATCTCCCGCGCCGCCGCCAGCGCGAGGGCGAAGACCGCCACCGGGCTCACGCGCATGAGCCAGCCTATGACCACGAGCATCGCCTCGGCGACGGGCGCGAAAAACGATAGCACCGCGTTCCGCGATGCGGCGGGCAGGCGGCCGGCGGCGACCGCGAACACGATGGTGAAGACGACGACCTGCAACAGGTTCTCCTCGGCGGCGGCGGCGAACGGGTTCGTGGGCACGACCTGGAGGAGCCAGTCGGCGATGTCGAGGCCGGCGGGCGCCTCGCTGGGCGCGGCCCCCACGGAGTCGAGCCCCGCCATGGACCCCGGGCGGATCCCGAACGCGCGGATGAGCGGCGGGAACAGGACGACCGACAGGACCGCTAGAGCGGCGTAGACCGCGAAGAAGATGGCGACCGCCGCGCCCCCCGTCCGCGCGACCCGGATGCTCTCGCGCGAGCCCAGGATCGCCACCACGAGGAGCGAAACGACGAGCGGCAGGATGATCATGCGCAGGCAGCGGACCCATGCCTTGCCCAGCATCTCGACGAGCGCGCCGAGGGTCCGGAGCGCGGCATGGTCCTCGACGGGCACGAAGGTGCCCACCGCGATTCCCGCCGCCAGGGCGAGGAGGCTCGCGATCGTCAGTGAGCGTCCGAAGGAGAGTCGTTCGATGGAGAGGTTCAAGGCGCTACATCCTAGGGCGTCGAGGCAGGGTTGAAAAGGGGCGGCCGGCTTCCGCGCCGGGCTCCCCGGCCCCAGATTGACGGGATGAGCGCGCAACCCCCATCGCCGGGCCATCCGCTGGCCGGCGGCTGCCTCTGCGGCGCTGTTCGCTACGTCGTCAGCGGCCCGTTCCTGCGCGCCGGACACTGCCACTGCTCGCGCTGCCGGAAGCACAGCGGCGCGGCCGCCGGCACCCAGGGACGCGTCCGGCGGGAGGACTTCCGGCTCGTGTCGGGCGCCGAGCGGCTGGTCGTGTACCGCCCCGCGCCGGAAGCCGCGGTCAAGGTCTTCTGCGAGGTGTGCGGCTCGAGCCTCTTCGGCGGGACGTGGCCGGACGGGTACGAGATCTCGATCCGGCTCGGCACCGTGGACGGCGACCCGGGCATCCGGCCCCAGTACCACACCTTCGTCGCCTCGAAGGCCCCGTGGCACGAGATCACCGACCGCCTGCCGCAGCACCGTGAAGGGCCGCCGCCTGAAACCGGCTCGCAGCGTTCCCCGTAGGAGCTGCCATGTCTGGCTGCCGGCGGCTCGCGGCCGCTTCTGCCTTCATCGCGCTGACCGGGGCGCCCCTGGGAGC
>JAICQP010000227.1 GCA_025937815.1 Gemmatimonadota bacterium
CGGCCGAACTCGAGCTCGAGGGCGGCGTGCGCTGGCGGTCCGAGGACGGATCCGCGACGATCGGGGGCCGGCTCCGGCCGGCGACCGACATCACCGGCTGGGAGACGACCGCCTACCTCCTCGTTCTGCCGGACGATCCCGCCTCTCCGGGGAAGGTCGTTCCGGTCGGGATCGATGCCCGGTCCTTTCGGACCCTCTGGCGACCGGACCTTCCGCTTCTCGCCGGGTGGGTGGGTCTTTGCATCGCCGCCTGGCTGGCGGCCGCGGCCGTCGCGTCCCGGCGGAGGAGCGGGGACGGCGCTTCCCGCTCGGCCCCCGGGCCGCTGCTCGCCACGCTCCCCGCGCTCGCTACCGCGGTCTGCCTCGGGACGGCCGGCCTCATGATCTTCCCACCCCGCCTCCTCGTCCTGGACACGACTCCCGCGGGCGGGGATTACGCCAGCCACATCGTCGCGCTCGACCAGCTCCGGGACGTCCTCCTGCCCTCCGGACGGGTCTACGGATGGAGCATGGACCAGTACGCCGGATTCCCGCTCTTCGTCTTCTATTTCCCGCTCGTCTTCCTCGTGATCGCCCTCCTCAGCGTGGCGCTCCCGCTCACGGTCGCGATGAAGATCGGCTCGCTCGCCGGCGCCCTCCTCCTGCCGTGGGCGTGGGTCCGATCGCTCCGCTGGCTGGACGCGCCCCGTCCCGCGCGCTGGCTGGCGCCGGTCGTCGCGCTCGCCTTCCTGCTCATCGAGACCCACTCCACGTGGGGCGGGAACCTGGCGAGCCTTCTGGCCGGCGAGTTCGCCTACGCGCTGGGTCTTCCGCTCGCCTGGCTCGCCGCGACGCACGCCTGGAAGACCCGCGACGCGTCGCGGGGCTGGTGGCCCGCCGCCGTGTTCCTGGCGCTCGCCGGCCTGGCACACGGCTACACGCTGATCGGCGCCGCTCTGGCGATCGGGCTGCTCGTGATCCACCCCCGATTCTGGTGGCGACGGGCATGGCACGTGGCCAGGATCGGCCTCCTCGCCTTCGGGCTCCTCGCGTGGTGGCTCGTTCCGCTCCTCGGGAACCTGCCCTGGACGAACGGCTTCCGCGAGAGATGGGAGATCGGCGGGCTGGGATCCCTGCTGCCCCCCGCCGTCCTCGTCGCGTGCGCCGTTCTGCTGACGGGCGTGGTGGTGCGCCTGGCCTCGGGGAGACGACCCGTCCTGGCGCCAGGGCAGATCTGGCTGTTCGCCGTCGCGGCCGCGCTCTTCGTCGTGTACAGGCTCGGCTACAGCCTGGGCGTCGTCGACGTCCGCTTCCTGCCGCTCGTGCACGTGGCTCTCCTGCTCGCCGGGTGCTTCGAGCTCGGCGTCTGGATCGCGCTCGCGGCTCCGGCCCGACGGCCCCTGCTGACCGCGGCCTGCATCGTCATGATCTCGACAGGCGCGATTCTCGGTGTCCAGTACGTGCCCTCATGGGTCCGGTGGAACATGGGCGGAATGGAGCGGACGTCCCGGTGGCCGGATTTTCGCGGAGTCATGGACGCGGTCGCGGGCGGGATCGACCAGCCGCGGGTCGCCTGGGAGCATCACCCCGACCACAACGCGGCCGGAACGATCCGCGCATTCGAGCTCCTCCCCTGGTTCGCGCGGCGGGCGACCCTCGAAGGCCTCTACTTCCAGAGCGCGGTGCTGGCCCCGGCGGTCTTCTACCTGCAGTCGGAGCTCAGCCTCCATCCCTCCTGTCCGCTGCCGGCCTACGAGTGCGGGCGCTTCGATCCGTCGAACTCGGTCGATCACCTCCGGCTCCTCGGGGCCGGCCAGCTCGTCGCCTACACCGACTCCCTCCAGCGGTCGCTCGCGAGCTCGCCGGATTTCGAGAGACGCGATCGATCCGGCGTGTACGAGGTCTTCGCGCTCGCCGATCCGCCTGCGCTCGTGGAACCGGTCCGCGTTCACCCGGTCGTGGATGGCTGGCCCGACTGGCGCCGCGAAGCGTACGACTGGTTCCGGGCGGGCACGGATCTCGACGTCCCACTGATCCTGGGCGGGGACGCCGGGTCCCCCCGGCCTTCGGTCGACCGCTATCGCCCCGGCGGCCTTCCGCGAGTCGCATACCCGGAACGACCTGTCGTGCGCGCGCGTATCCTGAATCAGTCGATCCGCATCGAGACCGACACGCCGGGACACCCTCTCCTCGTCAAAGTCGGCTACCATCCGGGGTGGAGGGCGTCCGACGGATCGGCCATCGCGAACGTGGCTCCGGGGATGCTGCTCGTGACCCCGCGATCGAGGACCCTGACGCTCGAGTGGAGCGCCGGGTGGCCCGGCCGCGTGGGCCTCGTCCTGACCGCCTTGACCATGCTCGGGCTGATCCTCGGCGTGACGCGGCTCCGCACGGACCCGCGCCCACAGTACCTCCGGCTCCCCGAGGCGAAGCGGGCGGGCTGGATCGGGATCGCCGCGCTCGCCGTCCTGGTCACCGCGAGCGTCATCGTCATGCTGCGGCGCCACCCACCGCGCGACTTCCCCGCGCTCCTGGCCGAGGGCCAACGTCAGATGGCCGACGGGCGCTTGGGGGAAGCGGATGAGACCTTCCGACGCATGCTCTCGGTGGTGACGCCCCACGGCTACCGCGACGATGCCGCGTTCTACCGGGCGATCGTGGCTCGAGAGGCCGGCGACGACGTGGCCGGCCTGAGGCATCTGCGGGCATTTCTGGACGATTTCCCCGTTTCGACCTACCGGGCGGAGGCACTGGTCCGTCTCGCGGAGCTTTACGCGGCCCGCGGCCAGGTCGATCGCGCGCGCCTGGCGCTGGAGGAGGCGCGCGTCGCGCCGCTCGCTCCCGAGCACTGGAGGGCGACCGCCAGGGAGCGCCTCGGCCTGCTC
>JAICQP010000209.1 GCA_025937815.1 Gemmatimonadota bacterium
AACGACGTGTTCCGCGGCCTGGGCTTCGGCGCCGGGCTGCAGTTCGACTTCGGCGCGTTCGGCTCCGGGTTCGACTACGCGTACCGCGACTGGGGCCGCCTCGGCGGCACCAACAACTTCAGCGTCAGCATGCTCTTCTAGCAGGGCGCTGAAGGCACGGAATCGAGAGGAGCGCGGGGCTCGGGTGGGCCCCGCGCCGCAGGTTCGGGGCCGGTCCGACAAAGGCCGGTGACGCCTCGGAGCACGGCGCGAGCCGCTGCATACGGTGTCCTCCGTTCGGGGAGCGCCGGGGGCCGGCCCTGGGATCGAGACCGGGAGCATTCGGCCCGGCAAGCGAACGGGCGCGGAGCGATCCGCGCCCGTTTCGCTACAGGGTCTGGCCCAGCGCTTCCTCGAAGGCGTGACGGCGCGCGCGGCTCAGGCGCACCTCGGTCCCGTTCTGGAGGACCAGGATGTACGCACCGTGGAAGTACGGCTGGATCTCGCGGACGTGATCGAGGTTGACGATAGTCGAGCGGTGGACGCGAACGAAGCGTCGAGGATCGAGCTGCTCTGCGAGGCCGGATAGGGTTTCTCTCGTGGTGTACGTCTGCGCGGCCGTATGGATCCGGACATTGTAGTCGGCGGCCTCGATCCACTCGATGTCGGACACCCGGACGAACCATGCGTGATCCTGGCTCCGCACGACCAGGCGCTCGATCCAGCCAGCGGCCGGTGCGGGAACGGTAGCGGTCTCTTCACCCCCGCCGCTGTGCAGCGCGCGAACCACGGCGTCGAGCCTGCGGCGAAGGGAGTCACCCGACTCCATGCGCAGCTGCGCCCGGGCATGGACCAGGGCTTCGTCGAAGCGATCGTCGTCGAAGGGCTTCATGATGTAATCGAGGGCGTGCACCTCGAAGGCCCGCACCGCGTAGTGGTTGTAGGCGGTCACGAAGATCACGACCGGCGGGCGCGAGCGGGACAGCGATTCCAGGACCTCGAAGCCGCCCATCTCCGGCATCTGAACGTCGAGGAACAGCAAATCGGGGTCGATCTCCGGGATGGCCAGCGCCGCCTTGCGGCCGCTGTCGAACTCCCCCGCCAGCTCGAATCCCTCGCGGTCCTCGAGTAGTCGCACGATGCGCCTCCTGGCCAGCGGCTCGTCGTCGACCACCACCACGCGAATGGCGCTCATGGTCGAAGTCCCCCTCCGTTCGAGCCATTGGCTCCCGTCCCGATCGAAAAGGGGATCTGGACCCGCACCCGGAACCCGCCGGCGCTCGGTCGGTCGATCGTCAGGTCGTGGGTCTCGGGGTACAGGCGAGCGAGCCGGGCGCGCGTGTTGCGGAGCCCGACGCCCTCCCGGGGAGCGGCATCGCCCAGAGCTCCCGCACCATCGTCCTCGACGGTCAGCAACAGGCGGCCTGCGTCGCGGGCGGCCGATACGGTAATGCGGCCGCCGCACTGGAGGGGCGCGATGCCGTGCCGCACGGCGTTTTCCACGAGTGGCTGGAGCAACAGGCTCGGGACGCGGGCCTCGAGCACTTCTGGGCGCACATCGAGCTCGATTCGGAGCCGGTCGGAAAACCGCTCGCGCTCGATGTCCAGATACAGCTGCAGGGTCTCCAGCTCGCGCAGAAGCGAAACCTCCTGCTGCTCGCCGGTGTCGAGCGTCGTGCGCAAGAGATCGGCGAGACGCGCGATCATCCGCCGCGCCGCCCGGACGTCCTCGTCCATCAGCGACGAGATCGCGTGCAGCGTATTGAAGAGGAAGTGGGGCTGGAGCTGCGTCCGGAGGGACTGGAGCTGGGCCTTGGCCAGCTCGGCTTCCAGGCGCGAGGCGTGGACCGTGCCGCGCACGTATCGACGGTAGTACTCGATGGCGTATACGAGGCCCAGGATGGCGAAGTAGATGAGGACCGTGAACTCGAGGTACGTGGGGAGCATCCAGTCCAGGTAGGCGGCCGAGAACGTCCGCTCCGGGGGCTCCGGGGACACCGCCCGCATGCCCGCCAGGGCGAGCGCGAGGTGGGTGGCCCCCACCGCGATCCCGGCGACCAGGTGGACGGGGAGGGCGACCCATGGGCTCGAGCGCTCGAGCGAGAACCGCCGGCCCATGGCCAGGACGAAGGGCGTCAGCAGGACCCAGGGATACCACGCCGCGAACTGGTATACGATGGCGGACCGCAGCGAGACGGGGGCCGGGGTGGCCGCCATGCGCGCGTAGTAGACGAGGCTGCCGATCAGGCTGGGGATCGACCAGAGGAGGAGGACGAGCCCCCAGAACCTCCAACGGCGTATCAGGTGCGTGACCGGCTGCAGCGGAATCTCCGGGATGGGTGACCAGGGGCGCGATCGGGCCCCCGACAGGTTAGTATGGTCGTGCGGGAGCCGGCAGCCCGCCACCCGTACGCAGCGAACGGCCGAAATCGCACGGCGAGAAGCGGGCAGTTGGCCGCAGGATGCCGCCCGTTCGCTGCAGGACGATGGCGGGTCCCGGTCTCCGGGTCCAGCGTGGAGCCATGCTGGGAACGAGCCGCCTGCTCGCCATCGGCGTGTTTCTGGTCGGGGTCCTCCTGGGCGCCTCGGTCTGCGGCGCCGGCAGACCTCTCGGCACCGGAGCGGATCAGGGCAGCGGGGCGATCCCCAGGGCCGCCGCGTACGGGCCGACCTCCGTGACGCTTCTCACCGTTCCGCTGGGCGCGTCGATGACCGCGAGCGTCCCGTTCTCCCGAGGCGACTCCATGTCGTGGCCCGCGCCAGCGTGCGCGTTCGCGGCCGCGGCGCGCCCATGGCTCGACACGTAGACCGTGTTCCCATCGGGTGAGAGTACGACGCCGTGCGGCTCCTGGAAGGCGGGGTGCTCGATCACCGCCGACACCTTCCAGCTCTGGACGTCGACGCGCGTCAGCGCGGCCGCGCGCTGGTTCGGGAACCACACGGAGGCGCCGTCCGGACTGAACGTGACGTCGTAGGGCGCCGCCGCGACGGGCAGCGCGGCGATCGGGATGAGCTCACCGTCCGGAGCGGCTTCGAAGGCCAGCAGCATGTCCGTCAGCTGGGTCGTGGCTACGATCAGCCGTCCATCGGGTGACGCGGCCAGACCCACGAACGCGTGGGCCGGCCCCGACACCTCCGTGACCGCTACCTCTCCGGTAGCGAAGTCGAGGTTCGCGATCCCGTTCGTCGACAAGCTCCCTGTATAGACCCTGCCGCTCACCGTGTCCACGGCGAGGGCGTGCGGACGGGGGACGAAGATGTCCGGCTCGTCCAGGAGCTGCAGGTCCGGCGCCCGGAGAACGGCCAGGCTGGTCGAGGGGTTCACCGCGCCGATGGCGCGGCTGACGAAGAGCAAATCACGGACGGGATCGAGTACGATCATGCCCGGCTCGGCCACCGCCGTTTTGGCGAC
>JAICQP010000126.1 GCA_025937815.1 Gemmatimonadota bacterium
GGAAGAAGCCGCCGAAGAGGCGGCCGATACGACCGCCGCGGTGGAGGGGATCTCCCTCGCCGATCTCGCGGGTACCTGGAACATGCGCACGACGTCGACGGATCCGGCGGACACCTTCGTCAACGAGTATCAAATCGTCGTCGACGATGCCAGCTGGACCATGCTCTTCCCCGACCGCGACCCGGTCTCGGCCACCGCCGTGATCGACGGCGACAACGTCGTCACCGATTCGGAGCCGTTCGAGAGCGTGCGAAATCCCGGAATGATGGTCACTACCCATGGCGTCTTCCACATGGAAGGGGATCGGCTCGTGGGCGACGTGACGGCTACCTGGCAAGCGGCGTCGGGCGACTCCGTGGGTCAGCTGCGGTCGGAAGGCACTCGCGCGCCGTAGGAAGCCACGAAGCAGAATCGGGGAGCCGCCTGATTCTCAGCGACTCCCCGAGCTGTTGACCGGTGGCGAAACGTGTCCGTCTAACCCGTGAAACCGCCCCGGTAGTAACCGACCTGACCCGATCGACAATCGACGACCTTGCCGACTTGGTTGCGAGCCAAGAAGAAGTCCGTGCACTCATCGCCGATCTGACACCAAGGACAACTTGAGTCATCGCATCATCACTCGCATAGAATTCGTCTCGCCGGAGTGGTCGGCCTCCCGTGCGTAAGGCGCGGCTCCTTCTCGGGCATGTGAGCCGACCTCCCTTGCGCCTATCGACGGATCACGCGCAGCCCATTCGAACGGGAAGATGAACGCTGGCTGCCCCAGCGGTCTCCGTCGGCTCCTGCCTTTGGCAATCCCTCGTCATAGAACGTAAGAGTCGGATCTGCGGGGAATTGGGCCAGCGAGTATATCCGGGGTTGACGGCGAGCTGCGCGGCGATCTGACTGAGGGGGAGCTCGTCCTGTCTAGCGTTAGGTGGTGCGCCCAAGAGGATTCGAACCTCTGACCTACAGCTCCGGAGGCTGTCGCTCTATCCAGCTGAGCTATGGGCGCACGATCTGTGAGTGAAGATACCTGGTCGAAGCGCGGCGTGGCGAATCCCACGCCGCAGGAAAGGCGACGAAGCGCAACGCCGCAGATGGGCCATTTTCAACGCGCGAGCTAGATCGCGGGAGATTCCTCCATCACCAGCTCCTTCAGCTCCTTCGATGGCTTGAACGTCGGCACGAGCCGGCCCGGGACGTAGACCGCGTCCCCGGTGCGCGGGTTGCGCGCCTTGCGCGCCTTGCGGCGCTTGACCTTGAAGGACCCGAAGCCGCGGATCTCGATGTTGCTCTCCCGCGCCAGCGCCTGCTTGACCGCCTCGAGGAAGCCGTCGACCACGACGGCCGTGTCCTTCTTGGTGAGGCCCGTCGCTTCGGCGATCTGCTCGACCAGGTCCGCTTTGGTCATGACGCTCCTCCCTCTCGACGGCACTGTACCCACGCAGGAATGACGGGGACTGAAGCGACCTTAAGATACGGGGCTGCAAGGACTTGTCAACTCCGGGCCAGGGCCTGCCAGCGCTGGAGGCTGCGGACCTGCAGGGCTTCGCCGGACCGACCGGCGACGGCGCAGACCCTCGCCGCTTCCACCGAGGTCAGGCACGGAACGCCCGCCCAGAGCGCGGCGCGCCGGATCGCGGCGTTCTCCGGCGCGAGCTCTCCCCCTCTCGCCGTGCTCACGACGAGCGAGAACTCCCCTTTGCGAACCCGCGCGGCGGCACCTGTCTCTCCTCCGTCGGCTGATCGAGCGCCGATCCCCAGACGAGACAGCTCGTCGTACGTGGCGCCCGTAGCGTACAGCTCGCCACCCGCTTCCGTGAGCAGGCCTCCGACCTCGCCGGCGGCGTGGAGGTCGCGCGGGGCCAGTGAGAGTAGAACGCGGCCCGCGACGGCGATTCTCAGATCCACGCCCACTCCCAGCATCGCCTTGCGAAACGCCTCGTTCGGGTTCGCCGACAGGCCGATCACCTCGCCGGTCGAGCGCATCTCGGGCCCCAGCACAGGATCGACGCCGGGAAACTTCTGAAACGGAAGCGCGGGCGCCTTGACGGCGACCGCGAGCGGCGCCGGGTCGTCGACGAGGCCCAGCTTCTCGAGCCGCTCCCCCATCATCACCAGCGCTCCAAGCCGCGCCAGCGGCACGCCGACCGTCTTGCTAACGAACGGGACCGTTCGGGACGCCCGCGGGTTTACCTCGAGCGCGTACACGATCCCCTCCCGCACCGCGTACTGGACGTTCATGAGCCCCCTGACGGGAAGCTCGAGGCCGATGCGCCGCGTGTAGTCGGCGAGCGTGGCCAGGAGCGCCGGCGAAGCGTCCCGCGGCGGTAGCCAGCAAGTGCTGTCCCCCGAGTGGACTCCGGCGAGCTCCACATGCTCCATGATCCCACCGATCACGACTCGCTCACCGTCGCCGATGGCATCGACGTCGTATTCGACCGCGTCCTCCAGGAACTCGTCGATAAGGAGCGGGTGCTCGCCGCTGATCCTGAGCCGCTCCTCGAGCGCATCCTCGAGCTCCGCTTCGTCGTGGATCACGACCATTCCCCTGCCCCCGAGGACATACGAGGGACGCAGCAGCACCGGGAAGCCGATCCGCAGGGCCTCGGCGCGGACTTCCTCGGGGGTGCGCGCGAAGCCCGCGCGCGCCTGCGGAATATCCAGGGAGGACAGCATCGACGAGAACCGGTCGCGGTCCTCGCAGCGGTCGATCGCGTCCGGCGACGTCCCTACGATCGCGACGCCCGCGCGCTCGAGCGGGACCGCGAGCTTGAGCGGCGTCTGCCCACCATACTGCACCAGCACGCCATTCGGGCGCTCCTTCTCGACGATCGCGATGACGTCCTCCATCGTGAGCGGTTCGAAGTAGAGCGTGTCCGATATGTCATAGTCGGTGGAGACGGTTTCGGGATTGCAATTGACCATGATCACTCGATGCCCGGTCTCGCGCAGCGCGAGCGCGGCCTGCACGCAGCAGTAGTCGAACTCGATGCCCTGCCCGATCCGGTTGGGGCCTCCGCCGAGGATGAGGATCTTCGATCCGCTCGCCGGACGCGTTTCGTCCCCCGAGTCGTAGCTCGAGTAGTAATAGGGTGTGCGGGCCTCGAACTCTCCGGCGCAGGTATCGACGACCTTGAAGCCAGGCCGGATCCCGAGGCTCTCGCGCAACTCGCGCGTCTCTTCCTCGCCGCGGTCCCAGATCCGGCCGAGGTGCGCGTCCGAGAAGCCGGCCCCCTTGAGACGCCTCAGCTCCTCGGCCGCGCTCTCCCCGACCGGCAACGCGGTCCCCAAGCCCGACTCGAGCTCGGCTAGCTGCTCCAGCTGGTGCAGGAACCAGGGGTCTATTCCCGTGGCGACGCGCAGCCGGTCCACCGGCCAGCCCCGGCGGAGAACCTCCACGACCTCGAAGATCCGCTCGGCGGAAGGGATCTCCACCCGCTCGGCCAGGGTCTCGTCGGAGAGGATCGCCGCGGCGCGGGAAAACGCGCCGTCGGCGCCGGTCTCGAGTCCTCGCAACCCTTTCTGGATCGCCTCGCCGAACGTGCGCCCGATGGCCATCGTCTCGCCGACCGACTTCATCGCCGTCGTCAGGCGGGCGTCCGCGCCCGGAAACTTCGCGAAGTCGAAGCGCGGGATCTTCGCCACCACGTAGTCGATGCTCGGCTCGAACGAGGCCGGAGTCACGCCCGTGATGTCGTTGGGGATCTCGTCGAGGGTGTATCCCACCGCCAGCCGGGCCGCGATCTTCGCGATCGGGAAGCCGGTGGCCTTCGACGCCAGCGCGCTCGAGCGCGAGACGCGGGGATTCATTTCGATTACCAGCTGCCGGCCCGTATTGGGATCGACAGCGAACTGGATGTTCGACCCCCCCGTCTCCACACCCACCGCGCGGATGACGCGGAAGGCGTCGTCACGCATGGCCTGGTACTCGCGATCGGAGAGCGTCTGCTGCGGCGCCACGGTGATCGAGTCGCCGGTATGAACGCCCATCGGGTCGAGATTCTCGATCGAACAGACGACCACGCAGTTATCGGCGCGATCGCGCATGACCTCGAGCTCGAACTCCTTCCATCCGATCACGGACTCCTCGACCAGGATCTCGCCGATGGGGCTAGCGCGAAGGCCTCCGGCCGCCAGGTCGATGAACTCCTCCTCGGTGGTCGCCACGCCACCGCCGGCGCCGCCCAGCGTGTAGGCCGGGCGCACGATCACGGGGTACCCGGTGATCGCCACGACCTGTACCGCCTCCTCGACCGTGCGCGCGAAGCCACCGCGCGGCACGCCGATCTCGTTCTCCAGCATGAGAGCTTGGAAGCGCTCCCGGTCCTCGGCGCGCTCGATCGCTTCCAGGTCGGCGCCGATGAGCTCGACGCCGTACTCCTTCAGCACGCCACTCAGAGCCAGGTCGCGGGCCAGGTTCAGCGCCGTCTGCCCGCCGAGCGTGGGGAGCAGCGCTTGCGGTCGCTCGATCTCGATCACCTTCCGGCAGGCCTCTACGCTCAGGGGCTCCAGGTACGTCTCGTCCGCGAACCCGGGATCCGTCATGATCGTGGCTGGATTCGAGTTGACGAGCACGACCCGGTACCCCTCGTCGCGCAGCGCGCGGCAGGCCTGCGTGCCCGAATAGTCGAACTCGCAGGCTTGCCCGATGACAATGGGACCCGAACCGAGCAGGAGGATCGTCTCGAGGTCGTCGCGGCGGGGCATCAGGCGCCGCTCACGGGCGCGCGCCCGTGGCGCGCCTCCATGGCGGCAACGAACTCCGCGAAGTGATGTCGCGCGTCGTGAGGCCCCGGTGCGGCCTCGGGGTGGTACTGGACGGCGAACAGCGGGCGCTCGTTGTGCCGGAACCCCTCGACCGTCCCGTCGTAGAGGTTGACGTGGGTGATCTCGAGCTCCGTTGCCCCCTCCACCACGCGCTTCCCTCCCGCGCTCGATTCCCGAACCGCGAAGCCGTGATTGTGACTCGTGATGTCGATGCCGCCGGTTCGCAGGTCCTGGACCGGATGATTCCCGCCATGATGACCGAACTTGAGCTTGTAGGTCGTGCCGCCGTGCGCGAGCGCCAGCAACTGATGCCCGAGGCAGATTCCGAACGTGGGAAGCTCGGGCGCCTCGCGCGAGAGTCTGCGCAGGGTGCCGATCGCGGTCCGAGCGGCTGCCGGATCACCGGGACCGTTCGAGCAGAACAGGCCGTCCGGGCGATACGCCAGGATCTCTTCGGGAGAGGCGGTGGCGGGAAGCCGCACCACCCGGCAGCCGAAGCCCGCCAGCTGGCGGACGATGTTCTGCTTGAGGCCGAAGTCGAGCGCCGCCACCGTGAGATCCCCTTCCCCTTCGATCCTGGGCTCGGAAAGCGTCACGTCGCCGGTCAGGTTCCGGCCTTCCATGGGCGGGAGGCGGCGTGCGCGGGCCACGGCGTCCTCGACGTCGAGCGTATCCGTGGTCACCACCCCGCGGAGAGCGCCGTGCTTACGGAGGTGCAGCGTCAGGTCCCGCGTGTCGATCCCCTCGATTGCCACGACACCGTGCCGCGCCAACCAGTCGGGCAGCGTGTCGCTGGCCTGCCAGTTCGAGGGATTGCGCACGCACTCGCGCATCACGTAGCCCGCCACCTGCGGCCGCGAAGACTCCCCGTCCCCCTCGACGATCCCGTAGTTGCCGATCAGCGGATACGTCATGACGACGATCTGGCCCGCGTAGCTGGGGTCCGTCAGCACCTCCTGGTAGCCCGATAGGCAAGTGTTGAACACGCACTCGCCGCCGGCCGTTCCGGCGGCTCCGGTGGAACGGCCGAGGGCGGTCCAGCCGTCTTCGAGGGCGATGCGGGCGGGAATCCCGGCGCTCACGGGCAAAAAAAAGTCTCCGCGGAGCGGAGACCGGAAACGAGCGTCGGATCGTGCTTCATGGGAACCGTCCTTCCGAGCCTCACGGGACTCGATTTAAAGGAAGTGTTCCTAGAAGATACTCACGCCGGGGCGTTCTCGCACGCCGTCGCGCCGAGGTCGATCATCGCCCGGCGCACCTCCTCCATGAGGCGGTCGCGCCCGTGCGCGTCGCGGCCGGCGGTTTCGATCGGCGCACCGATGCGAACGGTGACGTCCGCTCGGCCGACCCTCAGCGAACCTTTCTCCATGATCGCGTCCGTTCCCAGGACCACCACCGGAACGACCGGCACCCCGGCCTTCAGCGCCAGCATGAAGCCCCCCTTCTTGAAAGGGTGGAGCATGCCGTCCCGTGAACGGGTCCCTTCGGGGAAGACGAGGACGCTGATGCCCGAGCGGATTCTCCGGGCCGCGCGGTCGAGGCTGCGGATCGCGCTCTCGCGGTTCGACCGGTCGATGGGGATGAAGCCGCACATCCACATCGACCAGCCGAGGATCGGAATCCAGAACAGGATGCGCTTGGCGACCATCCGGAACGGCCGGTCGCAGGCACGGAACAGCGCGAAGATGTCGAACACCGACTGGTGGTTGGACATCAGCACGTAGGTCTGTCCCGGCTTCAGCCGCTCGCCACCGATCACCTCCAGCGGGATCCCCAGGGACTTGAGGATCCAGCCCGACCAGATGCGAGCGTACAGCAGGTAGAGATCGCCGCGCGGGCTGAAGGGCCAGGTGAGGATTCCGAGCGAAGCCCAGAAGACGGTGTAGGCGACACCCACGAGCCAGGCGTACGCCGTACGCCACATCGCGGCCTTACCGATCCGCCCCGGGTAGTCGCCCGCGTGCGGCCATTACTGGGAGGTGTTGTTGACTTCCGCGATCTTTCCGTCGTTGCCGAAGATGATGAGGGTCTTGGCGCTCAGCTGGCCGTTGGCGTCGTAATTGTAGTACGTCCAGCGCTCGAGCCCGCCGTCCATCGTCACGCGCGTCCGCGGCTCGCCGAGCGTATTGCGGACCTCCTCCTGCGTCATGCCTTGCCGCAGGGTCATGGCGGCGGCGCTCTGGATCGCCGCGCTGTCGATAGCGCCCGCCGAATCTTCGGAGTCCGCCTCGCCGCCGCCGCACGCCGCCAGGCTCAGGATCAGCGCGGACATGGCCGCGTAGCGCATCGTTCGCATTTTCACCCCTAGGATATGGTGGCTGGGAATCGTCCCTCGAACA
>JAICQP010000121.1 GCA_025937815.1 Gemmatimonadota bacterium
CGAGCCACGCATCCAGGTCGGGACCCAGGGTGCCGGCCGCCGCTTGCAGCTCGTGGGCGAGCGCGGCCACCTCGAGCCCGGGATCGATCGCCGCGACTGCGAGCGCGCAGCCCGCGAGCGATTCCGGCAGCGCAGCGCGGGGGGGCAGGCCGACCGGCAGCTCCAGGATCGGGTCGCCCCGCGTCGGGGCGAGATCGGCGAGCCGCCCGCCGGTCGTGATCACGGCGCCGCGGGCCCCCCTGTCGCACGCTGCGCGGTACGCGGCGATCGTCTCCTCGGTGTCGCCCGAGTACGAAGAGGCGATCGCGAACGCGCGGTCGTCCACCCAGGCCGGCGGGTCCGGGGAGCGTACGGTCGCGATGGGGAGCTTCCCACGAGACCCGACGGCGGCCGCCACCAGGTCGCCGGCCACCGCCGAGCCCCCCATCCCCAGCACCGCGATCGCCGTCGGGGCGGGGTCGGGATCCAGGCCGCGGGCGAAGTCCCGAGCGGGCTCTGCGGCGGCCTCGAGCCGGCTCCCGAACGCGGCCACATGGCCGCGCATGCCGGAGCGGTCCAGCTCCGCCTCGCGCTGACGCCAGAGCGCGAGCTCGGTGGCGGTGGGCATGGCGGGTGGACGGACGGTCATCGCGGAGCCCTCACGCGGACGGCGCGCGGTGGAAGCGCTCCCCGAACCGATTCTCGATGATCGCCTTGACGGAATCGGAGTCGATCTGCTCGAGCGCCTCGGCCGCGATCTCCTGCGCCTCCGGGAGGCTCACCCGCCCCAGCACCTGCTTGATCCGCGGGATCCGCGCCGCCACCATGCTGAAGCTCCGGACGCCGAGGCCCAATAGCAGCGCCGCGGCCCGGGAATTCGAGCCCATCTCACCGCACACCGTCACCTGCTTCCCCGCGGCGTCGGCCGCGTCGACGACTTCCCGCACGAGCTTGAGGACCGCCGGATGAAACGGCTGGTAGAGATGCGCCACCCGCCGGTTTCCGCGGTCGACCGCCAGCGCGTACTGAATGAGATCGTTCGTACCCAGGGACAGGAAATCGAACCGCTCGGCGAGCGATTTCGCCATCAGGGCCGCGCCCGGCGTCTCGACCAGGGCCCCCACGGGACAGCGCTCCGCATGGGACAGGCCCTCCGAGCGCAGGGACTGGCGCGCGGACTCCAGAACGTCGAACACCGCGTCGACCTCCTCCATCGCCGTGATCATGGGGATCATCATCGCAACGTTTCCGTGCGCGCCCGCCCTGAGTATGGCCCGCATCTGCCCCAGGAATACCTCCGGGCGGTCGAGACAATACCGGACCGCACGCCATCCGAGGAAGGGGTTGTCCTCGGGCTCCATGCCCGACAGGAGCTTGTCCCCGCCCAGATCGAGGGTGCGGATCGTGACCGGACGCCCTTCCATGCGTCGCACGATCCCGCCGTACACCTCGAGCTGCTCCTCCTCGGAAACGTCCCCGCCACCCTGGAGAAACAGGTACTCGGTCCGGTAGAGCCCGATGCCGTCGCAGCCGAAGGCGAGGGCGGCATCTACCTCGCGGTTGAACTCGATGTTGGCGAGGAACGTCAGCGGCTCGCCGTCGGCCGTTCGGCCGGGCACGCCCGCCAGCGAGACCCACTCGGCGCGCTTGCGCTCGATCTTCGCCTTGATCCGCTCGTACTCGGCCAGCGTATCGGGGGAAGGATTCTGGATCAGCAGGCCCTCGCGCCCGTCCAGCACCACCAGCTCTCCGTGCGACAGGCGCTGGAGCACAGGCCCGAGGTCCACCACCGCGGGGATCTCCAGCGAGCGCGCCAGGATCGCCGTATGGCTGTTCGGAGACCCCAACTCGGTCGCGAAGCCCAGTATCCGGTCGCGGTCGAGCTCGGCCGTCAGCGTCGCCGGAAGGTCGTGGGCCACGAGGAGGGCGTTCTGCAGCAGGTCGCCCACCGCTGGCTCCCGCTGGCCGAGAAGAAAGCGGATCACGCGATGCTCTACGTCGCGTATGTCGCGCACCCGTTCACGCAGGTAGGAATTCTCGCTCTTTTCGATTCGGTCCACCGCCTCGAGGACCAGAGACGAAAAGGCATGCTCGACGTTCACGCGATCGTGGCGGATCCGGTCGCGCACCGATTCGAGCAGCGCCTCGTCCTCCAGGATCAGGAGATGCGAGTCGAAGATCGCCGCCTCGTCGCTCTTGTCGGCGCGCTGGAGAGCGGTCCGGACGCGCTCGATGTCGGCGCGTGTCGCCGCCAGCGCGTCATGCAGCCTCGCGAGCTCGATCTCGACCTCGTCCGGGGAGATCTCGCGGCGCGGGACGCGCAGGGCATCCGGAGTGATCAAGTACGCCGGTCCGTACGCCACCCCCGTGGAAACGCCCTGTCCGTGGTGGTAGACCTCCAGTGAGTCGGGCCTATCCATGTTCTTCATCGCCACGCATCGGGCGCCCCTCGTCGTCCTCGTCGAACCCGCGCACGACGAGGGCCACGAGCTCCTCTACCGCCTTTTCCGCGTCCTCCCCATCGGCCCGGATCTCGATCTCGGCTCCCTGTTCGGCGGCCAGCATCATCACCCCCATGATGCTCTTGCCGTTCACTTCCATGGAGTCGCGGGTCACGTAGATTTCCGCCGCGAATCGCGCCGCGAGCCGCACGAAGTGCGCGGCCGGGCGAGCGTGGAGCCCGAGCCGGTTGACGATCCGGACCCGGGCGCGGCAGCTCGCGGACATCGTCACGGCAAGGCTCCCTGGGAGAGATGGAAGATCGCACCCAGGAGGGCAGCCACCGCGAGAAAAGCGAGGGCCGGCGAGAGCGCTGGACCCCGGGCACCGATCTGCGTTCCGGCCAGCCAGAGCCAGCCGACGATCGCGAGGAAGACCGCGCCTCCCGCGAGCCCACCGCCACCGAGGACCGCCAGTCCGGCTCCCATCCCCAGGCCGGCGCCGGCCGCGAAGATTCCGGCGGCCCGGGCCATCCGCGCGGCCTTCGCCCAGAACGGGTCCTGGAGCACGCGCACGACCGCGGCGCCGGCCGCGAACCCCGCGCGCACACCGGCCAGCCGGACCCCCTGCGCGAGCGCATTCCAGACGAGGACGTAGACGATCGCCGGCCAGACGCTCCCGGTCGCGAGCGCCGCGACCACGGCCGCGAGGCCGAGCGCCGGCCGGCACGCGCTCCAGAAGAGATCGTCGCCGATGGCCCCCAGACTTCCCCTCAGGGCGTGGAGCAGCCGCGCGAGGCGCCGCTCCGCGCCCGCCGCGCCGCGGGCGATCTCCTCTTCCAGTCGCAGCGCGACCCCCATGGCGATCGGGGCCAGGTACGGGTTGGCGTTGAAGGTGCCGAGGTGCGCGAGGAGGCGCTCTGCACGCTCCCCGGGGTCGGGGCGAATCCGCGCGAGGCCTGGCAGGATCGCCCAGCCGAAGCCGATCCCCTGGAGGGAGTCGTAGTTCCAGACCGCCTGCACGAGGGTGGACCTGAGCGCGACCCGGCGCCGCTCCCGCCGAAGCCGCCTCGACAGCCCTCTCTCCTGCTTCATCGTGACACCCCCAGAAGGACCATAGCCAGGCCGGCGGCCGCGCCGAGGACGAGCGATACGACGCGCTTGCGGCCGAGTCCCAGCACGCGCGCGCCCGCCACCCCCGCCATCGCCGCCGCGGCGATGCGGAGGCCGTGCGCGTCCAGCGGGCCCGCCCACGGCGAACCTGCCAGCAGCCGCGTGCCGGCGAATACCACCCCGAGTCCCGCGGCCGTCTGCAAGGCGCCCAGCGCGGCCCCGCGCGAGAGGGCCGCCGCGATCCCGCGCGCCGGAGCTCCCAGCGAGCCCGCAGAGACGCGGGACAGGACCGCGGCGGCGGTGCGCGCGTTCCGCCGGCGCTGAAGACGGCCGAGCACCTCGCCGGCCCATCCGGCTCCCGCGGCCACGGCGACCGCCCACACGGCGGGGTAGATCCCGGACTCTGTTCCCATGATCGCCGCCGCCGTCCCCAGCAGGCCCGCCAGCGCGGCGTCCGGGTAGCGCGCAGCACCGACGGGCTGGATGGCGAGCAGCATCGTCTCGAACGCCGCCCCCCACAGCACGCCGTCGGCCGGCGCCCCCAGGATCGATCCCACGGCCGGACCCACGACGATCGGCCGCGAGATCATCGACTGGACGGCGGGCCACTGGTCGAGGAACACGACCGCGCCGAGCGCCACGAGGCTCGCCGCCTGCCATCCGGTCATCCGCGGGCCTGAGCGCCGAGCTGTGTCGGGGCGGAGCTCGGCACGTCGCGCGCAACGACCCGCACTCCCCTGTCCGACATCTCGTCGATCAGCCGCTCGTCGCCCTCGTCGAGCCGCACGTACGGCAGCACGCGGCGGCCGTCCCCGTGGTGGAGGCAGCCGACGTTGACCTCCTGGATCCCTTCCACTTCGAGGGTCAGATGCGCCATGGTGGCGAGATCCGCCGTCAGCACGAATACCCGCTCGCTCGATTTCAGCACCGCCGGCAGCGCCCGGACCGCCTCCCGCTCGCTCCAGAAGTCGGCGTCGATCCCCTCCGGGATGCCGGTCCGGTAGATCGATTGCTCGAGCTCGTCCTCCGCGAGCGCGTCGTCCACCACGACGATCCGCCGCGGACGGAGCTTGCGCGCCCAACCGACCACCACCTGCCCGTGAATCAGCCGCTCGTCGACGCGGAACAGCACGACGCTCATGCGTGGACCCCCAGCGACCGCCGACCCTTCTCGACGGCCGCCGTCACGAAGCGCTCGAAGGATTCATCCTGCAGGAAGACGAACTCGACGAGGAGCGGCAGATTGACACCGTAGAGGATGGCCTTGACGGTGCCTTTCGCCAGGAGCCGACGGCAGGCCTGACCGCACGAGCCGCCCTCCATGTCGCTCAGCAGGTAGGCGTCGCGCCCGGCGCAGCGATCCGTGAGGATCGACGTGATCCGCGCCTCGAGGTCGGCGCCCGTCAGACCCTCGTTGGAGAGCGCCCAGAGGGAGTCCTGCTCGCCGGCAACACGCGATAGCGCCGACAGCAGGCCATCCGCAAGGCGGCCATGCGCGACCACCACACCGCAGCGCCCCGTCATTCGTAGTCCTCTTCGAGGTACGTCTCCGTCTCGGCGCGCGTGCGCATGCGCTCAATCAGCCGCTCGTTGAACTGCTCGGCGGTGTGGCCCCCGGCGAACTTCTGGAGGTGGTTCATGGCCACGACCTCCGCGATCACGGTGATGTTCTTGCCGGGGTTCAGCGGCACTCGGACGAGCGGGATCTCCACGTCCAGGATCCCCGTCCGCTCCTCGTCCAGCCCCACCCGCTCGACCGGCGTGCTCTCGTCCCAGTCCTCCAGCCGCACGACCACCTCGATCCGTTTCTGCAGGCGCACGGAACGGATCCCGAACAGCGACCGTATGTCGATGATTCCCACGCCCCGGATCTCCATGTGGAACCCCAGCACGGCGTTGCCGCGCCCGATCAGGATTCCGCCGGAGCGCCGCGTTACGCGGACCTGGTCGTCGGCCACCAGCCGGTGGCCCCGCTCGACGAGGTCGAGGACGCATTCCGACTTGCCGATCCCGCTGCGGCCCATGAACAGGAGACCTACCCCGTAGACGTCGGCCAGCGAGCCGTGCAGGAACGTGGACGGCGCGAATCGGGATTCCAGGAACGACTTGATGGCGCCGTAGAACTCGCCGGTCTTCAACCGGGTCGCCACGATGGGAATCCCGCGCTCGTTGGCCATCTCGATCATGCCGGCGGGAGGGTCGAGGGCCTTCGTCACAAAGACCACGGGAAGATCGTAGGACAGGAAACGGACGATCGCCTCGCGGCGCTGGTCAGGGGTGAGGGATGCGAGATACGTGATCTCGGTTTCGCCGAGGACCTGGGAGCGGGTGTGAGTGAAGCGCTGGCTGAAGCCGGCCAGGACGAGCCCTGGAGAGATGACCTCGTCGGTGGGGATCTCGCGCTCGGCGGTCGACTCGTCCGTCAGCAGCCTGAGCCCGAGAACGTCAGCCTTCAGGGCCAGCAGCTTGGCGACCGTCAGCGCCATGACAGGAGGATCAGCGTGTGGGTTCCGCGAGCGGTTTCGTCACCCTAGCGATCCTCCAACTCGAATGCCTCTGCCGCGACAACGCTGATCGACCCTTCCCCGTCGAGGCGCGCAATCTTCACGGATCCGTCGGCCGTGTCCACGAACACCAGCACCTCCTCGCCGCTAACCCCCAGTCGTTCGATCGCCTCACTGCTGGTGATGCGGTCCCATTCGACCGGCGCCGACGACATGTCCGGAGGCGTCTCGGCCACGGGCTGCAGTCTGGCCGTCACGAGCTCGCGCTCACCCCTCGTCAACTGCCGGCGATTCAGCTTCTCCTTGTGACGCTGGAGCTGACGCTTGAGCTTGGCCACCGTGCCGTCGATCGCCGAGCGCATGTCCTCGGCCTCAGAGCTGGCGAAGTGGGTGTCGTTCGAGGAGTGGATCCGGACCTCGGCGATGTCGCGATGTCCCTCCTGATTAAGCGTGATGTCGGCTTCAACGAGCCGTTCGAAGTATCGGGAAAGACCTTCCACCTCCTGGCGAGCGTATTCCTTGAGAGCGTCGGACAGGTCACCGTGGCGACTGCTGAACGTGATCTCCATGATCTCCTCGGGAGGGAGGATGGGAAATTACTTGACGCGCTTGCGATAGCGGGAAGACAGGATGCCGAGCTGGTCGCGATATTTCTGCACCGTCCGCCGAGCGATCTGGATACCCTCGGACTTCAGTTGCTCCACGATCTGCTGGTCGGTCAGGGGATCTTGGGGGTCTTCGCGGTCGATGAGCTCCTGGATCCGGGCCTTCACCCCGCGTGCCGACACGTCCTCGCCCTCTTCGGTGCTGAGCCCGCTCGAGAAGAAGAACTTGAGCCGGAACACTCCGCGCGGCGTCTGCACGAACTTCTCGTTCGTCACGCGGCTTACCGTCGACTCGTGCATCCCGATCTCGTCGGCCACCTCCTTGAGCGTGAGCGGGCGCAGATAGTGAATGCCCTTCTCGAAGAACTCGCGCTGACGATCGAGGATGACGTGCATCGTGCGGACCATCGTCTGGCGGCGCTGCTCGATCGCCTGGATGATCCAGTTTGCGCCGTTGAGCTTCGCCTGCACGAACTCCTTCGCCTTGCCCTTGAACTCGCCGTTCTGCGCCAGTTGCTGATACGTCCGGCTGATCCTGAGACGCGGCAGATCCCCGTCGTTGAGCGTCACGATATACTGGCCGTCCACCTCCTCGACGATGATATCGGGCGTCACGTAGTCTCCCTCGTCCTGATCGTACTTGCGGCCCGGCTTGGGGTCGAACTGCGCGATCTCGTCGGCGGCGTCCTGCGCTTCCTGGGGAGTGATTCCGAGGGCGCGCGCCATCTCATGGTACTTGTGTGTCGAGAGCTCGCTGAAATGCTGATCCACGATCCGGAAG
>JAICQP010000035.1 GCA_025937815.1 Gemmatimonadota bacterium
CCGCGGGGGCGAGGGCCCGCACCCTAGTACCGCCAGCGCAGACCAAGCTCCCCCCACGTCTCGTAGTACTCTTCCTGAATGGGCCGATCGGGGATCCCCTGGTAGGTCACGAACGGCTCGTTGTTCAGGTTCACCAACTCCAGGAACACCGTCGCCTGCGAGGTGACCTGATAGCTGGCCGACAGGTCGAACTGCATGTGCTCGTCGACGATCAGGTCCTGCTCGCGCTCCTCAGCCTCGCCCGTGTCGCCGCCGAACTCGAGGATGAAATCGTCGCGGTAGTTCATGCTGACCTGACCGGAGAACCCGGCGCGCTCGTAGCTGAGCGCGGCATTGGCGACGTGCTTCGACTGCCCGCCCAGCCGCGTCTCCCGGCCGCCCGGCAACGTCGCGTCGGAGTCCGTGAACGTGTAGTTGCCGTAGACACCGAGCCCGTCCAGCGGCGCTGGCAGCCACGTCAGCTGCTGCTGGAGCGCGAACTCGACGCCGCGGATCTCCCCCGAGTCGATGTTCCGCGGCTGCACGGTGTTCCCGCCCAGCTCGTTCTCCTCGGTGAACGGGAAGATCGGGTCGTTCAGGGACTTGTAGAAGACCCCCGCCGACATGACGCCGATGCGGCTGTCGTAGTGCTCGAACAGGAGGTCGAGGTTCGTCGACGTGGTGGGATCGAGGTCCGGGTTTCCGATCACGATGTCTTCTTCATCGACGACGCGGAACGGAACCAGGTCGACGAAGTTCGGGCGCGCGATCGCCGTCGTCACTGCCGCCCGCAGATTGGTCAGCGGGCCAAGCTCGTACTTGAGGTGCACCATCGGGAAGATCCGGCCGTAGTCGTTCTCCGCCGAAACGGGTTCCAGCGTCTCCTCTTCGGCATTGAAGTCGAACCCGTCGCTGGTGACCGTAGTGTGCTCGTACCGCACGCCCGGCAGCACCATTAGCTCGGGTGTCAGGTTTATCTCGGTCATCGCGTAGATTGCGGCCGTCGTCTCGCCAACCTCGAAGTCCTGGGTCTCGGCCTCGAGGTCCAGCTCGCCCTCGAGGACGTCCCCGAAGTTGTCCAGGAACGCCTCGTTCTCGTCTTCGCTGGTCGCGAACGGGGCGAACTCGTAGTCGCCGGGGTTGTAGTCCTCGAGCTCGAACGGCGACCCGACGTCCTCGCCCAGGATGATGTCCGGCCCGTCGTCGATCAGCTCGAACGCCTCCTCGTTCACCGACTGGTCCTTGTCCTTGTCACGCAACTTGAAGCCGACCTTGAAGCTTCCCGTGCCCTCGGACCCGAAGCCGTAGGGGATCGTCAGGTCGACCGCGCCGACCAGGTCGAGGTTCGTCGTCTCGTCGGTGGCTGGCTCGAACGCGTCGAAGAGGAACTCGCCGGCGGTCCCACCCACGGGATCGGCCCGGACGTCGTCGGGGTTCGAGATGTCGGTGTCGAACTCGACGTCCTCCCGGAGGAAGATCAGCTCCCAGTCGTTGGGCGTCTCCTGGCGGCCGCGCGCGACCGTCCCGCGGTATTCGAGCTCCATCCCGCCGCCGATCACGTGCTCGCCGCCGGCCGTCACGTTCAGGTTGGACGTCTTCTCGTAGCGGTTGCGGTGGCCGTACTCGATCTCTCCGTCGGCGACGTTGTTGGTGAGCGCGAGCCGCTGCTCGTCGTCGTTCAGCTGGCTGTAGAGGCCGTTCAGGAACAGGTTCGAGCCCTCGCCAAGCCGGTAATCCAGGCTACCGGTCAAGCCGAAGCGGTCCCGGTACATCGAGTAGTGGCGAATGCCGAGCTCCTCGAGCTCGTCGTCGTCGGGACCGGGGTCCCCGAGATCGTAGGCGGGCTCCAGGTCGTCGGACCCGAAGTTGCGCCGGCTGAAGGAGCCGGAGGCAAGGAAGCCGAGCTTGCCGTCGCTCGTCCGCGTGCCCCAGGTCAGGGAGCCGCTGCCAGAGGGCTCGTCGCGAATCGGCGCGTAGCCGCCGGAGCCCTCGACCGAGAACAGCATGTCCTCGGGGGCTCGCTTGGTGATCAGGTCCACCGACCCGCCGATCGCCTCCGCGTCCATGTCGGGGGTGATGGCCTTCGAGACCGCGATCGACTCGAGTACCTCGACCGGAACCGCGTCCAGCCCGATCTGTCGGATCTCCGCTTCGGGCGACGGGAGCTGCTCGCCGTTGACCGTCACCTGCGTGTTTGCGGCCGAGCCGCCCCGGATCTGGATGTAGCGCCCCTCGCCCTGATCGCGTTCGAGCGCGACGCCGGGCACGCGCTGGATCGCCTCGGGTGCGGAGGCGTCTGGGAAGCGCCCCATCTGGTCCGAGGCGACGATGTTCTGGATGTTCGGCGCTGCTTTTTGTCGCGAGAGCGCTTCCGCCTGACCCGAAGCGCGGATGCCCACCACGAGCTCGGGCTGGGCGATCGCGGAGACCTCGAGCGTGAAGCTGGCGTTCGCCAGCTGATCGTCGACGACATTGACGTTCGCGCTGGCGGCGGTATATCCCAGATAGGAGGCCTCGATAGTCTGGGCGCCCGCGGGAACGCGGGGCAGCAGATAGCGCCCGTTCTCGTCCGTCACGGCACCGATGGACGTGCCGCTGACGACCACCTGGGCTCCTGTCAGTGCCTCGCCCGTTCCGGCTTCGATAACCCGGCCTGCGACCTGTCCATGCTGGGCCTCGGCCATTCCCGGGATCGCCGCTATGCTCAGCGTCGCGATCGCCAGCAGGCACACGAGCCTCGCTGCGTTCATGCGCTCTCCTCTCTGGCGGACGCGCTCTGTGTCCGCCGGCTGTCTGCCCTCGTGCAACCTCGTGAACGTCACCTCGGTGGATCCGGCGCGATTGTGCCTCATTCCGTCACCAGCTCGATTCCCACCGGCTGCTCGGCGGGTACCGTATCGCCTTGCAGGATGCTCCACGCGCTTTCGATCGCCAGACGCCCCATGTCGCGAGGGTGTTGGGCGATCGTGGCGGCCATCCGCCCTTCGCGGATCGCTTGCCGCGCCTCGTCCAGCGCGTCGAAGCCCACGACCAGCACGTCCCCGGTACGTCCCGCCGCCGCGATCGCCTCGACGGCTCCCAACGCCATCATGTCGTTGGCCGCGAAGATCGCCTGCAGGTCCGAATGAGATTGCAGCATGTTCTGCGTGACGTTGAACGCCTGGTCGCGCTCCCAGTTGGCTGTCTGCGAGGCGACGATCGAGATGCCGGGGTGCTCCGCGATAACTTCGCGAAACCCCCGCAGCCTGGAGTCGCCGGTCTCGTGACCGGGAATGCCTTCGACGACGGCTACGCGCCCCTGTCCCCCCAGCGCCTCTGCCACGAACCGCCCTGCGATCCGCCCCCCGTCGACATTGTCGGAGCCGATGAATGTGGCGATGGTGGCCTCGGCCTCCGCGAGCGCTTGCGCGTCGGCCCGGGTGTCGACGATGACGACGGGGACGCCCGCCTGGTTGGCCTCCGCGATGGCGCTGACGATCTCGCGAGAGCCGCTGGGTGTGAGCGTCAGAACGTCGATTCCAGTCTGCAGCAGGTTCTCGATGATCTGCATCTGTCGTTCGACGTCGATTTCCCTGTCCGGCGCCTGCACGACGAGCTCGATGCCCAGACTGTCCGCCGCCTGTCTGGCCCCGGCCTCGAGCTCGATGAAGAACGGGCTGTTCAGGGTCTTCAGGACCAGGGCGACACTGGGCGCGTCACCGGCCCCGTCCCCCCGATTGCAGGCCCAGGAAAGGCCCGCCACGAACACCGCGACCCATCTCACGCGTTTCACGCTCATGGTCCTCACTCGGTTGGAAGTCTGGCGCGTCGGCGCAAGGTCATGTCCATCAGCACCGCGACGATGATCACCCCGCCGATCGCCACTTGTTGGAGGTACGAAGAGACACCCAGCAGGTTGAGGCCATTTCGGAGGACTCCCATGATCAGGGCTCCGATCAGGGTACCGATCACCGAACCCGATCCACCCAACAGGCTGGTTCCTCCGATGACGACGGCGGCGATGGCGTCCAGCTCGTACATGATGCCGGCGATCGGCTGAGCCGAGTCGAGGCGAGCTACGAGCAGCAGCGCAGTGACAGCGCTCAGCAGGCCGGCGATCCCATAGACGGCCGACTTGTACGCGCGCACGCCGATGCCGGACAGCTCCGCCGCCTCCTCGTTTCCACCGATAGCGTAGGTGTAGCGACCCAGCGTCGTGCGAGTCAGAACGAAGTGTGCGACTCCGTAGATCGCGAGCATGAGGAGGACCGGTGCTGGGACCCCCATCACGTCACCGGTAGCCATCTCGCGGAAGGTCGCCGGATAGCCGGAGATAGGTCTGCCGTCGGAGAGCATGAGCGCTCCGCCGCGCGCGATGCTCATCATCCCGAGTGTGGCGATGAACGGTGGCAGGCGTCCCAGCGTGATGAGCGCGCCGTTCGCGAGCCCGCAAGCCAGGCCGACGGCGAGCCCCGTCAGAGCGGCCGCGAAGACCGGCAGCCCCGCGCGGAACGCCGTCCCCATCGCCACTCCCGACAGGGCCACGATCGAGCCCACCGAAAGGTCGATGCCGGCGGTCAGGATGACGAACGTCATGCCCACCGCGATGATGCCGATCAGCGTGCTCTGCTCGACGACGTTCAGGAGGTTCGCCGTAGTCAGGAAGTGGGGAGTTGCGAACCACAGGACGACGCACAGCACGAGCAGTCCGGCCAGGGTTCCGAACTCGCGTCTCACGAGGCCACTCCCACCGCGGCAGACAGGATCTCCTCCTGCGAGACGCCGCGATCGAACGTTCCCACCACCGCCCCGGCCCGCATGACGAGGACGCGGTCGCAGAGGCCCGCGATCTCCGGGAGCTCCGACGAGATCAGGACGATGCCGAGACCCTCGGCCGTCAGCCGCTCCATGAGGGCGTAGATCTCCTGCTTGGCGCCCACGTCGATTCCGCGCGTCGGCTCGTCCAGGATCAGGGTGTCGACCTGGCAGGCCAGCCACTTGGCGAGCACGACCTTCTGCTGGTTCCCGCCGCTCAGGTTCAGGGTCACCTGCTCGATCGAAGGGGTTCGGATCCTGAGATCGGTCGCGTAACGGGAGGCCAGCTCGCGCTCGGCGCGCGCGTCGACGATCCCGTATCGGGAGAGCGACCGGAGCAAGGGAAGCGAGATGTTCTCGCGGACCGAAAGGGAGAGGACGAGCCCCTGACGTTTGCGGTCCTCCGTGACGAGGCCGATCCCGGCGCGGATCGCGTCGCGAGGGGAGCCGATGGAACGCCGCCGACCGCGCACCATGACCTGGCCCTCGGCGATGGGATCGAGGCCGAAAATCGCGCGAGCGACCGCCGTGCGGCCGGACCCGAGCAGGCCCGCGAAGCCCAGGACCTCGCCCTCGTGCAGCGAGAAGCTCACGTCGCGCAGCTCGTCGGCGCGGCACAGGCCCTCCACGCGCAGGAGCTCGGCCCCGAGCGCGGACGGCCGGCGGGTGACGAGCTCGTCGACCTCGCGGTTCGCCATCAGCCGCACGAGCTCCCTGCGATCCGCCGCTGCCACGTCCAGTGTCGCTATCCGGCGGCCGTCTCGCAGCACCGTCACGCGGTCGCCCACGTCGTAGATCTCCTGAAGACGGTGGGAGATGTAGATGATCGCGACGCCACGGGAAGTCAGCCGGCGCATCGCCTCGAAGAGCGCCTGGGCCTCGCGGTCGGTAAGGGCGGAGGTGGGCTCGTCCATGACGAGGATCCGGGCGTCCAGCGACAGCGCCCGGGCGATCTCGACCAGCTGCCGTTCCGCCAGGCTGAGGTGGCGCACCTGGCGGCGAACGTCGAAGCTCGCCCCAAGCCCGCCCAGGATCGCGCGCGCGGCTTCCTCCATCGCCGAGCGGTCCACGAGCCCGGGGAGCCGGCGCGGCTCGCGTCCCAGGAAGACGTTCTCGGCCGCCGAGAGCGTGGGAGCGAGGCTCAGCTCCTGGTAGATGATCCCCACGCCGAGCTCGCGCGCGCGGCGCGGACCGTCGATCTCCACCTCGCGCCCGTCGAGGAAGATTCGCCCCGCGTCCTTGCCGTGGGCGCCGCTGAGGATCTTCATGAGCGTGGACTTGCCGGCGCCGTTCTCGCCCAGGATCACGTGCACCTCGCCCGCGCGAACCGTGAGATCGACGTCGTCGAGGGCGAGGACGCCGGGGAATTGCTTGCGGATCGCCTCCATGCGGAGGGCCGCCACGGATTCCCGGGCGGGGGACGCGGGCTGCGAGGCCAAGGACCTCCCTGGATGGAGCGCTCAGAGCCGGAGACACACGACGGGGCCGATTGGAACGTTCCAGCCCCAGGCCAATCTTGCGACCCTCCGGGTGTACTGTCAACGGCGGACGCTCAGTCCTCTTCGCCGACGACTCCCTCGAGGGGAGCGCCGTCCAGGTCCTCCGGGAACCGGATGCCGAGCAGACGGGCGAGCGTGGGTGCGAAGTCGACGGTCGCGGCGCGGGTGGAGTCCCGCCCCGCCGGCACGCCCGGACCGTAGAAGAGCATGGGAACGTGGCGGTCGTACCAGTACGGGGTGCCGTGGCCGGACCCCAGCTCACGGTCCAGGAAATTCGGCTCGAATCGCATCTCCACCCCCCAGCGGCTGACCTCCTCGCGCGCGCGGCCGGGGTAGAGGGAGTTCCGCTCGAGCGCGGCGAAGCTGTCCGCCGCCGCGCCGCTCGCCAGCTCCTGGTGGGTCCAGGCCTCGGTTACGTAGTCGAGCTCCTCGAGTGCGGACGCGACGGCGGCGGGCGTCATGCCCGCCCCTTCCGCAGCCTGAGACTGGACCTCCTCCAGCGCGGCCTCTTCCTCCGGCGTCCACCGGCGCGCGGCCGCCGACTCCCCGACCCGCGACTCGTGCCCGGTGACCAGCACGCCATGGTCGGCGGACAGGCCGAGCACCCAGCGTCCCGGCCCCACGACGGAGTCGAGGAACGCGAAGAAGGCCCCCAGCTCGGCGTCCAGCCGCAGCAGGTTGTCGAGCTGCTCGCGGCTCAGCGGGCCGAAGTCGTGGCCCACGCGATCGGTCTGGGAGAGCGATACGCTCAGGAAGTCGGGGATCGCGTCCCGTCCCAGGCCTTCCTCGGTCACCGCGACCTTCGCCAGCTCGAGGGTCGCCTGATCGAGCATCGGGGTGCGCTCGAACCACTCCCAGAAGTGCGTGCGCTCCCCGGGACCGGCGAAACGGTGGGGAAAGACCGGACCGGCGTCGTCGCCCTCGTAGTCGGCGGTGTCCGGGTCGCTGCGCCCGAGGAGCGCCGTCGGGACCTGACTCGACCACACGCTGTCGGACGCGAGGGGAGCCAGGACCTCGTCGTGGAAGCGGTCGATCCACGCCGGATCGCTGTCGCGGTAGTAGGTGGAAGTCACGAAGCGGCCGATCGACGACTCGAACCACCACACCTGCCCCTTCGCGTGCGCTGCGGGCAGGACAGCGCCCCTGTCCTTGGGCGACACGGACGCCACTTTCGCGCCCGGTTCGGCGCCTACGATCCATTCCGCGAGGCCTTCCCGCTCGAGGCTGTGGGGCGAGACACCCGCAAGCTCCGGGTAGCCGACGATCTGGACCGTGGAGTCTCCGACGTTCGAGATCTCCACCCAGTCGCCGTCCACGTTCTCGAACCACTCGTTCGCGACGATCCCGTGGCGGGAGGGATGAGTACCGGTCGATAGCGTGGCGTGTCCGGGGGCGGTGCTGGTACCGGCATGATCGTGCGTCGCGTTCACGTACCAGCGGCCGCCATCGATCAGGCGCCGGAACCCGCCCGTGAACACGTCGTCGTAGCGCTCGAGGAGCTCCTGGCTCAGCTGGTCGACGACCACCATGACCACGAGCGCCGGCCGCTCCGAGGCGACCGGGCCGGCCGGAGGCCGGGGCTCGTGCTCCGGCGCATGGGTACAGGCCCCGAACGCGACGCACGCCAGCGCTAGGAGACCGCGGAGAGTCCTGCGGGTCATGAAAGCCACCGTCCTCGTGAGAGTTCTTCCTCGTAACGGGCGCGCGCCTCCCTGACCGGCGTCTGCTCGCTCGTCTCGGCTACGGGCACGTCCCACCACGTCTCGAACGAGCCCACGCGTTCCTCCGGGTCGGTCTCGATCGTGATCACGACCGTGCGGTCGATTCTCTTCGAATCCGCCAGGGCCGCCCGGAGATCGGCGATCGTGCGGGCGCGGATCGCGTGGGCCCCCAGAGACGCGGCGTTGGCCGCGAAATCCACCGGCAGAAACTCGCCGTCGAGATCGATGGCGGCACCCTCCCGGTAGCGGTAGCGGGTCCCGAACCCACCCGACCCGACAGCCTCCGAGAGACCGCCGATCGACGCGAACCCGTGGTTGTCGATCAGGACCACCGTCAGCTTGGCGCGCTCCTGGAGCGAGGTGACGATCTCCGACGACATCATGAGCCAGGATCCGTCGCCGACCATGACGAACACCTCGCGATCGCGGGCGGCGAGCTTGACGCCTAGCCCGCCGGCGACTTCGTACCCCATGCACGAGTAGCCGTATTCGACGTGGAACCCCTTGGGATCGCGGCAGCGCCACAGCTTGTGGAGGTCGCCCGGCAGGCTGCCGGCCGCGCACACAACCACGTCGCGCGGCCCGGCCGCTTCGTTCACGGCGCCGATCACCTCCGCCTGGGCCGGCAGCGGCGCGTGGCCGGCCGCGAACAGCGCCCCGACGCGCGCGTCCCAATCGCGCGCCAGGTCTGCCGCCCGCGAGCGATGGCCCGCGTCGACCGACCAGCCTTCCAGGGCTCCCGCCAGCGCCTCGAGCGCGGCCCGCGCGTCGGCCACGATCGGCATTCCGGCGAGCTTGTGGGCGTCGAACCCCGCGACGTTGACGTTGAGGAAGCGGACGCCGGAGTCCTGGAAGGCGGTCTTCGACGCGGTGCTGAAATCCGTCCAGCGCGTGCCGACTCCGATCACGAGATCGGCTTCCCTGGCCAGGAGGTTCGCCGCGGGAGTGCCGGTCACGCCGAGCGCCCCCACGGCCGATGGATGGTCGTATGGAAGCGCCCCCTTGCCCGCCATCGTTTCCGCGACGGGGATTCCCGTGGCGTCGACGAGCTTCCGCAGCGCCTCCGTCGCCTCCGAGTAGATGACGCCGCCGCCGGCCACGAGGAGTGGGCGTCGCGCGCTCCGGATGTGCGCGGCCGCCTCGGCGAGGACGGCGGGATCCGGCGCATCGCGGGGAATCCTCCAGGTCCGCGGCTCGAAGAACAGCTCCGGATAGTCGAACGCCTCGGCCTGCACGTCCTGCGGCAGCGCCAGCGTCGCGACACCCGTCTCGGCCGGGTCGGTCAGCACGCGCATCGCCGCGGGGGCGGCGGCGAGGAGCTGCTCGGGACGGCTCACCCGGCTCCAGAAGCGGGACACCGGCTTGAGCGCGTCGTTCACCGTGACGTCGGGCGCACCGGGAATCTCGAGCTGCTGGAGGACCGGATGGGGCCGGCGGCTCGCGAACGTGTCGCCCGGCAGGAGCAGCACGGGCAGGCGGTTGATCGTCGCGCCCGCCGCGGCCGTGACCATGTTCGTCGCCCCGGGTCCGATCGACGAGGTGCAGGCCCACGTCTGGAGCCGGTTCGTCATCCGCGCGTAGCCGGCGGCGGCGTGGACCTGCGCCTGCTCGTTGCGCGAGAGCAAGTACGGGAGGACGCCGAGCTGGTGGAGGGCCTGGCCGATCCCGGCCACGTTCCCGTGACCGAAGATCCCCCACACCCCGGCGAAGAACGGACGCTCCACGCCGTCCCGCTCGACGCGCTGAGCGGCCATCCAGCGGACGAGCGCCTGCGCCATCGTCAGACGCACCGTGTTCACGGCCGGCGCCTCGGGCTCTGGCTGGCGTTCGGCCCCGCCGCCGTCGTCATCGGCACGCGCGGATCGCGGGCCTCGCCTTCCCACGAGGGGCGCACCCACGCATGCGCCGGGTCGTCGCTGAACGCGAGCGAACGCTGCGCGCCCGGGCCCGCCAGGACGTTCAGGTAGTACATGGGGTAACCCGGGAGCGCGACGCACGGCCCGTGGTAGCCGCGCGGCACGAGGAACACGTCCCCGTCGCTCACGGGTACGGCGACGTCGAAATCGGCGGCGTAGGTGCGATGGAAGCCGAACGCCTGCGGCCGGTCGAAGCGGAAGTAGTAGATCTCCTCGAGCTCGGCCTCTCCGCCCGCTGACGCCGTGTCGTGCTTGTGGGGGGGCCAGGAGGAGACGTTGCCGGCGGGCGTCAGCACCTCGACGGCGACCAGCCGTTGCGCGCTGCCGACATCGGGCGCGAAGAAGTTCGTCAGCTGCCGCGTGGCGCGTCCCGCGCCCCGCACCTCGATCGAAACCGCGTCGGCGGGCAGGTATGCGGGCTCGTGCCGCCGCTCCGCCCGTGCCGACGGCAGCGCGATCGTTCCGCCTCCGGGACTCGACAGGCGCGCTTCGGCGTCGATCGGCAGATACGCGAAGTCGCTGACGGCGTCGAACACGCTCCTCCGACCCGCCAGCGTGAACCGCGCGCCTTCGATCTCTACCTCGCAGCCACCTTCGAGCGGCAGTGCGAGCATCTCGTCGGCCCCTGTGGCCAGCGTGCGCTTCGCGCCCGGCTCGAGCTCGATCACCCGGAGCCCGGTGAAGCGCCAGCCCGCGCTCTCCGGCGTCACCGCCACGGGATCCCCATCCGCGGCAGCGCTCCCGGCCGGCAGGTGGAGCCCGGTCATCGGCCGTGCACGATCGCGGCCGCCTCCGCCACCGCGCGTGCGACGTCGTCGTCGGGGGGGAAGAGAAGCGTCCGCCCGGCGACGAGCCCGCGTACCTGGGGGATCGCGAGCGCTTTCCGCCAGCCCGCGAACACCTCGGCCGCGCGATCGCCGGGGTCGCCGCCGAGGAGGAGCGTGGGGAGCGTGGTCGAAGCCATGACGCGGTCCATCTCGGGGACGACCGGCACCTTGAGCCACGTGTAGGCGGACGAGACGCCGAGCGCTGCGCCGACGCTCATCGCGGCGATGAGGGCGTCGGGATCCTTGGGGATGCGCAGCGTCCCGGCCGAGTCCCGCAGGGCGGGCAGGACCTCGACCAGCGCGACGAGCCGTCGCCGCGCGAGCGCGGATACGGCCTGCGCCGCCGATTCGATCGTCGCGATCGTGCGGGGATCGGCGTAGTCGAATCGGATCAGCATCTTGCCGCCGTCGAGCCCCATCGACTCTACCGACTCGGCGTCGTAGGCGGTGAACCGGTCGTCCAGCTCCCACGCCGACCCCGCCAGCCCGCCGCGGTTCATCGAACCGATGACGATCCTGTCGTGGAGAGCGTCGAGGAGGAGCAGGTCCTCGACGATATCAGGGCTCCCGAGGAGGCCGTCCACGCCGGGATCCGCGAGCGCGATCAGGATGCGCTCGAGGAGCGAGCGCCGGTCGGCCATCGCGAGGGGCCGCGCGCCGGCCTTGAGGACTCCCCGCGCCGCATGGTCGGCCGCGACGAGGAACAGCGTTCCCTGCTCGCCCAGGATCGGCCGGCGCCGCCGCGCCGCCGCCAGCTCGGCGATCCTCTCGGGATGCCGCGCGCGGGTGTCGATCAACGAGCGGAAGCGGGAATCATCCAGCATGCGCGCGATCCTCCGTTCGTTGCAGGAGCTCGAGGACTTCGGCCTCGGTCGGCATGGCGCCGGCGCAGGCGAGGCGCGTCGCCACGATCGCGCCCGCCGCGTTGGCGAAGCGCGCGATCCGGGAGAGCTCCCATCCAGCGAGAAGGCCGTGGCACACGGCCCCGCCGAAGGCGTCGCCCGCGCCGAGACCGTTCACGACCTCGACGCGCACGGGCTCGACGTGAACAACTGTCTCGGCGCAGGCGGCGAGCGTGCCCGCGGGCCCCAGCTTCAGGAACGCGGTCTCGAGACCTAGGTCGAGCAGCCGCCGCGCCTGGTGCTCCGGATGGCCCTCGCCCACCACCAGCGCCACCTCGTCGCGGTTGCCGACCGCCACCGTAGCCCGATTCAGCGCCTCGAGCTGCCAACGCCGCGCCTCGTCCTCGGAACTCCAGAACATGGGCCGCCAGTCGAGATCGTGCACGGTGTGCGCGCGGCGCCCGCGCGCCTCGAGCGCGGCCAGCGTCGTCGAACGGCTCGGCTCCTCGCAGAGCCCCGTGCCGGTCGTCCAGAAGACGCCGGCCTCACGGACGGCATCGAGATCGACGTCGTCGAGGACGATGTCCAGATCGGGGGCCTTGGGCTCCCGATAGAAGATGAGCGGGAACCGGTCCGGGGGATACAGCTCGCAGAAGACGATCGGGGTGAGGAGCTCGGGGTGCGTGCCTACCCATCGGTCGTCGACGCCGAACGAAGAGAGCGCGGCGTGGACGTAAGGGCCGAAGCCCTCGGCGCCGACTTTGGTGACGACCGCCGTGCGCCGCCCGTACCTGGCGGCGGCGACCGCCACGTTGGTCGGGCCGCCCCCCAGAAAGCGGTGGAAGGAGCGGACCTCGGCGAGCGGGACCCCGCTGTCGGCGGGATAGAGGTCGACCGACACCCTGCCGATCGTCAGCACCTCGAAGGGCGCCTCGGCTCCGCGCCCCGCCGTCACGCGGCGACCAGTCCGCGCAGGAAGCCCACGCTCTCGCGCATGTTGGCGAGCGGAATGCCGGGGTCGTCGCCGGACTCCAGCACGAGGTCCTGCTCGACGACGTGCCACCCGTCGTACCCCTGAGCGCGGAGGATCTCGAGCAGCTCCCCCAGGTCTAGGTCGCCGTCGCCGAGCGGACGGTAGAGACCGGCACGGACCGCTTCGCGATAGCCGAGCTCGCGGGCGCGCACCCGCCCCGCGATTGCCGCGTCGACGTCCTTGAGGTGGACGTGCGCGATCCGCGCGCCGGCCGCGCGCGCGATGCCCAGGGGGTCGGCCCCGGCGGCCAGCAGGTGGCCCGTGTCGAGGCACAACGCCACGTCGGTGGTCTCGAGCAGCCGGCGAACGTCTTCCTCCCGCTCGACCGCAGTGCCGTAGTGCGGGTGGAACGCGACGGCGAGCCCTCGCCGCGCGCCGATCTCCTGCGCCTGTGCGATGCCGCCGCGAAGGATCTCCCATTCGGCCGCGTCCGGCAGGTACGGCGCCTCGTAGCCGGGCAGGTCCGTCGGAGCGGCCAGGACGAGCACGCTGGCCCCGGCGTCGGCGAGGAGCGCGGCGCTCTCCTCCACTCCGGCGAGCTCGGCGGCGCGCTGGTCCTTGCGGTGCAACACCGCCGGCACGAATCCGCCGACCAGCGCCAGGCCGTGGGACGCGAGCCGCGCCCGGATGGCGGCGGGATCCGCGGGAAGAAACCCGCGCGGCCCCAGCTCGGTCGCGGCGAGGCCGGCTTCGACGATCTCCGACAGGACCCGATCGGGATCGAGCTGGATGCCCCAACCGGGAACTTCGGAGACACCCCACGAAATGGGCGCGGCGGCGAGCTTCAGGCGGCCACCTCGCCCACACGCACCGGGCGGTGCTCGCGGCGCGAGCGGTCGCAGGCGAGGGCCACCCGCAGCGCCACCTCGGCGTCCTCCACCGTGCATGGACTCGGGCCCCCGTTCCGCGCGAGCTCGACGAAGGCCGCCAGCTCGCGCCGGTAGGCGGCGTCGAAGCGGTCGAGGAACAGGGAGTACGGGTTCTCGGGCGCGGGAGGCATGCCCGGCTCGAGCGAATGGAGCGGCGTGCGGTCGTCCCACCCCACCGCCACGCTGTCCCCGCTGCCGAAGATCTCGAGGCGCACGTCGCAGCCCAGCGGATCGTGGCGCGCTCCCGTCAGCACGCCGAGGGAGCCGCCGTCGAAGGTGAGCGTCGCCGCGACCGTGTCCACGTCGCCGTGGCGCGCGAACATCGGGTCCGCGAGCCCCGCGCCCTCGGCGTAGACCTCGACCACGTCCTGCCCCAGCACCCAGCGGACGATGTCGAAGTCGTGGATGTGCATGTCGCGGAAGATGCCGCCCGATCCGGGGAGATAGCTCTCGTGGGGGGGATAGGGGTCGTGGCTCCCGATCCGGACGACGTAGACGCGCCCCAGGTCGCCCGCCGACACCGCCCTCCGGGCCGCCTGGTACCCGGCGTCGAACCGCCGCTGAAAGCCGATCTGGACCGTTGCGCCGGCCGCGCGGACGTGCGCCACGACGGCCACCGTGGAAGCGAGATCAAGCGCGATCGGCTTCTCGCAGAAGACCGGCAGGCCCGCGTCGACGCCGGCGTGGATGAGGGCCGCGTGCGTGTCGGTGGAGGTGGCGATCACCACCGCGTCGACGCGCCCGAGCAGCTCGTCGACGCTGCCCGCCGGGTCCGACTCCAGCTCCTCCGCGGCCGCGCGCGTGCGCTCGGGATCGACGTCGATCACGGCCAGCGAGGCGACGTCCGGATGCGCGCGGAGGATTCGCGCGTGATACAGGCCGATGCGCCCCAGACCGATGACGCCGACGCGCATGTTGCTCTCCGAATGATCGGGGTTTCGAACCCGGCAGGACACCCGAAGGCGGCCGCGACCGGGAAGGATGTGGAACGTTCCACTTTGGCCAAGGATGCGCTATAGTCACGGCATGTGTCAACCGCCGCCAGCCGCCCCGCTCCCATGAGCCGCCCCACGATAATCGACGTCGCCAAGCGCGCCGGCGTCTCGAAGTCGCTGGTTTCGCTGGTCATGCGCGGGGCCCCGAACGTCAGCGAGGAGAAGCGGCAGCGGGTGCTCGGCGTCGCGGCGGACCTGGGCTATCGGCCCAACGCGGTCGCCCGGAGCCTGGTCCGCCAACGGACCAACCTGCTCGGCGTTCTCCTCTCCGATCTCCACAATCCCTTCTTCGCCGAGGTCATCGACGGCATCCAGGCCGAGGCGGCGGAGCGCGGATACCGCACGATCATCGGAACGGGAGATCGCGTGGAGCTGTCCGAGGCGCGCGCCCTGGACACGATGCTCGAGCTCCGGACCGAGGGTCTCATACTGGCGAGTCCCATCCTGCCCATGCGCAGAATCGCGGAGGCGAGCCGCGAGGTGCCGACGGTGCTCGTCGCGCGCGGCTCGCGCAGCGCCTCGGTCGACAGCGTCGCCAACGACGACACGGCAGGCGCGGCGCTCGCCGTCGGGCATCTGGCCTCGCTCGGGCACCGGCGGATCGCCCACATCGACGGCGGCGACGGCGCCGGATCGCGCGAGCGCCGCCGGGGATACGAGCGCGCCATGGAACGGCACGGCCTGGCGGGCGAGGCGCGCGTCGTCGCCGGCAGCTACACCGAAGAGGGGGGCTGGAAGGGTGTGCGGGCCTTGTTCTCGCGCGGGCGGGCGCCGAGCGCGGTCTTCGCGGCGAACGACCTCGCCGCCATCGGCACGCTGAGCGCGCTGGCCGAGCGCGGCCTGAGCGTCCCCGAGGACGTCTCGGTGGTCGGGTACGACAACACCGCGCTGGCGGCGGCGCACCACATCCATCTCACCACCGTCGATCAGCCGCGGCCGGAGATGGGCCGGACCGCCGTCCGACTGGTCCTCGAGCGCCTGGACGGAAAGCGGAGGGCGGCGCGACACCTGTTGATGCCGCCGTCACTGGTCGTCCGCGGGACGACCGCGCCCCCCTCGAACGCGCCTGGGAAACGGCGCTCCCGATGAGCCCGCCAGGGAGAAAGAACGGGGGGAAACGCAAACGCCGTCTGGCGCACTGGATCGACGGGCGCCCCGATCCGGGCATCGGCGAACGGATGGGCCCGCTGTTCGATCCGTCGGCCGGCGTCGCTACCGGAGAGGTCCCGCTGGCGGGCGCCGCCGACGTCGATCGGGCGGTGGCCGCCGCGGAACGGGCGTTCCCGCGATGGAGCCGGACCCCGCTCGGTCCGCGCACCGACATCCTGTTCCGGTTCCGCGAGCTGATCCGCGGACATGCGGACGAGCTCGCCCGCACCATCGTCGGCGAACACGGAAAGGTGCTCGCGGACGCCCGCGGGGAGGTCCAGCGAGGACTCGAGGTGGTCGAGTTCGCGTGCGGGATCCCGCAGCTCCTCAAGGGAGAGTTCTCGGAGAACGTCTCGACGAACGTGGACAGCTGGTCGATCCGGCAGCCGCTGGGAATCGCCGCGGGGATCACGCCGTTCAACTTCCCGGTCATGGTCCCGATGTGGATGTACCCGATCGCGATCGCGGCCGGAAACACGTTCGTCCTCAAGCCCTCGGAGAAGGACCCGTCGCCATCCATGCTGGTCGCCGAGTTGTGGAAGGAGGCGGGCCTTCCCGATGGCGTCTTCAACGTCGTCCACGGAGACAAGGCGGCGGTCGACAGGATCCTCGAGCATCCGGCCATCTCGGCGGTGAGCTTCGTAGGGTCGACGCCGGTCGCGCGCGCCATCTACGAGACGGGGACTCGGCACGGCAAGCGCGTCCAGGCGCTGGGAGGAGCGAAGAACCATATGGTGGTTCTGCCCGATGCGGACATGGAGCTCGCGGCCGATGCCGCCGTCAACGCCGCGTTCGGCTCGGCAGGGGAGCGATGCATGGCCATTTCGGTCCTCGTCGCCGTGGGGGTGGCGGGAGAGGAGCTGCTACCCCGCATTCAGGAGCGGATCCGATCGATCCGCGTCGGGAACGGCACGGAGCCCGACGTCGACATGGGACCGCTCGTCACCCGTGAGCATCTCCAACGCGTCACCCGGTATCTCGACGAAGGGGTGTCGGAAGGCGCTGAGCTCGTAATCGACGGGCGAGGCGTCAAGGTGCGAAACGGGGAGAGCGGGTATTTCCTGGGCCCGTGCCTGTTCGACCGGGTGCGACCCGAGATGTCGATCTACCGCGACGAGATCTTCGGTCCGGTGCTGTCGGTCGTTCGGGCCGGCGCGTACGACGAGGCCGTCGCAATCGTCGACGCGAACCCCTATGCCAACGGCGTGGCGATCTTCACCAACGACGGCGGGGTTGCACGCCGGTTCCAGAGCGAGATCCAGGTCGGCATGGTGGGGATCAATGTTCCGATTCCGGTGCCCATGGCCTACTACTCCTTCGGCGGCTGGAAGAGCTCGCTGTTCGGAGACGCCCACGTGCACGGCATGGAGGGGGTGAGGTTCTACACGCGCGGGAAGGTCGTCACCGCGCGCTGGCCCGAGCCCCGGCTCCGCGGGAAGGACCTGGGCTTCCCCACGGTGTAGGCCGGCACGCGCGGCCTCCGAGCTTCCGCCTCAGGGCATTCCCACCCGCGTGGCGATCCACCAGGTCGTGCCGCCCGCGCCTTCCGATGCGTGGCGTCTACGTCCCGCACGTAGACGTGGACGTTGGCGGGATGGGCGCGGACCTCAGAAGGGCGGGACGAAGAGGGCGTGGCCGAGGTCGCTCGCCATGCCGGCCTCGATCCCCGTCCGCAGGAGCTCGAGCTCGCCGCCGTCCAGCCACATCCCCCCGCAGGACGGGCAGCGATCCAGCACCACGTTGTAGACGATCTCCTTGGACATCGCGGCGCCGTCCATCGGGCAGACCCTGTGTCCCTCCGTCTCCGCCCGGAGCCTGGCTTTCAGGTTCTGAATGCACTCCTCGCAGGTCGGCAGGCCTTCGTAGGTATCGCGAGTGCGCCGCTCCCCGCAGCGCACGCACTTCTCGCCCCATATGGACATCGGCGGCTCCCCAGGCTGTGGTCCGGTGCTCTTCGCGGGTGAACGTCAAGGATACGTCGCCGGGCCCGGTTGGCCAGATCGCGAACGTTGCGTCGACCCGCGCGATCCCCCTAATGTCCGATCACCAGGGATGCAGTAAGCATCCGAGAAACCGAAATCCTGACGGAGGTTACCGATGGTCCCGATCATGTCGCTGTGGGCGCCGATCCTGCTGGCCGCGGTGCTCGTCTTCCTGGCCAGCTCCATCCTCCACATGGTGCTCCCGTATCATCGGTCCGATTTCCGCAGGGTCGAGTCCGAGGACGCCCTGATGGACTCCCTGCGCAAGCTCGGCGTGGGCCCCGGCAACTACATGATGCCGCATGCGGCGAGCCCGTCCGCCATGAAGGACCCGGCGTTCCTCGAGAAGAAGAAGCGGGGTCCCGTCGCGGTGCTGACCGTCATGCGGGACCCGTCGATGGGAGTTAGCCTCGCCCAGTGGTTCGTGTACTGCGTGGTGGTGAGCGTGTTCGCCGCGTACATCGCTGGCCGCGCGCTGGGGCCTGGGGCCGAGTATCTGGGGGTGTTCCGCTTCGCGGGCGCGACCGCGTTCGGGGCGTACGGCCTCGCGCTCTGGCAGAACTCCATCTGGTACAAGATCGCCTGGAGCACGACGCTCAAGTCGAATGTCGACTCGCTGATCTATGGGCTCCTGACGGGAGGCGCTTTCGGCTGGCTGTGGCCGGCATAGACCCGCGGTGATCCGGGGATCTCAGTCGATGGGCACGACGATCGTCCCGAGTCTGCATTCCCCGCATTCGACGCCGTTGGAGAACGTCACGTCGTACTGGGGGATGAACTCCCGGTCGATCTCGAATCCCGGACCGTCGACCTGCAGGAATACGCTGGAGGGCGTGATACCGGGAACGAACACCGGTCGGTCGCAGGGGGTGCTCGGGGTGCACTCGATCCAGACGGAGTGCTCCGGGAGGCGGATCAGGTAATTCTCGGGGAGTTCGCCGACGAGCTCGATCGCCAACCCTGTCGGGCAGGGGCGCGTGGTACATGCAGCCGTGACGGGAATCCTCTCGCACGACGCAAGAGCGAGGGCCGCGATCCCGATTCCGAAAGGTAGCAGACCGTGCTGTAGCCGAACGTGCATCACCGACAGGCTACGCGAGAAGCACCCTGGTCGCAAAGAAGTCGAGTTGCGCAGCCGCCAGCGCGCGACTACCCATTGACGCTTACTGTTCCCGTACCGCTCCCATAAGCGCCAGCTTCGAAGGGAATGAATGGCCGACAAGGCGAAGTTCCTCTTCGTCTCCTACGACGCGCTGATCACCGACATCGCCTGGCAGGTCGTCAAGGAAGGTCACGACGTCCGCTACTGGATCCGCGAGAAGAAGGCCAAGTCCGTGGGCGAGGGGTTCGTGCCCATGTCGAAGGACTGGAAGGCCGACGCCGAATGGGCGGACGTGATCGTCTTCGACGACGTGCTCGGCATGGGCGAAGATGCGGATCGCCTGCGACGCTCTGGGAAGGCGGTGGTCGGGGGGACTCCCTATACCGACCGGCTGGAGGACGACCGCGGGTTCGGGCAGACCGAACTGAAGGCGTTCGGCATCAACATCATCCCGTTCGAGGAGTTCACCTCCTTCACCGACGCGATCGAGTTCGTGAAGGCGAACCCGGCGCGCTACGTGATCAAGCCGAGCGGGGAGGCGCAGAACATCAAGCGGCTCCTGTTCGTGGGCGAGGACGATGACGGGACGGACGTGATCCACGTGCTGGAGTCGTACGAGAAGGTGTACTCGCAGCGCGTCAAGAACTTCCAGCTTCAGCGGCGGAGATCCGGGGTCGAGATCGCGGTGGGCGCCTTCTTCAACGGCCACGAGTTCATCTTCCCGATCAACGTGAACTTCGAGCACAAGAAGCTCTTTCCGGGAAACATCGGGCCGTCGACCGGCGAGATGGGTACCGCCATGTACTGGGGCCCGCCGAACAGGATCTTCAACCAGACGCTCGCCAAGATGGAGAAGAAGCTCCGGGAGGAGCGCTACGTCGGGTACATCGACCTGAATTGCATCGTCAACGCGCAGGGGATCTATCCGCTGGAGTTCACCGCGCGTTTCGGCTACCCGACGATCAGCATCCAGCAAGAGGGGCTGAACGCGCCGATGGGGGAGATCCTGGCCGCGCTCGCGCGGGGCGAGATGATCGACCTGAAGCCCAAGCCCGGCTTCCAGGTCGGAGTCAGGATCGTGGTGCCGCCCTTCCCGTACGACGATCCGAAGACCTTCGAGGCGAATTCCGAGGACCGCATCATCATCTTCAAGAAGCCGGACTACGCCGGCGTCCACATCGAGGACGTCAAGCTGGTCAACGGCGAATGGGTGGTGACCGGGAACTCGGGCGTAGTGCTCATCGTCTGCGGCACCGGCCCCACGATGCGTCAGGCCCAGGCGCAGGCCTACAATCGGATCAAGAACATCATGATCCCCAACATGTATTACCGCACGGATATCGGAGATCGCTGGTTCGAGGACCACGATCGGTTGCACGCCTGGGGCTACCTGAGGGAGACGTAAACGCCGTCAGGAGCACATGGAAATCGATACGTTCATGCGCGCCGGCGTCCTCACAGCGTGGCTGGTCGCCGCCATGCCGGCGGCGCCGCTCCCGGCGCAGGAGCCGGCGGCTCCCCCGGCGTGGCCGGAATTCGTGCTCGCCTTCGACACCTACGTCGAGGCCGGCGGGATCGTCGGCGCGGGCGCGCTGGCGATGCGCGATGGCGTCGTGGTCGCGCGGCGCGACGTCGGTTTCGCGGACCGCGAGGCGGGCCGGCTTGTAGACGAGCGCACGCTCTTCCACTACGGCTCGATCACCAAGACGCTCACGGCGATCGCGATCATGCAGCTTCGCGACCGCGGGCTCCTGTCGCTCGACGATCCCGTGACCCGCTGGGTTCCCGAGCTTCGCGCGGTCAGCGCTCCCTACGGGTGGCCGGACGCGATCACGCTCCGCATGCTCCTGTCCCACACGGCGGGGCTCCAGAATCCGACCTGGCCCTGGGACGACGGCGAGCCCTGGGAGCCGTTCGAGCCCACGGAGTGGGAGCAGCTGGTGGCGATGATGCCCTATCAGCGCCTCCTGTTCGAGCCCGGATCTCGCTATTCGTACTCGAACCCGGCGTTCATCTACCTGGCGCGGGTGATCGAGAAGATCACCGGCGATCCCTGGGAGGCGTACGTCCAGAAGAACGTCTTCGCGCCGCTGGGTATCACGAGCAGCTACTTCGGGAACACGCCGTGGCACCTGGCCGATCGGAGATCACACAACTACGAGCTGCGGGTAGACGGCGGCCGGCTAGTGGCCGCGGACGAGGGGGCGGACTTCGATCCCGGGATCACGATCCCCAACGGTGGCTGGAATGCGCCGCTCGACGACGTGGCCCGCTACCTGGCGTTTCTCACCGGCCCCGCGCCGGACGCGGAGACCGAGCGCCTCCGGGAGCTCGTCCTATCGCGAGAGTCACTCGAGGAGATGTGGGAGCCCGTGGCGACGGTCGCCGAGGACGGGACGGGCACCGCGTGGAGCGACGTCGGCCTCTCGTTCTTCCTCGATCGGCGGCCCGGACGCCCCCTGGTCGGGCATACGGGCAGCCAGGCGAACTTCCGCGCGTTCCTGGCATTCGATCCCGGCAGGAGAACGGCTTACGCGATGGTCTTCAACACGTCGATCGGGGACGGACCGGATCCGGGAGAGCGGGAGCTGGCGAAGCTGCTCGAGACGGCGGGGCGGCTTCTCGACTAGGTTGCCGGGGAATCGTCGCAGATCTCAGTCGGCGATGCGGCAGTCGGAGACGTACAGTCCCGGATCGGTCCAGCGGATCTCCGCTCGCGCGCACGACACGCGCAGCGAGTCGCCCTCGCGGATCCTCGGATCGACCGCCCACAGCTCGAGCGAATCGGGGACGTCGAACGCGCCCTCGACCTGGACGTACTTGATGTCGGAGGGCAGGGTGTCGAGGACGGTCCGGAACTCGACGTAGGAGGGCATCGTGACCTCGCCCTGCATCGTCGTACCGCGGAAACGCGGGAAGGCCCGCACGACCTCCCCGACGATCACGAGGTCCTTGCCGTCGAACCGCTCGCGCGCGGCGCGCTCGTCGGCGAGAAAGGCCTGCTGCAGCTCGTTGGCCTCGATCTCCACCCGCTCACCGGCCTCTTCGTCGGGGGACGGGCAGGCCACGGCAGCGAAGAGGAGCAGCACGAAGGCGGTGTGCGTGGATCGTTCCATGGGACCCGGTTCATGGTACACCGGTCCCGGCTTTGCGGAAAGCCCCGCCCGGCGGCCTTCTCAGACCCGGTCCTTGAGCCCCTCGACCCCCGCCTTCTCGGCGCAGTGATCGCAGCAGAAGAACCGGCCGTCGCTCTCCAGGCCGTGTCCGATGATCCGCACACCACAGCTCTGGCAGGTGGGCGCGAGCGCGTGGATGGCGCACTCGAAGCTGTCGAACGTGTACCGCTCGCCGTCCGACAACTCGACCTCGAACGACTTGTCGTAATCGTTTCCGCAATGCACGCAGGTTCCCATCTCGGCCTCAGACCATCGCTTGGAAGTTGACTGTGCGCTCGGCGATCCGGGACAGCAGCCGGTCCGCCTGGGCTTCCTCCTCCAGGCTCTCCTGGAGCAGATCGGCGGCTCTGTAGTCCCCGAGCTTCTCGGCGTACGTTCGGGCCACGCCGTAGCCGGCCATCTCGTAGTGCTCGACCCGCTGCGCGGCGGCGATGATGCCGGCGTCGAGGACGTCCGGCTCGGAGTCCTCCTTGAGGAGCGAGGCGCCCTCCTTGATCAGCCCCGCCATCCCCTCGCACTTGTGGCCCCGAGGACTGAACTCCGTCCGGGCCAACACCTTCTCGAGCCGCGTGACCTGCCGCTTCGTCGCCGCCAGGTGGTCGCGGAGCGCTTTCTTGAGGTCCTTGTTGTTGGCGGCCTGAGCCATTTTGGGCAGCGCTTCGACGAGTTGCTTCTCGGCGCTGTAGAGATCCTTGAGCTCGTGAACGTAGAGCTTGGTAAGCGAATCGAGGTTCATGGGCCTCCGCGGCGAAGGACGAAGTGCGTGGACGCCGAGTGCGCGTCGCTGTCTTCCGGAGCCTAGAGGGATCGCTCACAGCCCGCTGTCAGCGAGTTGACAACGTAGGCGGTCAGCTTCCCGCGGCGGTGGGGGAGAGCCGGTGCACCTTGAATCGCCGCAGGTGGGGCCGCATCTTCCGGCGTGATGGAGGACCCCCGGCCGCTCGGCCCCCACGCCTCGGACAAAGCCTTCACGTATTCCAGCTATCTGGCGCTTGACGAGCTGCTGGCGCTCCAGCGCCCTGAGTCCGACGAGCACGACGAGATCCTGTTCATCATCATCCATCAGGTCTACGAGCTGTGGTTCAAGGAGATCCTCCACGAGGCCGAC
>JAICQP010000131.1 GCA_025937815.1 Gemmatimonadota bacterium
CGCCGAGGGCGAGGCTGTCGAAGACGAGCGTGGCCAGCGTGAGGATGATCGCGGCCGAACCGATCGTGACCGCGGCGCTGCCGTGAGCGGGCAGGGACTGCATGACGGGACGGCTCACGATGATGTAGACGGAGAGCGAGAGCATGGCGACGATGACGAGGGCGAAGCCGAGAGGGCTGCCGCCTGCCAGCCCTCCGCCGACCGTCAATGCGCAGCCGAGAAGCGCAGCCACGGTGGCGAGGAGCTTCCGCGCCGTAAGGCGCTCGCCGAGGAACGCCGCCGCAAGCAGCACCACGACCACTGGATAGACGTAGAAGAGGAGAACGGCGGTTGCGACCGGGACCCATTGAAGCGCGGCGATGAACGCCAGCGCGTCGATCGAGTACAGAAGCCCCAGCCCGGCGAGAGCCGGCCAGCGCCCGGTGGGCGCCAGCCGGCGGCCGCGGACCGCGAGCGCCAGCCAGACGATCCCGGCGGCAAGCAGGAACCGCCACGCCGCCAGCGGGAGCACGCGCACGCCGGCGTCGAGCGCGAGCCTGATCAGGACGCCGGTGAACCCGTAGCCGATCGCGGAGACCAGGATCGCCACCGCCCCCCTTCGCGCCTCCGCCCGCATGGCGCGGCAATCTACCCGCCCTCTACATTGCCCGCGAATGATCGAGAGTCCGAATGCGACGACGAGCTCGCGTGGCGAATGGTCCCTCGCCGACAGCGTGAAGCCCTACCATCGGCACGCCTTCGCCTGCACGGGCGAGCGTTCGTGGCCCGCGCGGCTCGAGGATGCCCCGGGCCTCCTCGGCGCGATGGCGCGGGACGTTCGAGACCTGCGCGAGGCGGAGGGGCCGATCCCCAAGCTGACGGCGACCGATGAGCCGTCGCGGGGGCCCGGAACCGACCTCCTGATATTCCCCGAAGCCGTGCGTTACAGGATTGTCGACTTCGCCGAGTGGCGGACGGTGCTCGCCGATCACCTGCGTGGGGGCGGGCGAGCATCCCTCGAGAGCGAGGCGCTCCCCGGACGCCACGTGTTCGTCTGCGTCCACATGGCGCGTGACGAGCGCTGCGGCAATTGCGGCCCGCCGCTCCGGGCGGCCATCGAGGCTGCGGTCGCGATGCGCGGCCTGGAGGGCGTGACCGTCCGCGCCACCAGCCACGTGGGCGGTCACAAGTACGCGGGCAACGTGATCGTCTACCCGGAAGGCGTCTGGTACGGCTACGTCCGGCCCGGCGACGCGGAGCGACTGGTCCGCGAGCACCTCGTCGAGGGCCGGATCCTCGAGGATCTCCATCGCGGCGGCATGCAGGATCGTCCGCATCCCCCCGGGGTCCGGTGAGCGAGCCCCTGACCCGGCTCTCCGACGAGGAAGCCCTCTTCGCGGACACGGTCCGGCAGTTCGCGAGCGAGGTGGTGGCGCCCCGCGCGCACGCCATGGACGCGGCCGGGCGGCTCGACCCCGAGATCCCTGCCCGGTGCTTCGAGCTGGGGCTCATGGGGATAGAGATCCCCGAGGAGCTGGGCGGCGCAGGCGCGTCGTTCTTCATGGCCTGCCTGGCAGTCGAGGAGCTCTCTCGCGCGGATCCCTCGGTCGGCGTCTTCGTCGACGTCCAGAACACGCTCTTCAACAACTGCCTGTTGCGCTGGGGAACCGACGCCCAGAAGCAGAAGTACGCGCCGCGCATGGCGGCCGACACCGTGGGCGCCTATGCGCTCTCCGAGGCCACGTCGGGGAGCGACGCGTTCGGCCTCAACGCGCGCGCCGAGAAGCGCTCCGACCGCTACGTCTTGAGCGGCTCCAAGATGTGGATCACCAACGGCGCCGAGGCCGGCGTCTACGTCGTGTTCGCCACCATCGACCCGACCGCCGGCTACAAGGGCATCACGGCGTTCCTGGTCGAGCGCGAGTTCCCGGGGTTCGCGGTGGGAAAGAAGGAGGACAAGCTCGGCATCCGCGCGAGCTCGACGACCGAGCTGCTTCTGGAGAACTGCGAGGTCCCCGAAGAGAACGTCCTCGGCGAGCCGGGAAAAGGGTACAAGGTCGCCATCGAAACGCTGAACGAGGGGCGGATCGGGATCGGCGCGCAGATGATCGGCTGCGCGCGCGGAGCGCTCGAGGCCTCCGTCGGCTACGCCCGCGAGCGGGAGGCCTTCGGCAAGCCGATCGCGGAATTCCAGGGGATCCAGTTCGAGCTGGCGCAGATGGCGACCGAGCTCGAGGCCGCGCGTCTCATGGTCTATAACGCCGCCCGGCTCAAGGATGCGGGGCTGCCGTTCCTGAAGGAGGCAGCGATGGCCAAGCTCTACAGCTCGCAGGTCGCAGAGAGGGTTACGAGCCACGCGGTCGAGATCTATGGAGGGTACGGCTACACGAAGGACTACCCGGTCGAGAAGCTGTGGCGGGACGCGAAGATCGGGAAGATCTACGAGGGCACGTCGAACATGCAGCTCGCGACGATCGCCAAGGCCCTGCTCGGATGAGCCTCCGCGGGTTTTTCGTCGGGCTGCTTCTGGCGCTCGCCCTGCCGTCTCTCGCTTGGGCTCAGGTCGATGCGTTCCGCTTCGACGAGACGCGGGTTCCTGTCGGTACGCTGTACGAGTACGTGAAGTCGAACCGTGACGGCACGCGCTCGGGTCCGATCAGCCTGTACGTCCTGGGACACGATCGCATCGAGTCGCTCAAGTGGGCGCCCGAGGACACGACCGCCACGCTGGTTGCGGCGCTTCTCGACTGGGATCGTTTCTCCGTGCGCCGCTTCGAGTCCTGGGGACTGGCGCTCGGCGCAGAGCCCGAGCTCCGCGCAACGCTCGAGACCGATTCCAGCGGCACGGGGATCCGGCTCTCGTTTCAGCCCGACAGCCTGATTCCGATTCACGGGTGGCCCTGGCACAGCTATGACTTCGACTTCGCGAGCCTCGGACTCGCCATGAGGCATCTCGTCGACCCCGATGCGTCCTTCCGCTTCCAGCGCGCGGACATCACGTACGACGAGGCGGGGCCGCCCTTCGCCGACATGGGGGAGGTCGAGGTGCGGTTCACCGGGTACGAGGAGCGCTCCGGTCACCGGACGCGCCGATACGAGCTGGTGGGTCCCGGAATACAGAGCCATCGCGGGCGGCTCTGGACGGCTGTCGAAGGGGGCTATCTGGTGGAGTTCGAACTGCCGTTCCCGGACGAGCCGGGCTTCACCGACGTCCGCGTTCGCCTCCGCTCCGTGTCGACGCTGTCTCCCGAGGGGTGGGAGGAATTCAAGCGCGATCGGATCCGCGGCGGGCGCTGAGCGCCCGCCGCGTCTCCTACCGTCCGACGCGCCTCAGAATCGCGACCCTGCGAGGGTGACGTCCGCCTCCGACCAGGCGCTAGCCAGCCGGGCCCGGACTTCCTCGGCCTCGGCGCTCTTTCCCTGGGCGTCCAGGCTCGCCGCCAGGCCGTAGAGCGACCAGCCGTTATCCGGGAACTTCTCCAGGTCCTCGCGATACGCGCGCTCCGCCTCGGCCGCCTGGCCGGCGGCCAGGAGGGCGGCTCCCAGGTCGTGCCTCACCGGCTTGTTCCAGTAGGCGGGCTCGGTGTAGCGCAACCCGTCCTGGAGCTCGGCGGCGACCTGATAGTGCTGGACCGCGTCGGCGAACTCGCCCTGGCGATAGGCGATGTCGCCCATCAGCGCGTGGGTCGCTATCTGCATGACGACCGACGGCCAATCCTCGGTGTGCTCGGACGCGATCTGGCGTACGGAGTCGAGCTCGGCTGCCGCCTCGTCGGGATGCCCGAGGGCCGCATGGGCCACGCCTCGCGTGTAATGGACGAGACCGGCCGCGAACCGGATGTCCGACGGCGGAACCGGCTCCGCGAGCACGTCCTCCCATCGTCCGAAGGCCGCCAGCGTAAGGTGGGGATGGGCCAGCATGCGGGAAGCTTCCGGACCGAACATCCGCGGCAGCTCCAGGCCCATTCGCTCCGCCGATTTGCGCGCCGTCTCGATCGCCAGATCGCTGCGCCCGGCGAACGTCGAGGCGAAGGCCAGGAAATGGTAGTTGTGCGGGTAATAGAACGCCGGATAGATGCCCGCGGGGCCGACGTCCATGATGTAGCTCTCGTCCTGGTGGACGGCATGGATGTTCGACTCGATCGCGTCGTTGTACCTGCCGACCCGGATGTAGATGTGCGCCGGCATGTGGACGATGTGACCGGCGCCGGGCATGAGCCCCGCCAACCGCTCCGCGCAGGGGACGGCCTTTTCGGGCTCGGCCGCCTCCACCGCGTGGATATAGAGATGGCAGGCCCCGGGATGATCGGGGTTCTCCGCGACCACCTTCTCGAGCAGCGTCAGGAGCCGCGGCGTGTCAGGCCGCTGCTCGCCCTCTGCGGTCCAGTAGTTCCAGGGGCTCAGGTTCATGATCGCGTCGGCTGCCAGCGTGGCCGCCTCGTGATCGTCCGGGAAGCGGTCGGCGACTTCGTTCATGGCGCGCGAGTACGCGGAATCGAGCGCCGCGCGCTGCACGGGCGGCACGCCGGCGTAGCGGGTAGCCAGCGCGTCGATGAACGCGGCCTCCCGCTCGCTCGCATGCGGCTTCCGCTCGATCGCCTCCTGGATGGCGTTCCACGCGGCCACCCCGCTCGCCGAGTCCATCGGCGCGTTGATGTTCGGTCCGTAGGAGAAGGCGATCCCCCAGTAGCAGATCGCGCACTGCGGATCGATCTTGGCCGCCTGGTCGAAGGCCCGGATCGCCTCGGCGTGATTGAAGCCCCACATGAGCCTCACGCCCTGATCGAAATACTGCTGCGCGAGGGGGTTGGTGGTGGAGATCTCGTAATGGTGCGCGCCGAGATCGTCGAAGAGAAGAACGGTATCCGCCGGACTGCTCGCGACGGAAAGGAGCGCGGCAGCCGCGACGTTGAGCGCGAACGTCATCATTCCTCCTGGTGCGTGTGCGGTTTGGATGCGACCCGATTTCTATTATACACGATACGAGCGGCGCGGCACTCTGGACAGGGTCGACAGGAACGGGCGCGACGCGCGATCTTCCCGTGATGGTTCATTCACCGCAGAGCGCCTCTACTCCCGCCGACTCCGTGCGGATCGCCATGTGGTCCGGTCCCAGGAACATATCGACGGCGCTCATGCGCTCGTGGGAGAGCCGCGGCGACACGGCGGTGTGGGACGAGCCCTTTTATGCCCATTACCTGAAGGAGACGGGAGTCGACCATCCGGGAAGGGACGACGTCATACGGACGCACGAAGCAGACTGGCGCAAGGTGGTCGAGCGCCTGACCGGCCCGGTTCCGGGCGGCAAGTCGATCTTCTATCAGAAGCACATGGCCCATCACATGCTCCCACAGATAGACCGATCCTGGATCGACGAGGTGCGGAGCGCGTTCCTGATCCGCGATCCCCGCGAGATGCTGACGTCGCTCGCACGCGTTACGCCCGATCCTTCCGTTGCGGACACCGGGCTGCCGCAGCAGTGGGAGATATTCGAGCGTGTCGCCGCCCGCCGGGGCGCGCCGCCGCCGGTGGTCGACGCCCGGGACATCCTCGAGGATCCTGCCAGGCTGCTGGCACGGCTCTGTGAGGCTCTCGGTGTTCCCTTCAAGTCCGCGATGCTCTCGTGGAAGCCGGGTCCGCGCGAGAGCGACGGAGTCTGGGCGAAGCACTGGTATTCGGCGGTGGAGGCGTCGCGCGGCTTCCAGCCCTACGTTCCGACGACCGAGGAGTTCCCGAAGCGGCTGGCAGGCCTCCACGCCGAGTGCGATGCCATCTACCGCCGACTCCACGCGCACCGGCTGACCGGATGATGAAAACGGCCCATCTGCGGCGTTGCCCTTCTCGTGTCTTCCTGCGGCGTACCTTGAAGTACGCCTCGGAATCCACTCGGCGGGCGCCTTGCATCTGGACCGTTTTGATCATCCTTCCGTATAGCTGAGGAGGGGCGATGCTGCAGCAGTTCGACGAGCGCAACCGGGACCTGATCGTCAACATCGGCGGCCGGCTCCTGCATCGCGACGAGGCCGGCGTCAGCCCGTTCGACAGCGCGGTTCAGGGTGGGGACGCGGTATGGGAGGGTCTGCGCCTGTACGAGGGCAGGATCTTCAAGCTCGTCGAGCACCTGGACCGGCTGCGAAGCTCCGCCAAGGCGCTCGCCTTCGCGGAGATCCCCACCCACGAGACGATCATCGCCGAGATCCGGCGCACGCTGGAGGCGAACGCAATGAGCGACGGCGTGCACATTCGGCTGACGCTCACGCGCGGGGTCAAATACACGAGCGGCATGGACCCACGTCTGAACACGTCGGGGCCGACGCTGATCGTCCTCGCGGAGTGGAAGGCGCCCGTCTATGGCCGGGGCGGGCTGACGCTCGTGACGAGCGCCATCCGCCGCCCGCCGCCCGACGTCATGGACCCCAAGATCCACAGCGCGAACCTGATCCCGTCGATCCTGGCGAAGATCGAGGCGAACGCGGCCGGCGCCGACGACGCGCTCATGCTGGACACGCGCGGCTTCGTGGCCGAGACGAACGCCACCCACGTTTTCATCGTCGAGAAAGAGAAGGTCGTGACGGGCCACACCCACGCCTGCCCCGAGGGGATCACGCGCGCGACCGTGCTGGAGCTGTGCGCAGCTAACGACATCGATCACGAGATCCGCGACCTGTCGCTCACCGACGTCTACCGCGCGGACGAGATGTTCTGCAGCGGGACGATGGGCGAGCTGGCCGCCGTCACGACGGTCGACGGCCGCCGGATCGGCGCGGGCGAGCCGGGCTCCGTCACGGGCCGGCTCTCGGAGCTCTATCGCCGGGAG
>JAICQP010000007.1 GCA_025937815.1 Gemmatimonadota bacterium
CCGCCACTCCCGATCGCTGGGGCGACCTCGAGGCGCTCTTCGGCGAGCGCGGTGCGTGCGCGGGCTGCTGGTGCATGTACTGGCGGCTGGACGCCAGGGCGTACACGGCCGGAAAGGGCGCGGGGAACCGCGCGGCGCTCCGGCGGATCGTCCGGCGGGGGGAGGAGCCCGGGATCCTGGCCTATGCCGGCGGCGAGCCGATCGGCTGGTGCGCTGTGGCGCCCCGCGAGGAGTACCCGCGGCTCGATCGGTCCCGCGTCCTCGCCCGCGTCGACGATACTCCGGTCTGGTCGATCTCGTGTCTGTTCGTGGCGCGTCCATGGCGGAAGCGCGGAGTGAGCCGGGCGCTGATCGAGGCGGCCGTGGCCCACGCACGCGCGCGCGGTGCGGGGATCGTCGAGGGCTATCCGGTGGATCCCGCGGCGCCACAGGCCGACGCGTTCGTGTGGACGGGGATCGCCTCGGCCTATGAGCGGGCGGGTTTCCGAGAGGTGGAGCGGCGCTCTCCCACGCGGCCGATCGTGCGCCGGAAGGTGACGGCCCGGCGGAAGTGAGCCGGTCTCGGCGTCCTCCCCGGACGCCGACCGCTCCGGCGCGGCCAGCGGCGTTCCCCTGTGGCCGGTGTGGCCGGCTACTGTTATTCCTCCTCCATGGTCGCTGGCGAAGCCGCGCGCATGGCCATGGTCCGCGGGCAGATCGAGGCCCGCGGGATCCGCGATCCGGCCGTCCTCCAGGCGATGCGCGAGGTGCCGCGCGAGGTCTTCGTCCCGACGGACCAGGCCGAGTTCGCCTACCACGACAGCCCGCTGCCGATCGCAGAGGGCCAGACGATCTCGCAACCCTACATCGTCGCGCTCATGGCGGCGGCCGCCGAGATCGAGCCCGGGGAGCGCGTGCTGGAGATCGGCACCGGTTCGGGATACGCGGCGGCGGTGCTCTCACGGATGGCCGGCGAGGTGTATACGATCGAACGGCACGGAGCGCTCGCCGAAGGCGCCACGCGGGCCCTCGAGTCCCTCGGGTACGAGAACGTCCACGTCCTCCACTCCGACGGAACCCGCGGCTGGCCCGAGCACGCCCCCTACGATGCGATCGTGGTCGCCGCCGGAGGGCCGGACGTGCCACGCCCACTCCTCGACCAGCTCGCAGTCGGCGGTCGCCTCGTCATCCCGGTGGGCCCCACGCCCCGACTCCAGGAGCTGGTGCGCGTGACCCGCGTCTCGGAGAGCGAGCTCGCGCGCGAGAACCTGGGCGGCGTGCGGTTCGTGCCCCTGGTGGGGGCCGAGGGATGGCAGGAGAGCGGGGGCGCGCTGATCCGGCCGGTGAGTCCTCTTTCGGAAGAGGGTGCGCGGGCGATCGTGCGCGAGTCGGCCGAGCGGTTCGATGACTTCGACACGGCGGAGCTGGGGCCAGTGGTGGAGCGCATCGGAAGCGCGCGCGTCGTCCTCCTGGGTGAAGCCTCGCATGGAACGTCGGAGTTCTATCTCATGCGGGCGCGGATCACTCGCGAGCTCGTCGAGCGCCACGGGTTCACGATCGTCGCGGTCGAGGCGGACTGGCCCGACGCGTCGACGATCGACGATTGGGTCAGGCAGCCCGTACCGTCTTCTTCCGAGCGCGAGGCGTTCACGCGCTTTCCCACCTGGATGTGGCGGAACCGTGAGGTCGGGGAGTTCGTCGAGTGGCTCCGCGAGCACAACATGTCGCTCCCCGAGGAAGCCCGGGTAGGCTTCTACGGCCTCGATCTCTACAGCCTCCATTCCTCGATCGATCGCGTACTCCGATACCTCGAGGATGTCGATCCCGCCGCGGCGCGAGTCGCACGGCAGCGGTACGGGTGCCTGTCGCCCTGGGAAGCCGATCCTGCCGCCTATGGACGGATGGTGCTGAGCGGCCGATATCGCGCCTGTGAGCCGGAGGTGGTGGCCATGCTGCGGGATCTGATGGCGCGACGCCTCGAGTACCTCTCCCGGGACGGGACGCGTTTTCTCGACGCCGTGCAGAATGCCCGACTGGTGGCCAACGCGGAGCAGTACTACCGGGCGATGTACTACGGTGGGACGCAGTCCTGGAACCTCCGCGATACCCACATGTTCGACACCCTGCGACTCCTCCTGGCCCATCATGGACCCGACTCGCGGGCCGTGATCTGGGCGCACAACTCGCACCTCGGAGACGCGTCGGCCACCGAGATGGGATCCCGAGGGGAGGTGAACCTGGGACAGTTGTGCCGGGGAGAGTTCGGGGCCGGGTCGTTCCACGTGGGGTTCGGGACGCACACCGGAACGGTGGCCGCGGCGTCCCAGTGGGGCGGCGACATGGAGATCATGACCGTACGGCCCTCGCACGAGCGCAGCTACGAGCGCATCTGTCACGACAGCGGCGTGCAGGCCTTCCTCCTGCACCTCCGCGAGCCGCGTCGTGAAGCGCTGCGGGAGGAGCTGCTCGAGCCGCGACTGGAGCGCGCGATCGGGGTCATCTACCGGCCCGAGGCCGAGCTCGCCAGCCACTACTTCCAGGCGGTGCTCCCGCTGCAGTTCGACGAGTGGATCTGGTTCGACGAAACCGCGGCGGTCACGCCGCTCGCCGCACCTCCCTGGCGGGCTACTTCTTGAGCTTCTTCCCCGCTTTCTCGACCGCCTTGCCGGCCTTCCGCGCGGCCAGGATCGCGCTCTCGGCGATCTCGCTCGCGCGCTGGGTCTTCTTGCCCGCGCGCTCCAGCTTCTCACCGGTGCGACGCTTCGTCTTCCCGTAGGACTCCTGCGCGCGGCCGACCTTCTCGACGGCTTTCCCCTTCACCTTCTGCACCCTGCCCTTCGCGCGAAGCCCCTTCTTCCCTGCGACCTTTCCCGCCGCCTCCTTGAGCTTCCCGGCCGCCTGCTGCGCCTTCCCGGCCGCGCGCTTCGCCTTCCCCTTGATCTCGCTCTTGCTGGGCATGGATTCCTCCCGTGCGGGTTCCCGAACCGGAACTGTGAGGAGAATATAGACCGGGACTAGAAGCGGCGCGCGAACCCGAGGCCGAAGAACCAGTCGGCGGCGACGTCGGTGAGCCCCGCTCCCGCGCGCGCGTCGAGCTGCGCGTCGGGACCGAAGGCCAGGGTGATGCCCCCGTCCAGGTAGGCCGCGTCGTCGTCGCCGTCCGCGCCGGCGGGCGCGAGGCCGTAGAGCTCGAGGAATGCGCCGAGCCGCTCGCTGATCGCCCGGCCGAGCGCGACGCTCCCGAGCGCCTGATCGAATCGTTCGCCGCCCTCCTCAGGCCGTCCCCAGCCGAGGTTGGCGCCGAGCGACCAGAGCTCCGACAGGTCCCAGCCGAAGGCGAGCCGCGCCTCCGGCTGCCACCCCTCCTCCCCGATCTCGTCGTCGCCCGTGGGAATCGTGGTGCCCACGAGGAGGGCGGCCGCGGGCACGCCGGGCGGACGCGCGTCGAAGAGCATTCCCTTGAAGCCGACCCCGGCGTCGTCCAGACCGTCGAGATCGCCGGCATCGACGGTCTCGTCGCCGCTGTCGACCGAGATCCACGTGAGGGGCTCGATCCGGGCCTCGAACCGCTCGCCGATTCCGATCCGGACGAGAACCTCGCCCAGCGAGTGGGCGCGCGCCTCGCCATCGCCTTCCACCGTCCATCCCCCCTCCACCTGGATGCGGCCGTCTCCCGGAACGGACGCGCTCTCGGTGAAGTCGGGTCGGTCGGTGACGAGGCTCTCCGACTCCTGGGAGGCGGCCGCCGCCGGACCCAGCAGGAGGGCGATCGGGCCGAGCAGAAGGCCTGGCAGGGAGGCGGACCAGGGTTTAGTCATGCCTAAACTCTGGCGCTGGTGGCCCGTCCTGTCAAGATGCCCGGGATGCCGCCGGGCTCATCGCGGTCCGACCCAGTCGGCGACGAAGATGTTCGTGTCGCCTTCCTCCCTGCCGTGGCGGTTCGAGCCCCATACGAGCTTCGATCCGTCGGAGCTGAACATGGGGAAGGCGTCGAAGTCCGCGTGGAAGGTGATCTGCGTGGGGTTCGACCCGTCCACGTCGATCAGGTAGAGATCGAAGTTCCGGCCCTCGGGGTCCGCGACGTTGCTCGCGAACACGATGCGCCCGCCATCCGGCGTGAAGTAGGGCGCGAAGTTCGCCGCGCCGTTCGAGGTGAGCTGGCGCTTGCCCGTGCCGTCCGCGTTCATGACCCAGATCTCCATCCGGCTCGGACGCACTAGGTTGTCTGCGAGGAGCGCCTGGTAATCGGCGATCTCCTCCGGGTCGGTCGGATGATGCGCGCGCCATACGATCTTCGAGCCGTCGTAGCTGAAGAACGCGCCGCCGTCGTAGCCGATCTCGTCGGTCAGCCGGCGCACGTTCCCGCCGTCGGCGTCCATGGTGTACAGATCCAGGTCGCCGTCGCGCACGGAGGTGAATACGATCCGCGAGCCGTCGCGGCTGAACGTCGCCTCAGCGTCGTAGCCGGGCGTCTCGGTCATGCGCACGAGGTTCCCGCCGTCGACGTCCGCGCGGAACACGTCGTATCCAGGATGGACGGGCCACACGTACCCGCGACTGTAGTCGGGCCGCGCCGGGCAGGTGGAATCGGCGAGATGAGTCGAGCTGTAGACGATCCCGCTGGCGTCGGGGTAGACGAAGTACGCGCACGTCGTGACGCCGGCGCCGGTCGATACCATGCGCCTGTCCGAGCCATCGGCGCGCATGGTGAAGATCTGGTCGCAGCCGAGCGACCCGCTCGTCGACTGGAAGATCAGCCGGTCGTCGGCGGGCGAGAAATACGCTTCCGCGTTCTGCCCCTCGAACGTGAGCTGGCGGATGTTCGCGAGATACGGCTCCTCGCCGGGCTCCGGGGCGATCGGCGCGGCGCCGTCGGCCGCGACCCCGGCCGAGTCGACCACCCCGGCCGCCCGGGTCGTCGCGGAGCCGTCGTCATTCGGCCGGGAGCAGCCGAGGGCGAGGCCCGCGGCGACGATGAGGGCGAGCGGGCATCCGCGTGGCATATTCACGATGGACCTCGAAGCGAAGGAGAAAATGAGAACACGCGAACGGATGATGACGACGGCCGCGGCGCTCCTGTTCCTCGCCGCCCCGCTCAAGGGGCAGGAGGCCGCCCGTTGTGCCCCCAATCTATCGCCTCCGCCCGACGCGTCGCCCGTCACGGCCGCGGAGCTCTGCGACACGATCGCGACACTGGCCCACGACTCTCTGGAGGGCCGCCGGGCGGGGACGGATCAGGCGGACCGCGCCGCACGCTGGATCGCCGGCCGGTTCGCGGCCATCGGCCTCGAGCCCCTGGGTGACGGAAGCGGGTACCTGTTGCCGTTCTCGTTCCCCGCGTCGGTCCTGCGGGATCCTCATGCAGACCCGCATGCCGCATCGGGCGCCAACCCGCATGGCGCGCCGGACTCGAGCGCGGGCGGATCGGCGGATGCCGCCACGCTGGCGTCGGCCAACGTCGCCGGCCTCGTACGGGGGACCGATCCCGCCCTCGCGGACGAGGCGATCGTCATCGGCGCCCACTACGATCATCTCGGCTGGGGCGGGATGGGATCGCTGGCGCCGGACGAGCGAGCGATCCACAACGGCGCCGACGACAACGCGTCCGGCGTGGCGGGCGTGCTCGAGCTGGCGGAGTGGTTCGCCGCGCGTCCGCAGCCGCGGACGCTCGTCTTCGCCACCTTCGGCGCGGAGGAGCTCGGCAACCTGGGGTCCAGCGCATGGGTCGCGGATCCGCCGTGGCCGCTCGAGGCGACCGTCGCGATGATCAACCTCGACATGGTCGGGCGACTGCGCGAGAAGCTCGACGTGCAGGGGACCGGCACCTCCGCGGCCTGGCCGGCGCTCCTCGACTCGCTTGCCGCCGATCCCGAGACACCCGAGCTGGCGCGCGTTCCCGACGGGTTCGGCCCCAGCGACCACGCCTCGTTCTACGGCCGGCAGATCCCCGTCCTCGCGCTCTTCACCGGCGCGCACGAGGAGTACCACCGACCGGCCGACGATCTCGAGACCATTGACGCGGAAGGCGAAGTTCGCGTCCTCGAGCTGGCTGCGCGGGTCATCGAGGCCGTCGCCGACGGCCGCGAGATCGCGTACACCGAGGCCCCGGTCACGCAGCGCCGCGCAATGGCGTTCAAGGTCGGACTGGGCGTGATCCCGGATTACGGGTACGCCGAGGGCGGGCTCTTGCTCGCGAGCGTCCGGCCGGACGGGGCGGGCGCCGCGGCCGGGCTCCAGGCGGGCGACGTGATCGTCCAGCTGGCGGGCCGCCAGGTCGCCGACGTCTACGCCTACACCGAGATCCTGGCCGGCCTCGAGGCGGGCGTGCCGGTGGACGCGGTGGTGCGCCGGGGCGCCGAGACGCTCACGGTCTCGGTCACCCCGACGGAGCGGTAGATTACGACTTTCGGATCTCGATCTCGCCGTTCACGGTCTCCAGATCCAGCCGCCCGCCGCCCGAGCCGATCGAGCCGCTCACCTTCTTGGGCCCCCATTCCCCGGCCTCGACCGTGAGCGGGAAGTCCGACGAGAAATCGCCGTTCAAGGTTTGCGCCGACACCGCGGCCGCCGCGCCCGCCGGGAGCGTGAGGTGGATCGAGCCGTTGACCGTCTTGAACTCGAGCGTGCCGCTCCAGCTCGCGGCCCCCGTCGACGCGTCGATCGAGCCGTTGACGGTCTTGGCCTCGACGGTCCCGGTAGAGGCCACTTCGATCCCGCCGTTCACCGTGCTCACGCTGACGTCCGACGAGAGTCCCGCCACGTCGATCCCGCCGTTCACCGTCGACCCGTCGAAGGCGACCCCCGAGGGGACCGAGATCGTGAAGTCGATCACGACGTCGTTGTCGTCCCAGTCGCCGTGGTCGTCACCCGAGTGGCGGCAGGTGCTGTTCCGCGACCCGCGCTTCCCCGGGTAGACGGCACAGACCTCGATCCCATCTGTGCCTTCGATCACCTCGATGTCGACCGCGCGGGGATCGTCGTCGTCTCCTCGCTTCCGCGCCACGACCTCGACCGTGCGGCCCGACGAGGGCCGCGCCATCACGCTTCCGTTGAGCCCGCGGATCTCGAGGGTCTTCCCCGCGGCGAGCTGGCCCGACCACCGGAAGGTGTCCTCGCGCTGGGCGACAGCCGGCGCGCAGGCCAGCGTGACGAATGCCGCAGCGGCGATAGCGATCTGCATGGGCTGCATGATTTCTCTCCTCGCTTTCGATGTTGTGTTTGGGAAGTGGAGCGTCGTCAGGGGCGCCGGATCGTCATCGTCCCGTTGAACGACTCGAGCTCGATCCGCGCGCCGCCGGAGCCCAGCGTGAACGTGAACTCCTTGCCTTCCTTGGCCTCGTGGAGCGTCACGGGGAAGGCGGTGTGGAGCGTGCCGTTGAAGGTCGAGGCGGTGAAGGTCGCGCCCGCGCTGGAGGGAATGGTCAGGTCGATCCCACCGTTGTGGGTGCTGAACCGGTACCAGCCGTCGTTCCGGATCGACCCCTCGTAGCTCACCGAGCCATTGACGGTCTCGGCGCTGACGCGTCCGGCGTCGATCCCCCGCATGTGGATCGGGCCGTTGACCGCCTCCGCCTGGACGTCCCCGCGGATGTCGGTCAGCTCGATTCCCTGGTTGACCGAAGTGGCGTTCACTCGACCGCGTGCGCCGGTGACCTTAATCATGCCCTGGACCGACTCCACCGCGACCATGTCCGCGCCGCCGACGACCGTGATGCTGCCGTGGACGGACTGGATGTCCATGCCGGCACGCGTCCCTGCCACGTCGACGTCGCCCTGGATCACCTCGACCTCGATCGGCATGTCCGCCGGGACAGTGAGCGTGTAGGTGACCGGGTTCGTCGGACCTCCGGGGCGGTCCGCGTCGATCTGCAGCAGCGAGCCGCCGGACTGCACGTCGATGGTCGTCCCGATCGGATGGCTGCCCTGAACCCGGACGGCAGACCGGTCCCAGGTGCGGATCGTCACGTCGCCGAAGTGGTTGTCGAGCTGGAGGCGCGTGCCCGGCTGGACGTCGACGGTGCGGTCCATCTGTACGGCCTGCTGGCCCCGGGCCGCGCCCGCCGCCGCCATACAGGCGGCCGCCGTCATGAGGATCGTTCGAAGCTGCATCGGACTCCTTCCTTTCGGTTCAAGTGCTCGCGCGCGCGAGCCGGGCCGCGTCCTGCAGCACGTCGATCTTGCGCTGCATCGTGCTGGCCAGATGGGTGTTCAGATACACGTCGTCCGGATCTTCCTCGAGCGCCCGCCGGGTCTGATGGATCGCGTCGTCGATGACGGCCAGGTTCTCGTCGATCGCCTTCCGGAGCTCGGGGTCGATCGCCGCCTCGTCGAGCAGGCGCTCGAGCTCCGCCACCGCCGCCTCGTACTCGTCGTCCACGGCAGCGCCGCGATCGGCCACGGTGAGGGCGGGGGCGGTCTCCGCGCCCGCGCCCGAGAGCGGCTCCTCGACCGCGCCCGTGATCGGCTCCTCCGAGCGCGGGGCGGACGCCGTGGGGCCGAGCGTGGCCCCGCCGTCCCGGATCGCCATCCAGACCGCGCCCGCGGACAGGAGCGCGATCGCTATGGACGCCGCGGCGAGCTGGGGCAGCGAGAACGAGAACCGGCGCGGACCGCGGCGGGTGCCGATCGGCACGACGCTCGGTCGTCCGCTGCGCGGCTCGAGCCGGCCCTCGATCGCCGGCCACAGGTCTCGGGCCGGGGGCGTGTCCTCGACGGACTCTGCCGCGGCCACGACGGCGCGCAGGTCGTCCACCAGCCGGGCGCACTGCGGACATTCGGACAGATGAGCCTGGATGCGGGCCCTCTCTCTCGGAGAGAGCTCGTCGTCCACGTATTCGCTCAGCTGCTCGATCGGGTGCGCGTTCATCGTGTCCTCTCAGGCGACCAGTTGATCCCGCATCAGCATACGCGCGCGGTGGAGCTGCGATTTCGAAGTCCCGACCGTGATGTGCAGCATCTCCGCGATCTCATGGTGCTTGTACCCTTCCATGTCGTGGAGGACGAACACCTTGCGCGCTCCTTCGGGAAGATTTCTGAGCGCTGCCTCCACGTCGAGCCTCGATTCCGCTTCCCGCGGGGTAACGGGCGTGGTGTCCACGTGCGCGTCGTCATCCTCGAACCGGCCGCGCTCCCGCTTCCGCACTTCCTGCCGGGCGAGCATCACGTTGATCGCCACCCGGTGGATCCAGGTCCCGAAGGCCGCCTCGCCGCGGAAGGTCTCGAGCCGCTCCCAGGCGCGGACGAACACGTCCTGGGTCAGCTCGTCGGCTTCCTCGTGACCGACCATCCGCCGCGCGAGGCCGTGGACCCGGGGGACGTGCTTGCGGTACAGGCGCTCGAATGCCCGAGTGTCGCCCTCGCTCGCGAGCCTCGCGTCCCGGAGATCGCCTTCCGGCGTCATCATAGTGGCTTCCAGCGCCAGCAGGCTCTTCCTCCGCGGACCGGGTTCCGACTTGCACCCGATTGGATGGGAGGAAGGGGGGAAGGGTTGGAACTGCTCCCGAGGCGGCCGGGGCCGCCCCGGGGAAGCTCGTCTAGCGTGTGAGCGTCAGGGTGCCGCTCATCTGCCCATCGCATGCGTCGTCCAGCTGGATCGGACCGGCCAGCCCGGCGCCGCCCTGGACGATGGCACCCCGTCCCCGAACGACGCCCGCGCAGCCGTTCTCCAGTATCTCGTACGGGATCGCGAAATCGAGGCTGTCCGCGACGATCGTGCCCTCGACGGATCCCACCACCTGCCCCGGATCCGTGACCGCGAAGCTCCCGCTCACCGCGCCGCCCGGTGCCGTCGAGAGGTCCATCGTGCCACGATACGGATTCCCCTCGACGAGGAACTCCGCCTGGTAGCGGCCCGTCAGGTTGTAGGGGTAGCCGGATTCCCCGGGCTGGGGGTTGCCGGCGCAGCCGGCGGCGAACGCCGCGAACAGGATCAGGGTGGAGGCGGTCGAGCGCATCGCTCTTCTCCGTAGCGGGGGTGAGGGGGAGAGACACCTCTCCCCTGCTCCCAACATACGAAGCCGCCGCCTGGAACGTTTCAGTCGCCGTAATCGGGCGCGGGCAGTCCCTCCCGCACCTCGTCCCAGGCGATCGAGAGCACGTACCAGCGCGTTCCGTCGTTCAGGAGCGTGATCGTATTCACCCCGCGCGTGAACGGCTCCTCTTCGGCGGCGTGGCGCGACTCGTAGAAGCTCATCGCGTTGGCGACGTTGCCGAACCGCTCGAGCTTCCGGCCCGCCTCGCGCTCGTAGAAGGCGTTCTCCGTGAAATAGGCGCTGCCCCATACGACGTACTGATCGGGCGAGATCACCCTCACGGGGAGTGAGCCATCCGGGCGCGGGACCATGGGCGCGAGCGTCGCGCTCGGGGCGAACAGGGACCGGAACCGATCCCAATCGCGCTCCCCGGCGGGGCCCGAGATCACGTCGTAGAGCGCGGCGATGATCGCGTCGATCGACTCCACGTCGGCCGGGTCGGCAGCCGGGCGCGTGGTATCGGCAGCCGCCTCCTGCTGGGCGAGCGCGGGCTGTCCACCCGCGGTCATCGCGACCAGCGACAAAAAAAGCGCGACGAGCGCGGTCGTGCGATGCATGGGAATCCTCCAGGACGATGGATGGTCTCAGCGGAAGCTGCGCGCCCCACGGGGACGCGTCAACAGCGGTGCGGGCGCCTAGTCGGCCGCGCGGCCGCCTAGCCGAGGACGCCCCCCGCCCACCCCACGTTCAAGGGGCAGGCAGGGGGACAGCGCTCGGGAGGAAGATCTTACGGGAAGCGCAGAGCTACATGGGCAACCAGTACGTGAACTTCACGGCGAGGACGTTCTCCCCGTCCGCGGTCAGCGAATCGTAGAGGTTGGTCGGGCGTACGAACCTCCCCTGGTCGTCCGACGCGGAGCGGTTCTGCTGCCACACGAGGAAGAACGTGCTACCGGGACGCCACTCCCACCGCAGGACCATGTTGGAGCGGAACGAGAGGACGTCGAAGTCCGGATTCTGGAGCTGAATTTCCGCTTCGCCGTCGGTGAACACGTAGTTGCCGGTCCCCTCGTCACGAGTCAAACCCGTTCCTTCGGACTCCCCGTAAATCCGCAGATCGTTGGTGCGCGGGGCGGCCAGCTCGCCGATCGACGAATAGCGGCCGGATGCGGCGAATGGCTCTGCGTAGAGCTCGAGGCTCGTCTCGGGGGTGAACGAGAAGTTCGCGCGCACCGGCAGCGCGATCTCCGACTGGTCGATCAAACCGAAGATGTAGCGTCGACCGAACGTCGCCTCGAGACCGCCGTCCCGCGAGGTGAGGAACTGTCGCGGCTCGTGGTTCCGCACGTAGCGCGGCAGGAAGGACAGGGTCAATCGATCGGACGGCTGCGTGGTGAACTCCGGGTCGACCCGCCAGTTCCATCCGCCGAGGTTGTCCTGCCACGTTGTCGAGCGGATCCCGTAGCGGGTCGACTTCGTGCCGTTGCTGAAGATCCCGCCGGCCACCCACCACCCGCCGGGGAGCTCCATGTACGGCCCGCCCCGGGTGGCGTTGTCGGACTGGGTCGGCGTATCCCAGCCGTGCTCGAAGAACCCGTGCCAGTAGTTCGTCAGCGTGTAGTTCGTGAACACGCCCAGGTTCTGGAAGCGGTGCACCCCATCGAAGTTCCAGTTGGCGTTCTGGAACACGCCGACGTTCCAGTTGCGGAAGTGCTCGCCCGGCTCGCGCTTGTGGTACTGGATATTGGTCCACCCGGCGATGTCGTCGGCGCGGTTGAGCCGACCCACGTCGTTGATTTCGAAGCCCGGCGAGTCGAACCACAGCCCCCCGTTCCAGACCCACGTGCCGCTGCGCTTGCCGCCGCGCATGGCGGCCGACCAGCCGGAGAGCGAGGTGCGCGAGGGATCGAACTCGACGTGCGGCGCGTCGGGCCGCTGGAAGAAGTGGGCGCTCCGCTGCTGCACGCGCGCGATCGCGAGCGAATCTCCACCGACCCAGCTGTACCCCGCGTGGCCCAGGAGCTCGTACTCGCCTCCGTTCCAGCGCTTGTTCCAGTCCAGCCCGCCGGCGAATGCGTTCTCCGTGAGGATGCCCGCAAGGGGGTCGTCGGCGTCGACGTCCCGCTTCATGCCGGTCATCGTGAACCCGAGGGTCGACGCGTGCTCGCCGAACTGCTGCTGCAGGCGAAGGACGCCGTAAGACGTGCGCGGCTCGACCCGCACGTCCTCGGTCGTCTGCGTGTTCAGGTCGAACGCCCGCGCCTGCTCCTCGTCCGTGATCGCGGCCAGGGCACCGACGCTCAGACCCGACTCCAGCCTTCCGGTCAGCTTAGCCGCCCCCAGGATCGTCGTCGTGCGCGGTGTGTCGACGAAGTCCCCATCGGCCTGGCCGTGCGGCGAGGCCCCCACGCGGCGCGAGTAGAAGAACGTCGGTCCCCCGTTGCTCTCGAAGTGGTCCTGGCCGGCGGTGAAGAACGGCCGGCGCTCCTCGAAGAACGTCTCGAACGCCGTCAGGTTGACCTCGGCCGGGTCGGCTTCGACCTGTCCGAAGTCCGGGTTCACGGTCGCGTCGAGCGTGAGGTTCGGCCCCAGCCCCATCTTGAAGTCGGCCCCCAGGCGGGCGTCCATGTCCCTGCCGTCGCGGAAAGGATCGTCCTGATCGAAGAGCGCTTCGCTGGTGAACGTCGCCGAGCTCGCCACGTACGGCATGATCTCGACGCGCCGCGACGAGGGAATGGACTCCAGTCCGACGAGATCCGCCATGCGGGACGACCAGCCGGCCTCTCCGCGCGGGATCAGCACGAGGTAGGAGTCTTCGTTCACCGAGGGGACCCAGCGATTGATGTTGAGCCCCCACTGGAGGTCCTCTCCGGCGTTGAAGCGGAGCTGCGAGAACGGGATCCGCATCTCCGCCGTCCACCCGCTTTCCCCGATCTCCGTCTCCGCCTCCCATACCGGGTCGAACGTGAAGTCGCGCTCGTATTCGTGGTCGATCGGATGGAAATAATCCACGCGCACGCCGGCCGCCGTGACGGCGAATGAGTAGGCCGTGCGGCGATCCAGGTACGTGTCCAGGGAAACGACCAGGATCTCCGCGTTTCCCATCTCGTCACGCCGCGTCATCAGGTCGTTGATGGACTCGCGGCTCTGGCTGTGGGCGCGCACACCTACGTATAGGGCGCCGTCGTCGAACAGGAATGCGATCTCGGTCGGGTTCTTGGGCACCTGACCGTAGTCGGGCTCCTTCTGCTGGAAATCGTCGATCCAGCGGGCGCTCTGCCAGGCCTGCTCGTCGAGCCGTCCGTCGATCTCGGGCGTGCCGCTCTCCACCCGCAGAGCCTCGACCGTGAGGCGATCACGTCCGCCTGCGGGCGGCGTGGAGGATGTCTGCGCCACGTCCTGCGAGGGCTGGGCCACGCCAACGGCGGCGAGCGATAACGATAGAACTAGTATATTTGTTGCAATCGAGCGCATGCTCACTCTCCGTCGAGGCGTTATCGAATCGTTCTCTCTAGGGTGTCGCGCCACCGGACGGAACCCAGACGAGCTCGGGCTCCGAGGCCTCGGTGGCGTTTCGGACCGGTGGTGTGCTCGAATGCGTGCATTCCGTGGATTGCCCATCGCCCGCATCCGGGACGACGACCATCTCCGAGCCTGCCCCCGAGCGGACGGTGCGGAAGACCGCTCGGACGGCCGGCGCCTGAAGGAGCACGACGGTCTGCCGGGCCGAACGCGCGGGCGTCGGGGCCTCGGATCGAGACGGAGCTGGTGCCGGCGACTGCAGAGCGCCTGCGGCCCTGGCGTTCGCGCTGGGCGGCGGGCCCACGATCTGCGCGGGGGGCTCGGGGGTCGCCTCCCTTCCACCGGGATGAAGCGCCGCCAGCGGGATGACGAGGCACGCCGCCCCGATCCCCGAGCGGGCCAGGAGCGCGCCGGTCAGCACGCCGCGCGCGCGACGGCCATCGAGGAGCGCCGCCACGCGCTCGCCGAAGGCCGAGCGTTCCGCCATCGCGACGCCGAGCGTTCCGCGGCCCGCGGGGCGCAGCCTTCGCGCCACCGCCACCAGGTGCTCGGCGTAATCGCAGGCGCTGGCGCCCGTGCCCAGCACGTGATCGTCGCACGCGCGCTCGCGCTCGGCGCGGAGACGCCGCGCGGCCATCCATGCCAGCGGGTTGAACCAGTGGACCGCGCAGGCGAGCCGCGTTACGAGCTGGTTCAGGTAGTCGTGCCGCCGGACGTGCGCGAGCTCGTGGAGCAGCACGTCGCGCTGGAGCTCGGGAGCCCACTTCGTCGCCTCGGCCGGGAGCAGGATTACGGGACGAAGCGCTCCCCAGACCATCGGCATCACGCGATCCGGGCAGAGACGCACGGACACGCGTCGGGAGATGCCCAGTGCGCCGCAGAGCGCGGTCGTGAGCGCGGGGATCTCCCCGCGGTCCATTGGCGCGGAGGCACGGGCGATCCACCAGATCCGGAAGCGGCCGAGCGCGATGCTGGCGAGGACGACCGCCGCCCCGGCCGACCATACGAGCGCGAGCAAACCCTCGATCCCGAACCCCTCGGCGGCCGCGGGAGCGGCCGCGGCCGGCCCGGCGATCGTCTGGGCGGGCAGGAGGTTCACCGTCCAGGCGGGCAGGAGTTTCGACAGGAGCGGCAATGCGAGCGCGCCCGCCATCCCCACCGTCCATATGACGTGCCTGGTCGCCGCCGACGCCCCGCGCAGAGTGAACGCCGCCACGCCGGTCGCCAGCAGCACGAGCGTTCCCTTGATCGTGACGTCGAGCAGCAGGGAACCCATCGCCGTCAGCGACCCTCCTTCCGGGCCTCGTCGATCATCCGCGCCAGACGCTCGAGCTCCTCGTCCGTCACATTGGACGACTCGACGTCGAGAAGGGTTGCCACGGCTTCCTCGAGCGAGTTGTCGAAGAACGTCCGCATGAGGCGCGAGAGCGCCGAGCGCCGGGCGGACTCCACGGGGAGGGTGGCCCGGAAGACGTACCGCGGGCCCCGCTCCTCGTGCGCCAGATGCCCTTTTTCCTCGAGAACGCGCAACATCGCCCGGACCGCCGAGTAGCTCGGCGGATCGGGCAGGTTCTCCCGAACGCGGGCCGCGCTCGCTTCACCGAGTCGGTAGACGATGTCCATGATCTGGCGCTCCCGGCGGCTCAACTCGCTGTGCTGATCGCTCTTCCTGGGCATCCAGTCTCTCCTCCGGCCGGGTGAATGCTATATTTTTAGCATCATGCTGCTTTTATAGCATATCGGCCGAACGGCTGTCAATCCCTCGGGCCACCGCGCCATCCAAATCGGGGGGCTTGCCGTTCGGACGCCGGCCGCGGGAAGGGCGTTCAAGGCGCGTGGCAGACACCCTCATCCGGGCGGTAGATTGGGTGCATGGTCTACTTCCTGATCCCCGTCTACGAGGAGGAGGGAACGCTCGGCCTCCTGCTCTACAAGATCCGTCAGGTCATGCGCGAGATCCGCCGCGATTACCTGGTCGTCGTGCTCGACGACGGGTCCGGCGACGGCACCGCGCAGGTCGCCGAGCAGTACCGCCGGTTCCTGCCCGTCAAGCTCCTGCGCCATGCCGAGAACCGCGGGTTCGGCCCGAGCCTCGACCGCCTGCTGCGGGAGGCCACGCGGCTCTCCCGCTATCCGGAGCGCGACATCGCGGTCGTCATCGAGGGCGACTTCTCGGTCAGTCCCGACGCCGTCCCCGACATGGTGCGGGAGATCGAGGCCGGCGCCGACGTCGTGATCGGCGCTCGCACGCACCACGATAGTCAGCTCGACGACCTCCCTTCCGGTAAGCGGTTCGGCTCGCGGCTCGTCTCGACGGTGCTCCGGGCCGTGATGCCGCTTCCCCGGGTGACTGATTACAGTTCGGTCTTTCAGGCCTATCGGGTCGGCACGCTGAAGCGCGCTCTCGACGCGCACCAGGAGGGCCTGATCACCAGCCGCGACTGCGCCGCCGCGGTCGAGCTCCTCCTGCGGCTGGGCCGGCTCCACCCCACCTTCGCCGAGGTGCCCGTCCGCTGCCGGTACGACATCCGGCCGCGGCGCTCGCGCTATCGCTGGACGCGGGCCGTCCGCGAGCAGCTCAGCCTCACCGGGCGGGTCGACCGGGTCCCGGCGCGCGCCTGAGCCGGTTTTCTCGCGGAACAAAGGCCCCGTCCTTGCGTATGACTCCGGCGTGAACCGCATGCATCGACATCCGTGGACCCTGGCCCTCGTGGGGCTTCTGGCGGCGGCCGTCCCGGCCGCGTCCCAGACCGCGAGCGGCATCCGCTCAGCGCCCTTCTATCCGGGCGAGTCCATGGAGTACGCGGTCGGCTACGGGGGGCTTCCGGCGGGGTCGCTCGAGATCGGAATCGACAAGCTCGACACGCTCGTGGGACGGCCGGCCTACCACATCGTCTTCCGCGCCCAGAGCAACAGGGCCATCTCGTATCTCTACGACATCGCGTCCTTCGAGGAGTCGTGGTTCGACGCGCGGGAGTTCTACTCGCTGCGGTATCGGCGGGAATCGACCGAGAACGACAAGACCCGCACCAAGGAGTACGTCTTCGACCAGCAGCGTCAGGTGCGTATCGAGCCGGACGGCGACGTCTCCCCTGCCAGCCCGCGCGCCGTCGACCAGGTCGCGATGTTCTACTACGTGCGCCTGCTCCCGCTGGAGCCGGGAGCGCGATTCGTGCTCCGCAACCAGGCGGACCCCGACGACAACCCGCTGACGATCGAGGTCCTGAAGAAGGAGCGCATCCGGGTGCCGGCGGGCAGCTTCGACGCCTTCGTCCTGGATCTCGACGTCAAGACCGACGGCGGCCTGTTCAAGAAGGGCGGCGAGAACCGGATCTGGGTCACCACTGATCCCCGCCACGTGCCGGTGAAGATCTCCAGCAAGGTCGGCATCGGATCGTTCGAGGCGGAGTTGGTTGACTACGCGCGAGGCGCCCCCGTAACTTCGGTTCGCTGACGAACGGCGGCGCCGCCGCCTGATCGCGACCCCTCTCCAAGAACTTCTGACTCGGGACACCAAGCGCGTTGACCTCACGGTTCCCAGCGGCCGACCTCGCCGCGGTCACGCCGCTCCCCTTCTCCCAGCGCCGCAACAAGGTCTCGATCGCCCAGTTCGGCGAGGTGCTCGAGCGCCCGCCCGCGATCGAGCCGCTGATCGGCGCCTTGCCGGACATCCTCGCCGCCGCCGATCTGCGCGCGGTCGTCGACGCCTGGGCCGAGGCGGTCCGCCTAGGCCGCGCGGTGGTCGTAATGTGCGGAGGGCACGTCGTGAAGACGGGCTGCTCGCCGTTCCTCGCCGATGCCCTCGATCGGGGCTGGATCAGCCATCTCGCGTTCAACGGCGCCACCGCGATCCACGACTTCGAGATCGCCTGCTTCGGGGAGACATCGGAAGACGTGGCCGAGAACCTGGCCGACGGCACCTTCGGGCTGGCCGACGAGACGGGGGCATGGATGGCCGAGGCGGTGGCCCGGGGACATGCCGAGGAGCTGGGCTGCGGCGAGGCGCTGGGGCGCTGGCTGGCCGAGCGCGAGCCGCCTGTGCCGCACGCGCGCGAAAGCCTGCTGGCGCGTGCATGGCTGCGTGGCGTGCCCGTCAGCGTCCACGTCGCGATCGGCGCCGAGATCACGCACCAGCATCCCCGCTTCGACGGCGCCGCGCTCGGCGCCGCGAGTCACCGCGACTTCCGGATCCTGGCCGCCTCGCTTCGCGAGCTCCACGGCGGCGGCCTCGTCGCGAACCTCGGGTCGGCGGTCGTGCTCCCGGAGGTGTTCGTCAAGGCGCTCAACGTGGCGCGGCACCTCTGGCCTCCGCTCAAGGACTTCACGGCCGTGAACGTCGACATGACCCGCCACTACCGCCCGGAGATGAATGTCGTCGGCCGTCCGGTACTGGCGGGCGGACGCGGCTTCCACCTGACCGGCCATCACGAGATTCTGATCCCCTTCCTGTACTACGCGCTGCGCGCGCGGCTCGACCGTTGACGTCGCGACTCCTGGTTCTCGCCCTGTGCGGGGCTCTCGGCGCGTGCGCCTCGGGGCGCGGCGAAGCGCTCCCGCCCCCGGCCGTCCCCACCGCACAGCCCGCTCCCGGCTCTTCCTCGCATGTCGTTCCGGAGTCCGCGCTCCCGGCGTGGCTCGCCGAGGTCGCCACCGGGACGTTCGCGCGATCGCACTGGGGCGTGGCCGTGCGGGACCTCGCGACGGGACGCTGGGTGGTCCGCCATGACGCCGACCGCTTCTTCGTCCCCGCCTCGAACCTCAAGCTCGTCGTCTCCGCGGCCGCGCTCGAGCGGCTTGGCGCGGACTTCGCATGGCGGACCAGCGTCTACGGAACGGAGCCCATCGGCGCCGGCGGCGTCCTGGACGGCGACCTCGTCCTCTACGGCCGGGGGGACCCCAACCTCTCGGGCCGCTTCGCCCCGTCGATGACCGCGATCTTCGAGGCGCTGGCCGACTCGCTCGCCACGCGCGGTCTCGCGCGCGTGACGGGCGAGCTCCTGGCGGACGAGAGCTTCTGGGATGCCGACTACGTGCGGGGGGACTGGGCCACCTACGATCTCCTGTGGTGGTATGCGGCGCCCGTCGGCGCCCTCGGCTTCAACGACAACTCGATCGACTTCCACATCCGGCCCGGCGCAGCGGTCGGCGATCCGCTGGTCGTGGAGGGCGAGCCGCGATCGTCGTTCTACACACTGGAGAACCGCGCCGTGACCGGGCCGCCCGGATCGGAGCGCACCTTCGATCTCACCCGCGAGCCGGGCACCAACCACGTCATCGCCTACGGCTCTCTCCCCGTGGACGCCGAACCGGACGTCGAGTACTTCGCGGTCGTCGACCCCGCCGGATGGGCGGCAACCGTTTTCCGCGAGGTGCTGTCCCGGCGCGGGATCGCCGTCGAGGGCGCGGTGCGCACGATCTCGCGGCCCGCCGACTCGCCCGTCGCGGCCGGCGACACGATCGCCCTCGCCGCCCACGCGGGTCCGCCGCTCGCGCGCGTCGTCGAGGCGGTCCTCGGCCGGAGCCAGAACTGGCACGCCGAGCAGCTCCTCAAGACGCTCGGCAAGGAGATCGCGGGCGAGGGGTCGTGGTCGGCGGGGCTGGCGGTCGAGCGGCGCACGCTCGCCGAGCTCGGCGTCGACACCACGGCCGTGTTCCTGCGCGACGCGTCGGGCCTTTCGAGCGCGAACCTCGTGACCCCCGAGGCGCTCGTCGATCTGCTCTCGGCGATGCGGAAGCGGCCTTCCGCTTCCACGTTCGTGTCGGCGCTTCCGGTGGCGGGGGAGAGCGGCTCGCTGCGGCGGCGCTTCGGCGGCACGCCCGCCGCCGGCCGCGTTCGCGCCAAGACCGGATACATCGAGAACGTGTACTCTCTGAGCGGCTACCTGACGACGCTGGCCGGCGACGAGTACGCGTTCAGCGTGGTCGTCAACCAGACCGCGGGGGAGTCGGCAGTCGAGGCGATCGACCGGCTCGTCACGGGGATCGTCGAGGGGCGGATCCCGTGAGCGGGTCTTTCGCGGATCCCGCGACGGGGCCCCGCCCCTTCCCGCCGGCGGGCTACGAGCGGAGGCGGCTGGGCGCCCGGGAGGTCGTCGCGCTGAGCGCGGTCGCGGAGGCGATCGACGATGCGCTCGCCGGCGCGCCCACGCTGGCGCACTGGGCGGCGGCGAACGCCGCGCGAGAGCTGCCCGGCGGCCGCGGCGCCGCGTGGCTGGTGGAGCTCGGCGGCGCCCCCGCCGCGGTCCGCCACTATCGCCGGGGGGGATGGATGGGCCCTCTCCTGGGCGACCGCTACCTGGACAGGCCGCCGCGCCCCTTCGTGGAGCTGTCGGTGAGCGAGTTCCTCCGCGAAGCGGGGGTCCCCACACCGCGCGTCCTGGCCGCCGTGGTCACGCCGGCGCACCCGGGATACCGCGCCGACATCGCCACCGAGTGGCTCTCCCCCGGACTCGACCTCCAGGAGCTTCTGCGGCCCAATCTCTATCCCGACACGGAGCGCGCCGCCGCAGTCGAGGAGGCCGGAAGGGCGATCGGGCGCGCCCACGCCGCGGGTCTCGAACATCCCGACCTGCGCCCTCGAAACGTGTTCCTGCAGCCGCTGGATGGCGGGTGGAAGGCGGCGCTCCTCGACCTCGACCGCGCGCGGATCGCGGGGCGGGATGCTTCCGCTCTTGCCAAAAAAAAAACCTCGAACGCTTCCATCGGTCCATCGAGAAGGAGCGACGCGCGGGCAAGGTGAGCTGGCGGCCGGCGGACGCCGAGGCGTTCCGCCGCGGGTACGAGGCGGGATCCGGTGCTTGACGGCCAGCGCGTAGCGGTCGTCCTCCTTTCGGCCATCGGCGATATCGTCCACGCGCTTCCGCTGGTCTCCTCGCTCCGCGCCGCCGCGCCTGGCCTGACGCTGGAGTGGATCACCCAACCCGTGCCGGGAGAGATCGCCGGCGGGCACCCCGGTGTCGACCGGGTGTGGACGCTGGATCGCGCGCGCGGGTGGCGGGGCTTCCGTGAGCTCCACCGCGAGCTCCGTGGCCGGAGGTTCGACCTGGTTCTGGACCTCCAGGTCTACGCCAAGGCGAGCCTGGTCACTGCGATGCTCGACAGCCCCCGGAAGATCGGTTTCGACCGCACGCGGGCGCGGGAGCTCAACTACTTGGTGACGAACGAGCGGATTCCCGCGGGCCCGCTTCGCCACACGACTGAGCAGTACCTGGAGTTCGCCGACCACCTCGGGATCCCGCGCCGGTACGAGTGGCCCCTTCCGATCAGCAGCGAGGAGCGCGCCGCCCAGGCCGCGTTCTACGACCGCCGACGCGCGCCGCTGGCGGCGCTCGTCGTGGGCACGTCGCGGAGCACCAAGGAGTGGCCCGCGGAGCGTTGGGCGCGACTCGCGGAGTCGCTCCACGCGGAGATGGGCTACGAGGTCTGCATCGTGGGTTCCGACCGGCCGTCCGAGCGCGCCCGCGCCCTCGAAATCGTCGCCTTGTCGCGGGTTCCGATCCTGGACGAGCGTCGCGACGATCTGCGGCGGCTGCTCTGGCTCCTGGACGGCGCGGCGCTCGCCTTGAGCCCCGACACCGGGCCGTACCACCTGGCGGTCGCACTGGGCGTCGCCACCGTGGGCCTCTACGGCCTCACCGATCCGGCGCGCGTGGGCCCGGGACGGCGGTTCCTCGACCTGGTCGTCGACGCCTTCCACGATCCCGGCGAGGGCTGGCATCCGCCGCGTGCGGGGTATCGTCAGGGAAGGATGGAGCGGATCGCCGTGGCGCGCGTCCTCGAAGCGGTCGAGCTCGCGCGGGCCCGCTACCCTCGCGCCGGAGGCAACCCTCCGCCCCGCGGGACCACGTCGGCGGCCGCCGGGTCCTCGGCGTAAGCGCCCCCGCCGCTCATCGTCTCGAGCCAGGCCATGCCCGCCAGAAGCGCCGCGCTGCCCAGGAGCAGGAAGAGAACGACGCCCGTGGCCACGAGCGGCGGCGGCGCGTTCGGCGGCTCCAGCGAGAGGGCGAACACCGATAGCGAAAGCCCGTTGAACGCCGAATGGAGGACGATGGAGGACCACAGCGAGCGAGTGACGAGAACGACCCAGCCGAGGAGCAGACCCAGGAAGAACGTGGGGATGATCTGCCACGGGTTGTAGAAGTGGAAGAAGGCGAAGAAGGCCGCGGTCCACAGCGTAGCCGACCGCGGGCCGCGGCGACGCGCGAGCCCATGCAGGATGAGGCCGCGGAACAGCGCTTCCTCCAGCACCGGCGCGAGCACGACCGCGACCGCGACGGTGAACACGAGATCGGCGGTGCCTTCGATCTGCAGAAGGTCCCGGAGGAGCGCCTCGAACTCGGGCGGAACAGGCACGAGGTGCTGCACGATCACGTAGATCTCGCTGAACACCGTGACCGATCCCGCCAGCACGAGCGCGAGCGGCCATAGCGCGCCGAGCGGAAGGGGCCCCAGGCCCAGCGCCTGCCGCCACGACAGGCCGGTCCGCCGGACACCCCACGCCACCGCCCCCAGGAGCGCGAGCTCCGTGGGGATCGCCATCTGGGCGATCTGGGGCCAGCCGGGAAAGAGAACGAGCGTCGCGGCCGTCAGGACGAGGGCCGCGAGCAGCGTGCCCGCTAGGAGCCAGGCGGTCCTGCCCAGACTTGGGTACGCGTCTTCTCTCAACGTCGGCGTCGGGTGCGGGTCGGAAAAACGGGCGGGACGTCGCGGAATCTAGCCCGCCGTCCCCACGTCGCGCTACACGACGATGGTCGTCAACTTCCCAGCGTCAGATACACCTCGCGCCCATCGCGGATAACGCTCAGGTTGATCTCCCGATCGTCTTCCCACGACTCGTCGAGCCGCCGCCGGGCGTCCCCGATGTCCCGCCCCACCTCGCGCCCCTCGATCGTGCTCAACACGTCGCCGCGCAGTACGCCGGCGCGGTCCGCCGCGGATCCCGCGTCCACGAAGGCGACGAAGATCGACCCGTCGAACGCCGCTCCGAGGTCGAAGCCGTAGTCGGTCCCGCTGAGGCCCGGGCCGGCGCCGGTCGGCTCGTCCGCCGCTCCGGAGCGCTCCTCGTAGTCCTCCTCGACCGCGAAGATGGGGCTGCCGGGCGGGTTGTCGCGCAGCCACCGGGCCAGCGTGTACGTCCGCGCCAGCCGCCTCTCCCGCATCAGCTCGTCGACGACGAACGCGTGATTGGGGTTGTACGCGAGCCACAGATCGTCTCGCGTCGCGCGCTCCAGGCGGTCGCGACCCCAGATCTCCTCGAGCGCGGAGTACGTGACCCAGTTGACGAGAGACTCGAGCTCGAAGCTTCCCGGGACCATGAACGGGTGGCCGTACGCCGGATCGGCTGCGGCGCCCGGCCGGGCGGGGGGATCGTCGAGGAGGTAGTGGACGAGCTGATGCGCGAGGAGGAGCACGCGGACGTCCTCGTCGCGGGGAACCTGCGCGGAGCCGCCCGGGCCCTGCACGGCGTCCAGCGCCAGCACCAGCGGATATTCGATCGACACCTGCGGCCAGTAGCGCACCAGGTACACCTCGATGTCCCGGTAGGGCCACGGAAGCCCCGCCATGTCAGCCGCGCGCAGGAGGAAAAGCGGGCCCTGCCGCTCCCACCACTGGCGCAGATCCGCGCTCTCGTCCTCGACCCACTCGACGTCCTCGGAGAGGGCGTCCGGGTCGGCGCTGTAGCGCTCGGGATATGCGATCGAGAGCAGCTCCTCGGCGGAGCCGCGCAGCCGGAGCTCCGGGGCCGCGGACTGCGTCTGTCCCGCCAGCGGGCCGACCCAACCCAGGGTAGATCCCGCCAAAGCGAATACCACTCTAACGATCCGCCTCATATGACCTCCCCCTCCCGGGCTGCTATATTCGCGTCTCCACTCGCCTTGCCTGAACGTACCTTCCTCGCCAGGATTCCACCGTGCCCACCGTACAGGAAAGAGACGTCATCCGCACGATCCGGCGGGTCAAGGATCCCGACAGCGACAAGGATCTGATTTCGCTCGGCCGCGTCAAGGAGCTCTCGATCCGCGGCGGGGAGATCGCATTCAAGGTCCTCGTCGATCCGGCGCGGCCGCTCTCCGAGAACGTGCTCAAGAACCTGCGCGGGCTCCTCGAGGAGCTCGAAGGGGTCGAGAGGGTGGCGATCTCGCTCCAGCAGGAGGCCGGGGTTGCGGGCGGCCCGCTGAAGCGGCCGGCCGCTCAGCTGCCGATCCCCGGGGTCGATCACATTCTCGCCGTGGCCAGCGGCAAGGGGGGCGTCGGCAAGTCCACGGTGGCCGTCAATCTCGCGCTCGCCATGGCCGCGGAAGGCCAGCGCGTCGCGCTCCTCGACGCCGACATCTACGGGCCTTCACTTCCTACCATGATGGGGCTCAAGGGCGTGAAGCCGGCTGTCGTCGGCAAGCGTATCCAGCCGGTGGAGAAATACGGCATCCGGGTCATGTCCCTCGGATTCCTCGTCGAAGAGGACACCCCGATGGTGTGGCGCGGTCCGATGGTCCACTCCGCCGTGACCCAGTTTCTCCGCGAGGTCGACTGGGGCCCGACCGACTGGCTCGTCGTCGACATGCCGCCCGGCACCGGTGACGCGCACCTGACCCTCACCCAGGCGGTTCCCCTCGAGGGGGCGATCATCGTCACTACACCGCAGGACATCGCGCTCATCGACGCGCGGAAGGGCCTGCGCATGTTCGACAAAGTCGGCGCGCCGGTGATCGGAATCGTCGAAAACATGGGCACGTTCGTATGCCCGGACTGCGGGTCGGAGCACCAGATCTTCTCGCAGGGGGGCGGGCGGGCCACCGCCGAGCGCTACGGTGTGCCGTTCCTCGGCACGATCCCGCTGCACGAGGAAGTCGCTCCTTCGGGAGACGCGGGCGATCCGATCGTCCATTCCCGCCCCGACTCCCCCATCGCGGAGCGCTTTCGCGAAATCGCCCGCCGGGTCCTGTCGGGCGTCTGAGGCGAATGGCCGAGGGCCGCGCCAGCGACAGCGGCGACCGCCACGCCACGCCGGCGGAGGCCGAGAGCGAGGCCCAGCGCCTGCTCGAAGGGCTGCTGGCCGCCGTCGACGAGGAGCTGCCGGTGGCGATCTACACCCACGATCAGCCCGACCCCGACTCGATAGCCAGCGCCTACGCGCTCCAGCACCTGCTCACGCGACGCCTCGAGGTCGATTCGATCATCGCGTTCGGCGGCACGATCGGACGCGCGACCAATCGCGCGATGGTCGAGCTGTTGGGCATCCGGATGCACCCGATCTCGACCGTCAGGTTCGACGAGTACGGCACCCATTGCATGATCGACACCCAGCCTGAGACCGGGAACCACTCCATCCCCGACGACCTGCCGATCGCGATCGCCATCGACCATCACCCGACGCGGCCCGACACCCGCCAGGCCACGTTCACCGACGTTCGCACGGAGTTCGGCGCGACCAGCACGATGATGTTCTACTACCTCAAGGGGGCCGGACTCGACCTGCCGACGAAGCTCGCCACCGCCCTGTTGATCGGGATCAAGTCGGACACGCGCGGACTGGAGCGGGAGGCGAGCGAGGCGGACCTCTACGCGTACCTGGAGATCTTCCCGCGCGCGGACCTGACCCTCATGGCCCGGATCGAGAGCCCGCGCATCCCGCAGCGGTACTTCGAGGCGTTCCACGAAGCGCTCGAGGTAAGCGCGCTCTATGACGGAGTCGTCGTCGCCGACATGGGGGTCGTCGAGAACCCGGACATGGTCGCGGAGATGGCGGACTTCTTCATCCCCCTCGACGGGGCCGACTACGCGCTCGTCATGGGCCGGAACAAGGGTCGCCTGTACCTCAGCCTCCGAACGCGCAGCGACGAGCACGATGCCGGTGCGACGATCGCGCGGGTGGTGGGCGAGACGGGGACAGCCGGGGGCCACGGGAAGATGGCCGGCGCGCAGATCAACCTCGACGAGGCCGGTTCGGACGTCGGCGATGTGCTGCGGCGCCGGTTCCTCGTGGAGCTCGGCAAGGATCCCGACACCAAGCCCCAGACCCTCATCCGCAAGTAGCCCCTCAGCGACCGGCCCGCCGCAAACGCTCCGCCCTCAGCGGCCGACCTAGAGGTCGCTATTCAGCGAGCTAGGAGGTCGCTAAAACGGCTCAGATGCTAGGCGCGCGAGGAGGCTCTTCCGAGGCGTGGCGATTCCCACGCCGCAGGAAGAACGACGAGCGGAACGACGCAGATGAGCCGTATTCAGCGACCGACCTAATAGTTCTCGGTGCCGTGGACCTGGTACCGGCCATTCCCCCACACATACATCGCGCTCGACCGGCCCGGGAACACCAGCTCCAGCGAGGGCGCGGTCGTCTCCAAAGTCCCCGCGGCTCCCAGGACCCGATGCCGCCCGGGTGGGACCACGTGGAGCCGGACGGGACCTCCCGGCAGGGCAGCATAGAGTGCGTAGGGGCGGTATCCCACGGCCGTCCGATTGAAGATGACGAGCGCGGACTTGCCGCCTGCCTCGAGGACGGCGGCCACATCCTCGCGCCCGTCGCCGTTGAAGTCGGCGGTTTGTGTGAGCGCCGGATCGGCGGACAAGCTCGCGGCGGGGTCGAAGGCGCGGATCGCCTCGGCGATCCCCGCGTCAGGCTGCGCCGTCGCGCGCGGGACCACGAGGGTCATTGCGGCGATCGCGACTGTGAGTGTGTGTCGGTGCACCATGCTTCTGCTCCAATCTGTGGCCCGCCGCACTTGCGGACAACCGACCGGAAGGATCGGCGTCGAGTCGGGATTTTGACGGGCTGCCTCCATCATACACCGCACTTTCGGCGCTGTTTCCGCCAGGGCCTCGCGGCCGCCCGGCGCCCACCGGCCGTTGGCGGAGCCCCTTTGGTCAACGTATGTTTTTGCCCATGTTGGACTTCTTGAAGGAGCGCCTGGAGGACGACCGGGAGTATCAGATCCTCGTGGAGCAGGAGGAGGACGGCACCTTCGTCGCGACCTCGCCGACCCTGCCCGGATTCGTGGCCTACGGCCCCTCGGAGAGCAGCGCCGTACGGAAGCTCAAGCGCGCGATCCAGCGGAACCTGGAGGGGTTCGCCGAGGATTACGTCAGCTCGTCGGTAGCCGCTGGAGAGCACGTGAGCAGGCACAAGCACAGCTTGCACTTTGGCCTGCCGCTGACCACCACTGCCAAGATCGTCCTCTCTTCCCTGGCGCTCGCGACCGCCGCGGGCCTCGTCAAGCTCTCCCTCCGCCTCCGCCGCCGCTAACCCCCCGCCAGCCGCACCAATTTGCCTGAAAAGGTTCTGTAAAGGCCGCTCAAGGTGGCCCAGATGCAAGGCGCGCGACGAGAGGATTCCGAGGCGTACGATCTGTACGCCGCAGGAAGACGCGAGGAGACGCAACGCAGCAGATCGGCCGCCTTCAGCGGCCGGATCAGCGGCCGACTTCCCTCTCGAGGAGTGGGGAATAGCGTGAGGAATACCCCGCCAGCGCCTCGGCCACCGCGTCTTCCAGCGCTATGGACGCTGCCTTCCCGCCCGGCATCCCGTTGGTGATCACCGAGAAGGCGACCAGCTCGCCGTCGCGCGTCGTCGCGTAGCCGGACAGGGCGGAAACCCCGCGCAGCGTACCGGTCTTCGTATGCACGTTGCCCCTCGCCGCTACCGACCGGAGCCGCCGGGGATCGCCGTCCAGGCCGGCGATCAGCAGCGAGTCGTAATAGTCGTCGAACAGGGGGTGCGAGCGCATGGCGACCAGAAGCTCGGCGGTCGTGCGCGCGGTGACGACGTTGCTGCGGCTGAGCCCGGATCCGTCGCGGACGACCACCGAACGGCTCGAGACCCCGAAACCCCGCAGCATATCCCGCACCACATCGGCCCCCTCGCTGAACGAGCCCTCCTCCTCCACCACTGCGCCCAGCGTCTTCAGTATCTGATCGGCGAAGAAATTCTGACTGCGCTTGTTCACGACGCCCACCAGGTCGACGAGGCGCGGGCTGACGTGACTTGCCACGAGCCGGCGCGGGCGCCCAGGTAGCAGATCGCGGTCGTAAACCACGTCGTCTCTCCCGGTCACGGAGATCCCCACCCTCTCGAGCCGGTTGCGCATCACCGAGAGCGTGAAAGCGGCAGGATCCTCCACGGCCACCACGTACCGAACGGGAGTTCCGCCCACCGGGATTCGACCCCAGATCTCGTACCCGTTCAGATCGGGCCGGCGCGCGATTCCGATCGATCGCCCGCCTCTGCGGGAGCCGGTCGTCGCGCGGTTGGCGACCCGCAGATCGTCGGCGTGCGGGTAGAACGACACCCAGACCGGATCGCCGACCGCCTGGCCGGGCCGGATCTCCAGCGTCACGACGTTGTCGTTGAACGAGAGCGCGTTCGAGCGCGCGCCGTACCACCACAGGAGGTTCCCCGGCTCCCAGCCCGGAGCCACGAGCTGGTCGTCGAAGTATGAGGCGTCCCCGATCAGGCGGCCCGTGATCCGGCGGACACCGGCGCGGCGCAGCTCGTCGGCGAACCGGTCGAACACGTAGGTCGCGCTGTCTCCGAAGAACCTGCCGGACAGCGCAGGGTCGCCCCGGCCGACGAGGATGAGATTGCCATCCAGGATCCCGCCCGGAAGCACGGGACCGTCGGCATAGAGGGACGTCGTGTACTGGAAATCGGGACCCAGGCGGTCGAGTGCGGCCGCCGTGGTGTACAGCTTCATGTTCGAAGCGGGCAGCAGCGATTGATCGGCCGAGCGCAGGTAGAGGGGCGCCGAGCGGTCGACGGAATACACGGCGATCCCGATCGAGCCCCGCTTTCCCCTCAGGACAGGGTCGAGAACGGTGGCGATCGCGGCGGGGCTGGCCGGCAGGTCGAAGCCGGCTTCCGGCACTTCGGCGCGGGGGGACTGGGCGGCGGCGGAGACCGCGAGCGCTCCGACCAGCGCCGGTGTCAGGATGCGCTTACGAATCTTCACGCGTCGATGGTCTCCAGCGAATGCCGGCCACGGCGCATGGCCGTGACCAGGGCGATCATGGACACGCCGGCGACAGCGGCGAGTCCGCCCGCAACTCCTCCCCATTCTCCGGCGCCGGGGCTCCATCCTAGCCACCGTGCCCGAAAACTATGATACACGGGCCACGCGAGAACGGTCACCGAAAAGAGCACGAGTACAGCGCTCAACATCATGAACAGGATGCCTGCGTAGCCGGCGGCCACCTCGGTACCATCCGCGGCGTCGAACCGCGGATGGACCGCGCCCAGCCCCACCGCCAGCCCCACGATCGCCGCCGACAGGCAGAAGACTGATGCGATCGACAGCACCGCGAGTAGCGTCGTCGAATGCAGCATCCGATTCGACACGACCACGAGCGTCTCGGCGACCACGACGAGCGGCATGAAGCCGCCCCAGAATTTCGCCCATAGGAGCTCGCGCGGCGTCAGCGGGCTCGATCGCAGCATCCACAGGGTCCCTCCCTCCAGACTGATCCCGGGCAGCACGAAGCGCGCCGCGAGCGCAGCGACGACCAGCCCTACCAGTCCAACGTTCAGAAACGCCAGGAGGTTGCGCATGAAGTACCCGGTGCCGCCGGCCGCGTCCAGCGGGAGCACCTTGAAGTTGTAGAGATAGATCGCGATCACGGCCAGCAGCAGGAAGAGCTGTGACCACTGCCCCGGGTCGCGGAAGAACGTGGCCGCGTCTTTGACGATGATCGCGCGCATTCCGCGCGGGAACGGCCGGCTCAGCCACGCGCTCGCGCCGCGCCACCAGGGCTGGCGTGTCCAGCGCACTTCGCGTGATTCCTGGGCCCGGCTGTATCCCGACCGGAAGCCCTCCCGGAAGACGAGCGCCGCCAGCGTGGCCGCCGTCGCCGCGGCGACGACCAGCGCGCCGCCGTACCACGCGACCGCGTCCCACCTAGGCGCGGCACCGTACAACCCGAGCACCTCGCCCAGCACGCGCGCCGCCCAGTACGACGGAAGCCAGGGCAGAGTCGGGCTCGACAGCTCGACCAGGTACTCGGCCCACGTTCCGAACTCCTCGGGACGGGTGAATCGCTCCGGCCGTACCACGCGCGCCATCATCACCGCTCCGATGATGAACAGCAGCGCCACGAGCGACAGCAGGTCCCGCGCGCGCCGCGCCGGGAACAGGTTGACGAGCGCGACCGAGAACAGCATCCCGATAGCGGCGGTGATCGTCACCATGAGAGCCATGACCATGACGAGCGCGAGATAGTAGGTCGCGCCGGCATCGAACACGCGCGCGTACGCCAGCCAGATCGGGAGCGCGAGGAAGACGGCGGTCCACGACGCGAAGGTGGCGACCTCCAGCAGCTTGGCGCCGAACAGGCGGCGCAAGGGAACCGGCGCGGCGGCGATCAGCTGCAGGTCGTTCGCCAGGAAGCACTGGCTGAGCGCGGTGATCAGGGCCGAGAAGAGCAGGAAGGAGAGCAGGACGAGCAGCAGGAAGGCCATCAGCTTGACGCCCAGTATGCGTCCCAGGTCGGGATCTACGCGGATGAAATGCTCGAGAATTCGCGCGCTGATCCGGTAGCCGGCGGCGAGGAAGACCGCCCCCACGGCGGCGAGCACCAGTGGCCTCCCGAGGCCCCCACCCCGCCACTGGCGCCGGGCCGCGAGCAGCCGCGGGGTGAGCAGGGTGCTCACTGCGCCGCCTTCGCGGGAGGCCTCAGGAAGTCCTCTTCGATCGCCTCGGGCTCCCCCTCCGTGAGCCGCAGGAACACGGCTTCCAGCGAGCCCTCGGTCATGGCCTGGATGCGGAGCTCTTCCAGGCTGCCCAGCGCGACCACGAGTCCCTTCTGGACGATCGCCACGCGCGAACAGAGCTGCTCGGCGATCTCGAGCGTGTGGGTGGACAGGAACACCGTTCGCCCGCCCACGACGAGATCGGCGAGGAGCGTCTTCATGACGCGCGCGCTCCGCGGATCCAGACCCACCATGGGCTCATCGATGACCAGGATCTCGGGCTCGTGGATCATGGCCGCCGTCAGGGCCAGCTTCTGCCGCATCCCGTGGCTGTAGGACTCGATCAGCTCGTCGGTCCATTCGGAGAGATCGAACCGCTCGAGCAGCGGCGCGGAGACTCGCGCGACATCCTCGGGGTCCCGCTCATAGAGATGGCCGACGAACTCGAGGAACTCGCGCGCGGTGAGCTTGGGATAAAGGAAGGCGCGATCGGGCACGTAGCCGACCCGACGCTTGACCTCGCGGGCGCTCTTCACCACGTCGTGGCCGGCGATCCGGACGGTTCCGGCGGAGGGCAGCAGGAGCCCCGCCAGCACCCGTATCGTGGTCGTTTTGCCGGCGCCGTTCGGGCCGAGGAAGCCGAACAGCTCGCCCGGCTCGACCTCCAGGTCTATGCCCCTCAGAACTTCGAAGTCCCCGAACGACTTCCTGAGCCCGCGACAGGAGATCGCGTTCATCGGATGGCCTCGCGCTCGGATTGCTCGCGAATCGCCCGGCAGGCGATCGTTTCGCCCTCGGTCACGATCCAGTCGACCGGCTCGTCGTGGGGCTCGACGGGCAGAGAATCGAGTATTTGCAAGGAAAATGCCAATGCCACGCGGGGCGCCGCCGCCCCGGCCAGGAACCGGTCGTAGAGGCCGGCGCCGAATCCGATACGCCAGCCGCGCCGATCGAACGCGATCCCCGGGACGAGTACGAGGTCCAGCTCCGCGTCATCGACGAGAGTCGCGCGGGCGGGGTCGGGCTCCCAGAGTCCGCGCGAGCTCTCCACGAGATCGTCGAGCGAGCGAATCGCGAAGGAGTCGAGCCCCCGGGGCTTCCACCGGACGCGCGGGCAGACGACGGTCTTTCCCTCCCGAAGCGCGCGCTCGACGATCCCGCGGGTGGCGACCTCTCCCTGCACGGCTCCCACGTAGGTGTGAACGAGGGCCGCGTCTTGCCAGACGTCGAGTTCGGCGAGGCGCTCCTCGATCAACCGGGACCACGTCTCGCGCTCGGCTGGGTCCAGTGACGCGCGCCGGGCGAGCATTCTCGCGCGGATCGCGGCCTTGGCCTCGGAACCGCTCAGGATCGCCGGACTTCGACCGTCAGGCCGTCGACCGCCACCACCTCCACCGGGTCGCCCGGCTCGAGGACCTCGCCCGCGCGCGCCCGCCACAGCTCGCCGTGGACCAGCACCTGCCCCTCGGGATCGAGGCGCCGGCGTACCACCCCGCGCTCGCCTACCAGTCCTTCGCGTCCCGTCGTCGGCTTACTCTTCCACACGCGCCACGCGAGCCCCATCGCGAAGGCGAAGAAGCCGGCCGTCAGGAGGGCCGCGGGGATGATCACGCTCCAGCTCACGCGCAGGAGCGATCCCGGACTGTCGAACAGCATCGTTCCGCCCAGCACGAACGCGATGACGCCGCCCACCGTCAGGAGCCCGTGGCTCACGACCTTCACCTCCGCGATGAAGAGGATGAGCGAGAACAGGATGAGCAGGACGCCGGCGTAGTTGACCGGCAGGGCCTGGAGCGCGAAGAAGGCCAGGAGCAGCGAGATCCCGCCTACCACTCCGGGCAGGATGGCTCCCGGGTTCATGAGCTCGAAGAAGATCCCGTAGATCCCGATCATCATCAGGATGAACGCGATGTTGGGATTGGCGATCGTGTCGAGGATCCGGAAGCGCAGTCCCGGCTCGATCGTTCGCACCTCGGCGCCGGCCGTACGCAAGGTCGCCCTCCTGTCGAACACCTCGACCTCGCGTCCGTCGATCCGCTCCAGGAGCTCCGGCAGGCCCGCCGCTACGAGGTCGACTACGTCCTGCTCGAGCGCTTCCGACTCGGTCACCGAGACCCCCTCGGTCACCGCGGTCTCGGCCCAGTCGGCGTTGCGTCCGCGCCGCTCCGCGATGGTGCGGATGAACGCCACAGTGTCGTTGAGGATCTTCCGTTCGAGCGGATCGCCTCCCGTGCGCTCGATCGCGCTGTCCGCCGGGGCGGGGCCCCCCGGCAGACCGCCCCCGCCCATCGAGACCGGCGTTGCGGCGCCGATGTTCGTGCCCGGAGCCATGGCGGCGACGTGCGCGGCGAGCGTCAGGAACACGCCGGCCGAGCCGGCCCGGGCCCCCGAGGGCGCGACGTACACGACGATCGGGACCCGGCTGGCCATCATCGCCTGAACGATCTCGCGGGTAGACTCGACCAGGCCGCCCGGCGTGTCGAGCAGGATCACCAGGGCCTCGGCGCCGCTCTCGTCGGCCTCCTCGATGGCATCCTGGATGAACTCGGCGGACGCGGGAGAGATCGCGCCGTCGATGACGATCCGCACGATCCCGCCGCCGCCGGGCTGCGCGCTCGTCTCCTCTGCGGGCGGGGAGTGTTCGCCCGTGTCCTGGGCGGTCGCGGAGAGCGCCGCCAGAAGCCCCGCTACGGCCAGCGCGGGGCCGAGGGCTCGGGGAATGCGCACGAGGTGAGTATAGCGCGCCGGGAGAGCGGTTGCCGTGTCCCCGACCGCGTCCGATATTCGCTCCCTCCCATGAGACAACTCCTCCTCCTCGGCGCGCTATGCCTCTTCCTGGCCGCGCCTGCGACTGCGCAGCAGGACCGGTGGTGGGGGCCGGCGGTCGCCGACAGCGCGATGGTCGTGAGCGCGAAGGCCGAGGCGACGCGGGTCGGCCTCGACATCCTGCGCCGCGGCGGGAACGCCGTCGACGCGGCGATCGCCGTCCACTTCGCGCTGGCGGTCACGCTCCCGTCGGCGGGTAACATCGGTGGGGGCGGCTTCATGGTCGTCCGGCAGACCGACGGCGCCGTTCACACCTACGACTACCGCGAGCGCGCGCCGCTCGCCGCCACCGAGGACATGTACCTCGACGCGGAGGGCAATCCGGTCGAAGGGCTGTCGTGGTACGGCTGGAAGGCGATCGGGACTCCCGGGTCCGTAGCCGGCATGGCGCTCGTGCACGAACGCCATGGGACCATTCCGTGGAGGGAACTGGTCGAGCCCGCCGTTCGGCTGGCGGAGGAGGGTTTCGTCGTCGATCCCCACACCTGGAGCTCGCTCGAGGGCGATGCGGAGGACATCCGGCGCTTCCCGGGGGCCGCCGCCATCCTGTTCCCCGATGGGCATCCGCCGGCGATCGGCTCGGTCCTGCGCCAGCCAGCGCTCGCCCGGACCCTGCGCCTCATCGCCGAGGGCGGCGCCGACGTGTTCTACCGGGGCGAGATCGCCGATTCGATCGCCAACGCGATGGCGGCCAACGGCGGCCTCGTCACGAAGGAGGACCTCGCGGCCTACGAGGCCAAGGAGCGCCCGCCCGTCACGTTCGACTACCGCGGGTACACGATCCACTCGATGGGGCCGCCCTCCTCCGGCGGGCTGACGATGATGTGGCTCCTCGAGCAGCTCGAGACGTTCGACATGTCGAGGTACTCGTTCCACTCCGCCGCATCGGTCCACCGGATCGTGGAGGCCATGCGGCGGGCGTACGGGGAGCGCAACATCCTGCTCGGAGACCCCGACCATACGGATATACCCGCGGAAGCGTGGGAGGAAGGCTACGGCACCGCGCTCGCCGCCACGATCGACACGCTACGGGCTACGCCGTCCGCGGAGATCCGGCCGGAGCTGTTCGCGGCTGTCATTCCCGACGAATCGACCGAGACCACGCACTTCTCCATCGTCGCGCCCGACGGCTCCGCCGTCGCCTCCACGACCACGATCAACGGGGGCTTCGGCTCCTACATGACGGTGGCGGGGTTCTTCCTCAACAACGAGATGGACGATGCCACGATCAAGCCCGGCGTCGCCAACGCCTATGGCCTCGTACAGGGGCGCGCCAATGCGATCGAGCCGGGCAAGCGGCCGCTCTCGGCCATGACTCCGACCATCGTCGAGAAGGACGGGCGCGTGAAGTACGTCGTCGGCACTCCGGGAGGCTCGACGATCATCACGAGCGTGGCCCAGGTCCTGATCGACGCGATCGACTACGGGATGACGCTGGCGGAAGCCAACGATGCGAAGCGCATCCACCACCAGCACCTTCCCGATCGGATCTACGTCGAGCCCTTCGGCCTGTCGCAGGATACCGTCGACCGCCTGACCGCCCAGGGCCACCAGGTCCAGTTCCGCGGCGGCTACTCGGGACGCGTGGAGACGATCGAGGTCGATTTCGAGCACGGGTTCCTGTTCGGCCGCAGCGATCTCCGCGGAGGCGGGCTCGCCGACGGCTTCTGAGAGAACGGGTGACGTCCCACCCTCTCTCGCCCCTCATCCCGTTTCTGGGACCGTACCGCCGCCCGATCGCACTGGGCGCCGCGGCGATCGCCGTCAGCGCGGTGCTCGGCGGACTCGAGCCCTACATCGTCAAGCTGGCCATCG